>NZ_JAUOSO010000007.1:0-223948 GCF_030548905.1 Shewanella sp. 2_MG-2023
TGTAAGCTGTAAGCTGTAAGCTGTAAGCTGTAAGCTGTAAGCTGTAAGCTGTAAGCTGTAAGCTGTAAGCTGTAAGCCATTCAAGTCACAACTGTATGTGATGTTAGCAGTGCAAGTGATATAAGCGATGCAATGAGTTAACACCGTTAGCGCTATTTTTAGGGCACTGTCAGTGATGCTCTGGTCAGTAATAGCGGAGTTTATCCAACTCCTCGCCAGTTATGTAATGAGGTAAAAATTCCGCTTTATTCAGAATATAATAAGAGGCTTTTTGAGCCTCGTGCTTAAGCTTTGTTGCTCGCTAAGGTTTTTGTGACGGCTTTCGTGGAACTTGCTGCGAGCTTGGCTCATCAATTTGAATATATAGCTCTTGGTCTTGATAAGAATAAGGACGATAAGCATTGCCTGAGCAGCTGAAATAGCGATATGGCACGGCAATTGGCAAACAACCAACCGGTAAGGCCTGTAAAATTTGGATCTGTTGCTGCATACGTAACATTTCTTGCCATTGATGATCTTGTTGTACTTGATCTCTAACGGCAAAAGCATCAAAAGGTTCAGAGGCTTTGCGCACCACGACTTTACCTGCATAAGCAGGTGAAACTGACACACTCAATAGCATAGCAGTGATACTCATCATGACGACCAGCTTCATTCGCGTGTTCATAATTCGTATGTTCATAGTGTGACCTTTTAAGGCTTATCTTATTTTCAGTATAACAAAAAAAGCAGAGCTAAATAGCTCTGCTTTTCTAACCTCACTCCAATTTAAATCAAAACTTAACTAGCTGATTTAATTGAAACAAACTCTGGGTAGGCATCTACACCACAATCTGATGCATCCATACCGTTATACTCTTCTTCTTCGGTTACACGGATACCTACAGTCGCTTTAAGGACAAACCATACTGCGAATGAAGCCGCGAATACCCAAGCAAAGATAACTGCTGCGCCGTATAGCTGAGCACCAAAGTTTGCATCAGCATTTGACAATGGAACTAACATTAAGCCTAAGAAACCACATACACCGTGAACAGAAATCGCACCGACTGGGTCATCAATTTTGATACGGTCAAAACCAACAATCGAGAAGATAACAACACCACCAGCGACAATACCTGTAACAGCTGCCATCAATAATGATGGTGATAATGGGTCAGCAGTAATAGCAACAAGACCTGCTAATGCACCATTTAATATCATGGTTAAATCTGCTTTACCCCAAACAATCTTACAAACAATTAACGCTGACACTGCGCCAAATGCTGCTGCTGAGTTAGTGTTAACGAAGATTTTAGCGACTGCTGAAGCATTTTCTGCATCAGAAACCAATAACTGAGAACCACCATTAAATCCAAACCAGCCCATCCATAGAATAAACATACCTAAGGTTGCCATTGGCAAGTTCGAACCAGGAATTGGGTTTACTGAACCGTTTGCACCGTATTTACCTTTACGCGCTCCTAGTAGTAATACACCGGCAATAGCTGCAGCTGCACCCGCCATATGAACAATACCACTACCAGCGAAGTCAACGAAACCTGCAGCAGATAAGAAACCGCCACCCCAAGTCCAGTAACCTTCAATTGGGTAAATAACGGCTGTCAGTACCACAGAGAAAAGTAGGAAAGACCAAAGCTTCATACGTTCAGCAACTGCGCCAGAGACAATTGACATAGCTGTTGCTACGAATACCACTTGGAAAAAGAAGTCAGACTCAAGCGCATGGTCAGCACCATCTGCTTGTGAACCAATTAGCGAACCAAATGATGGCAACCAACCCGCTTCAACATTATCGACATACATGATGTTGTAACCGACTAACAGGTACATCACACACGCAATTGAATATAAACATACGTTTTTAGTTAAAATTTCTGTGGTATTTTTTGAGCGAACTAAACCTGCTTCAAGCATGGCAAAACCTGCTGCCATCCACATAACTAATGCACCTGAGATTAGAAAGTAAAACGTATCTAATGCGAAACGTAACTCAGTGACTGTCGTTCCTAACGCTGCTAACTCTTCCATTTCAGCCCCCTTATAGTGCTTCGTTATCAAGCTCACCCGTACGGATACGGACTGCCTGTTCAAGATCAGTTACGAAAATTTTGCCATCACCAATCTTGCCGGTATGGGCAGCTGTAGTAATTGCTTCAAGTAATACTTCTAAATTTTCTGCTTTAGTGGCAATTTCTAATTTCACTTTAGGAAGAAAATCAACTTGATATTCTGCGCCACGATAAAGTTCAGTGTGCCCTTTTTGACGACCAAAACCTTTTACTTCAGTTACAGTCATTCCTTCAATGCCCATTCCAGCAATTGCTTCTCGGACATCATCTAATTTAAATGGCTTGATGATAGCGCTGACGAGTTTCATCTCGACCTCCAAAAGTGTGATTGTTATATATTTGTTTCCAATTACAATTCAATCATTAGGCCAAACTTATAAACCTCTGTTTTTAAAGGGATATGATAAAAACAATAATATTTATAACGACAAAAACGCACCAACAAAGTGCAGCTCCATTTCAGTGCGCACAAGATTAGCGCAGAGAATTGAGTGCGATGGATTTACTTAAACTTGGTTAAATTGACGAGTTTAGTGGGAGTTTAAAAAGCCAGAATAAGGCGAATGACTAGCGGCAAATAAAAGTGTTAATAAAAGTACCCATAGAATAATAAAGCAATAAATATAAGTGGGTAAAAGATGAGACGGTATAAATATAGTCGGCCCCAATGGCACAAAAAAAGGCCCTCAATTGAGGACCTTTTATCAAATACCTAAGTTAGGTATTTCACTCTTTTCAGTCAAATATAACAATCTAATTCTGTTAATCTAATGACTGATTGTAAAGGTTACAGATTACCTGTTGAAGTGTCTTCAACAGTATCAACAGCCTCTACTGACTCTGTACGTTCTTCAGCCAATAAATCAGCTAATAAGCTGTCTACTTGAGTTTTATCTACCGCATCAGTTTCTGTCGCTTCTTCAGCTGCCACAATAACTTCATCAGCTTCAGCTGCAATATCAGCCTCTAAGCTCGTACCTAAATCAGCTAATAATGCTTCCTGGTCATCAGCTACTTCTTCTAAGCCAGCTTCAAACTCTAACGTGGCTTCAGATTGTGCAGCTTCATCTAATTGAGCCAATGCGGTTTCAGCATCAACTACATTATTAAGCTCTGACACGTCTTCAGCTTCTACAACTTCTTCAACGACAACATCTTTAACTGCTGGTACAGATGCTTCATTTTGAGATGCAGGCTGATTGAATTGAGCCATTAAGTCTTCTGCTAATTCAGGCTTCATAACCACTGCACCTACTGCAGCAGCTAACACAACACCAGCAACAACAAACTTAGTAGAACCCGACTTTTTCTCTTGCGCTTTTTCTGCCGCAGCTTTAGCTGCTAATTGCGCTTGAGGATTAGGCTGAGGCTTAATTTCAAGTTTAGATTTTGGCTTTGAAGCAGCTTCAGTATCATTGCTTTGTACTGGTGCTGATGTTGCAGCAGTACGTTGCTCTTGCGGCGCAGCAGCTTTAGGTTCTGCTTTTAAAACAGGCTCATTCGTTTGAATGTCTGCTTGCAAGTTGTCTCTGATATCAGAAATTGGTTCAGGTTTAACTTCTGGTTTAATCTCAGTTTTGACTTGAGGAGCGTCAACAGCAACATTCGTAATCGGCTCAGCCATTACGTTAACATTACTCACTTTTGCAGCCTGTGCTATCGGCGCCTCTGCAATAGGCGCTTCAGCCTTTGGGGAGGCGTATGCTGGCTCTTCGATAAATGGAGCGTTATATGAAGCAACAGGTTGTTCATCTGCCGCTAATTCAGGTAAAACGCCTTGCTCAGGGCCTTTAGTTCTAGCACCTAAGAATTGACCACCATCATAAATTTCCATTTTATGACTTGAAACATCACCTTCAACTACACCAGAGCTTACGATGACGAGACTGTTACAGTGTAAAGAACCTTTAAACACACCACAAACTCGTAATTCTTGACAGTAAAGCTCACCGTCAATTTCGCCACCTACTTCAATTTTAACTTGGTCTGTTGAACGAATAACACCTTTGACTTGACCAGCAATCAAAGCAGGCCCTTTTACTGTCATTTCCCCATCCAGTGAAGTTTCGGGACCAATAAAAGTCACCCCGTTTCCTTTGTTATTCATACCCAGCAGTATCCTTTTTATTATAAATTTTCGACTTATAGTAAACCAACTAAATTAAAACAACAAATAACATTGCATTTACATGTCATTCACTTTAAAACGAGGCTTATTTAGCTAATTCATTAATAACTTCAGTGTTTCTAAAATATATGTAATAATCCGCTTCGCTAACATAAGCAAACTATTGTTAAGGACTTCAATAGTTGGTTGTATTCAACAAGGACGTAAGATGATTTTATCGGATATATTCTTAGGCGATATTCCTGAGCCTCTGACTAAACAGCTCTGTCAAATTACTGAGCTACTCAAATGTAATACTATCAGCCATGATCCTCTCGACTTTCATTGGCAACAAGCTGATCAGCACAAAAAAATCCTTCTGCATTTTGTTGATGATCCTAAGCAACATATCCCAAATCTATCTGCAGAACTTATCTCTGAAGGCAAACACCTTGCTTTTTGCACTGCATTTAACTCAGATACTGAAACCTTACTAATCGCCAATGGTTTTCACGGTGGTTTGGCAGTGTCAGCTTCTATTATCGAAATCATCGAAGCATTAAAAAATATAGATAACAATAAACTCTATTTTAGCCATGATGCTATGTCGCACTATATTCAATCCCGTAAGCGCCAACCTATCACCCAACGCCAGACAGAGTTACTTTCATTAACCACTAAAAAAGAACAGCAAGTGTTGTCGTTAGTGTGCCAAGGCTTATCTAACGAGCAAATTGCTGCCAATTTAAGTATCTCAATCAATACCGTTAAAATGCACATTCAGAATATTTTCAAAAAAACCAATGTTTCAAGCCGAGGCCAGCTGTCTTATGTTTTCACTCAGGTATAAACACTATTTCGATAATTGAAAATGAAATGCCGCTATAAGCTAATTTAATTGCTGATATACTTTGCTATATGGAATGACTTTTTGGCTAATGAGTAGCAATAGCGTGACAACCAATTTATTACAGTTATATCGCGCTAAAATAGTGCAATCTAAATCAAGCTCTCGGGACTCAACCCACGATGTTCTGATTAATGATCCCGCTCAAGAGCAAGCGCTCACGGCACTAAACCAGTTGTTCATGCAACTTAATAATCAACAAACGATAACCTCTCCTTCAACTAAGTCCTCCAAAAGCCAATACGCCGCACCGTTAGGTGTGTATCTGTGGGGAGATGTCGGCCGAGGCAAAACCTTCTTGATGGATTTGTTTTACAATAATCTGAGCACTGAGCGTAAACTCAGATTACACTTTTATCGGTTTATGGCTGCTGTTCACCATCAACTTAATAGCAGTAAAGGAATTAACGACCCTCTAGTTCATATTGCACATCTATACGCTGACCAATATCAGGTTATTTGCTTTGATGAGTTCTTTGTTTCAGATATTGGTGATGCGATTATTCTCGGCCGTCTATTCGAGCATTTATTTAATCAAGGCGTCATTTTAGTCGCTACATCTAATATTGAAATTAATCGACTTTATGAAGGTGGGCTACAAAGAGAGCGTTTTTTACCTTTTATTGAACTATCAATTAAGCAAGTTAAACAGGTAGAACTTAACGGCTTGATTGATCACCGTATTAACCAAGCCCCTGCCGCACCACTGTTAGAACAAATTACTTTGCCTCTTACGATGGAGCACCAAGAATTTATTCAATTAGCTGGGAAATACTATCCCCATGAAGCAGCTGTTTGTATTAACAATGACAACATCATCATTTGTAATCGTCCAATTCCTTTTAAAGCCCGAGTAAATAAACTTATTTGGTTTAACTTTGCTGCGCTATGTGACGGACCTCGCTCTCAATTAGATTACATAGAAATTGCCAGTCAATTTGAACATGTCGTAATTGATGAAATACCGCAACTAGGTGGAGAAGTTAGATCTTGGATTAAAGCCAGAGGCACTGAAGATGCAGCTATTGGCACAAAGACAGGTGAACGTCAGCTAAATTACGCCACCAATGATGATCCAGCAAGGCGGTTTATTAGTTTAGTCGATGAGTTTTATGACCAAAAAGTATCACTGACAGTCTCCTCCTGCTTCAATATCAATGAGCTATACACTGGTGGTGCATTGTCTTTTGAGTTTAGAAGAACCATCAGTCGTTTAATAGAAATGAAGCGCTGGATTTAACACTTTGAGATGTTGGTAAAAAACCAATCAGTTATAAGGCTGGATTCAAGCTCTGAATCAGTTAATGCTAACTGCCAAGTACTAATTAAGCACCAAGCACCAAGCACCAAGCACCAAGCACCAAGTACCAAGCACCAAGTACCAAGCACCAAGCACCAAGTACCAAGTACCATGTATGGGAGCCTTATCTTATTGAACGGTATGTTTCATCACGTCACTAAAGCGGCGCATAAAGTTTTCAAATGCTTCATTATCAGGGTAGTCAAATTGATATTTATTATGAAAGTAAATATTAAGCGAAGTTCGGCCATCACTTAGGGTAATGGTATAGCCGTCATAACCCGTTTCTGCGTGCAAGCCACAAAGGTGATAGGTAGAGTTATAGCCAGCGTCACTTGCCTGCTTTTCACCAAATTCAGTGATTTTATTAAACACTTTCAGTGCTTGATAAATATCTATGGCATTTTTCATGGAAAGACTCCTGACTAGATACTGCAATTACGACGATGATAATCTTTTAAATAAGCAATACTTGATTTACGCATTTAGCGCTGAAAAAGATCACTTACTTATTCATTCATTTAGTCTAGGCGAGTGATAAAATAGAACAGTGATAAAGCTCGGAAAATCGTCAACGGAATGGCCAGATAATGTATCAATTTGCTTCAGCGCTCGTGGTGATGTAGTGCTTTTACTTGGTACATTTCTTTATCTGCTAGTTCTAAATACTGAATAACATCAAGTTCTTGTTTCGCCTTTCGAGAAGCAAACCCGACACTATAAGCAAGCTCAAATGGCTCATTACTTGTAGCATTATGCACTTTAAGTGCACGCTTAAAGCGCTCTAGTGCAAATGTCACATGACCATCATTACATTCGCAAAATAATACCAAAAATTCATCACCACCAAAGCGAGCAATAACATCAGAGTCTCTGAACTCTTGGGTCAATAAATTTGCAAAGCTTTTTAGTGCCCTATCTCCAGCATCATGGCCATGAGAATCATTAATTTCTTTAAAAAAGTCCAAATCAAAAAAGACTAAGCAACTGCCTACGTTATTTCTATCCCACGTCGCCATGGCTTGGTTTGCCAAGACTTCAAAACCACGGCGATTAGAAATCCCGGTCAATTCATCTAAGGTTGTTTGCTGAATAGACACTAACTCTGACACAACCATTTCAGCTAAATCTTTAAGTGCGACTTGATCTTCTTCGCCAAACTCACGAGGTTTATCATCAATGATACATAAAGTACCCACTCGCATACCGTTAGGCATGGTTAAGGGGTGGCCGGTATAAAAGCGAATATGCGGCGCTTGTGTAACAAGAGGATTATCACTAAATCGGGGATCAGCTGAGGCATCATTAATCACAAATGGCCCATCATGATGTATAGCATGACCACAAAATGAAATATCACGTGGGGTTTCAGTAGCAACAAGGCCTTGACACGATTTAAACCATTGACGATTTTCATCAACTAAGCTCACTAAACATATAGAGACTGAAAATAACCGTTTAGCTAATCGAGTAATACGATCAAAGCGCTCTTCTGCTGCTGTATCTAATACATTTAGATTCCGCAGAGTTTGTAAGCGCGCTTCTTCATTGTCGCGTATCGGTGCAGTCAACATGTTTCCAGCCCAGAGTGTCGAAGAGTAAGGTGTTGTTTTTATTATTAGCAGTAACGTATTTAAATTTCAATTCAATCAGTTACTAGATAACATTCAGCGTAGCAGCTTTAAGTTCACTCTGCTAAATATCTAAACCATTATTCTAATTAATCGGTTAAAAGTGAAGCGAGCTTCTATTTATTGTACTTAACTAAGCAGCTTCAGCCGCTTTTTACTTTTGTGATACTTATATTTTTCCTAAGCATCATGGCTAATTAAAGTTTTAATTAGCCATAGCAAATTTAACTAAAAGCCATCACTGATAACCAAAACTGCTACGGGTTAACTTCAGAGCCTAAAATATGCTGATAAATGTCAATAACCTGAGAGACGTTTTTATCTGCAACATCAGCATCTATTTGGCCCTTTTGTTGTTGTAAAGTCAGTCGATGATTTTCATCTCGTAACCAACAATAAGTTTGCGTCAGATGTTGTGCGGTCATCATAGGTAAAATTTCAAGCTCAGCTAGCACTTGAAAAATGCGTACATTATCAGACCAAATGGCTAACTCTTTATGCTCATTAGCGTTAGCAAGCACCAAATATTGCGCCATGAACTCAATATCAGCAATGCCGCCCACACTTTGCTTTAAATCAAACTTATCACTACTGACTTTTAGCAAATGGTCACGCATCTTAATACGCATGTCTCTGACGAGCTTTGCCAGTTCAGTGAGTTCTCGAGGCTGCGACAATACTTCAGTTCTGATCTCACTAAAGCGAGCTGCCAGTTGATTATCACCATAAACAAAACGAGAACGAACTAACGCCTGATGCTCCCAATTCCACGCTTCTGTTTGCAAGTATTCTTTAAACTGCTCGACTTCGGTAACTAATAAACCGGATGCACCTGAAGGTCTTAGGCGCATATCGACTTCATACAGCTCGCCAGATGTTGTGCGCGTGGCAAACAAATGCACAATGCGTTGTGCCAACTTTAAATAGAAATGGCCAATACCGATGGGTCTCTTGCCATCGGTTTCCCCGGTGTTGAGACTATTACGCAAGAATACTAAATCTAAATCTGAACCATAACCGAGTTCGATTCCGCCTAACTTGCCATAACCAATAATGGCAAAGCCCATTTTATCTGGACTTGTGCCTTCTGGTACTCCATGTCGAGCCGACACTTGATGCCATGCTTGCAGCACAACTTGTTCGATAATCGCTTCTGCCAAAAAGGTTAGGTGATCGCTCACCTCCATCACAGGTAAAACCCCTGTCACATCAGCAGCTGCTATTTTTAGCTGCTGAGACAACTTAAATTGTCGTAATGCTTCCATCTGCATTTCCATGTCATCTTCTGGCACACGCAGTAGATACTGTCTTAATTCACTTGTGTAATCGTCAACAGAGGTGGTGTCGTAAAGTTGCGATGGGTCGATTAGCTCATCTAACAACATTGGAAAGTTGGCTAACTCTTCTGCAATCCAAGGGCTAGCGCAACATAAGCTAATCAACTGCTGTCGAGCACCAGGATTTTCACACAATAGTTCAAGATAAGTGGTGCGAGTTAAAATCTGCTCTAACACACCAGACACTGCTTTTAATGCAACACTTGGAATAGGTTGTTCGAGCAATTCAGACAACAACCTCGGCATGAGTTTTTCAAGGGTTTCGCGTCCTCTAGGACCAATAGAGCGTTTTGTGGTGGTGGAGCGCCACTCAATTAATGTAGGCCAAAAGTTCGCATCATCCACTAAATGCTCATCCAATAACGCTGCTGCATTGTCAGGATCTTCAATCACCCATAATTGACTGGTCCAATGCTCAGTTTGATCATGTTCATCTTCACCGCCAACAGTCTCTTTAAAATGGCCGTGGATTCGCGCCATAGCATCGGTCACTTTGGCTCTTAATTCAGTTTCATCCTCGCATTTCATCGCAACACACAACCGCTGCCAATCCACACTATTGTCAGGTAGGGTTTGCGTCTGTTTGTCATCAATGGCTTGAAGTAAATTCTCGACGCGCCGCAGCAGAATATAACTGTGCTTCAACTCATCTACCGCAAGATATTCAAGTTGGCCTAAGTTATATAAAGTATCAATCGCACCGAATAAACTTTGTTGGCGCAATGACGGCTCCCTACCACCACGAATAAGCTGAAAACTTTGCACTACGAATTCAACTTCTCGAATACCGCCTGCGCCCAGTTTAATGTTATCGGTCAATTGACGTCGGCGAACTTCTTGGGCAATTAACTGTTTCATTTTTCTTAATGAATCGATTGCTGAGAAATCGATGTATCTTCGGTAAACAAAAGGCCTTAACAAATCATGTAAATCGTCACTGTATTGTGTCCAAGGGCCAAGCACTCGCGCTTTCACCATGGCGTAACGCTCCCAGTCTCGTCCTTGCTCTTGATAGTAATCTTCAAGACCACTGAAGCTCACAACCAATGGCCCGCTTTCACCATAAGGACGCAAACGCATATCAACACGAAACACAAAACCATCAACCGTAACTTGATCCAATAAGTTAACTAATCGCTGCCCCATTCTGATAAAAAATTGTTGATTGGCTTGAGCGCGTCGGCCGCCAATGGTTTCGCCGTGCTCTGGGAAGGTAAAGATTAAATCGATATCAGAGGAAAAATTCAGTTCACGGCCACCGAGCTTACCCATCCCGAGAATAAGCAAAGGTTGTGGGTTACCTTCTTCATCGCTAGGCGTGCCTAATTGCTGGCACATTTCTTTATAAAGCCAATCCCGTGCGGCAATAACTAAAGCTTCAGCAAGTGCAGATAAATCTAATAACGAGGATTCAACATCGGAATAATTTTTAAAATCGCGCCACGCTAAGCGCACCATCTGCAGGTTTCGATATTGACGCAGTGCTGATTTGACCGCCTCCTCTGAAGTCAGTACTTCAAGTTTAGCGTCAAGTTCTGCAGAAAAAGTCTGTCTGTCGACGTCTTCAACTAAGCCATTGAATAAACTTTCAATCCAGTGAGGGTTACGACAAAGTTGCTCGGCAATATAATCACTTAACCCAAAAACAGTCCTTAACTCTTGCTGCTGGGTTTGATTAAGTTTGTCTGCAACCTCAGGCCATTCATCAGACAGTCTTAACCAGTAACGTTCTGCAATGTTAGATAATTCGGCAGATAAGGCATTGTTACTTTGGTTTTGCATTATTATTCGATCCCTTCAGCAATTTACATACGGCGTTACACTTTCCAATCGACATATTATGTCGAAATGTGCTATACCATTCATAACAAAAGTTTAATGTAAGTCTTAATTGAATATGCCATTAAGATTACTATAACCTGTATACTAGTTATACCTAACCGTATAAATATTTGGTCGTAATTGAGCACATATTTATGCGGTTTGTTATTATATTTATAGATGAATTTCTTACCATTTGGAGAAAACATGGCTGGCATGCTTCCCCGTGTCCTCGCAGTATTTTCAACGATAATATTGTGCTTAACATTAACAGGTTGTGGTGACGACAGACCTGAAAAAATTGCTCAGTATCAGCAATTGTCTCAACAACGTTTGGGGCAATTAAACTCGATGCTCAATGCGGGTGAATTGCGTAATGCGACCTTGCTCAATCAGTACGCTAACTTACTTAAGCAAAGTAAACCTGATTTAGTCCCTTTATTAGATGAGCTCGCAAAAGATGCGGGAACATCAGGGCCAATGTTCCAGTCCCTACAAAGACGTACCAGTGAATTATCTGATTCAGCCAACTTCATCGATTTAGATCAACAGTTAGAAGAAGCGCAGAATATTTACCAAGCAGCTGATTCAAGTCTGTATAACGATATGCTGTCTGATCCAGTCAATGTTGTAGCCGATTTATCTGGCGGGCAGCTTGCACGAGTTAATTCTATCAGCCGAGAAGCTGCAGCACTGGCAAATGGCAGTGAAGATTTTGGCGCAGGTAGTCAACTTGTCGGTAACCCGTCTTATGGTAGCTGGCAAAGTAACTCCAGTGGCATGTCATTTTGGGCCTGGTACGGCATGTACTCGATGTTCTCAAATGTGATGAACCCAGTACGTTACGACCGTTGGTCAAATAACCGTGGTTACAGCTACTACAACGATGTAGGCCGTTACCGTTATACATCGCCAAAGCAGGCTAGTGCGCAAAATCGCACCTACGAGAACACCAAGAAAACGTTTAACTCTCAAGGTAAACAGTTTAATAGCCCGTACGCAAAATCTCGCACAGGCTCTACAAGTTTATCAAGACAAAGTACTTCAGCGCCAAAAGCCAGTACAACGGGCACCAGAAGTGCAAGTTCAAGTAAGTTCCGTTCGACCTACTCTAAAGACAGCAGTTTCCGTAATTCATCAAGCCGCACAACTCGCGGTGTACGCCGAGGCAAATAAGGAATAATCATGACATTTTTAACTGACTTCGGGCTCACCCTAGACCTGGCTATTATTTTAGCAATCGACATTACCATTGCGGTAGTTTTGTTAGCGCTAATGCGTTATCTACAAGGCTGGAGTGTGCGAGTCAATAGCCGTGCAGAATTAGCCGAACGCGATAACTTCGCTTTTGGTGTTAGCACAGCAGGTGCGGTTTTAGCCTTGGGTATTGTATTAACTGGTGCTATCACTGGTGAAGCTGCAAACTCTTATGCAATGGAAGCTATAGGCATGACCTTCTATGGTGTATTCGGTTTAATATTGATTAAATTTGGCCGTTTCTTACATGATAAAGTTGCGCTAAATGAAGTGGACAAAAACAGTCAAATCGTTAATGGCAATATGTCGATTGCTATTGTTGATGCCGCTGCCGCAATTGCTACTGCGATTATCATCCGCTCAGTATTAATGTGGGCTGAAGACATCACCCTTGATACCTTTATTGCTATTTTCACTGCGTTTTTGATTTCACAGCTAATGCTAGTGATCTTAACCCGATTCCGTGAGCATCAATATGCGAAACGTAATCAAGGTGATTCAATGCAAAAAGCCTTAGAACAAGGCCAAGTTGCTATTGCAGTGCGTCACAGTGGTTATATGATTGCGATGGCATTTACCTTTAATGCGGCAAGCCATTTCATCATTTATGACCCTTCTGCTTACTTTATGAATATTGTTGGTTGGTTAACCTTCTCTATTATCATGTTAATTGCACTATCAGTATTATTGGCCGTCGTTAAAAAGCTAGTACTGGCGCAAATTAACTTAACTGACGAAGTAGAGAAACAGCATAACGTCGGTGTTGCAGCCGTAGAACTTGCTATTAGTGTCAGTATCGCCCTTATTCTTGCGGCATTAATGGCGTAATTTGATGAATAACACTTTGCTTGAAAATGGCCAGGAGGGCAGCAACAAGCAGAGCAGTCCTTCTAAACGCAGCTTAGCTTGGTTCGATGATGCTCTTTTATTGGGCATTATGGCACTCCTTGCTGGCTGCGGTCTTATTTACGAATACCTCTTATCTCACTATGCGGGCCGTATTTTAGGCGCGCTTGAAGCCGCGATTTATACCATGATTGGTATTATGATTGTGTCGATGGGTATTGGTGCTTTTGCAGCTCGCAAAATTCGCTGCGCCTTTACTGGTTTTGCCTTACTTGAACTGACAGTGGCATTTTGTGGTTCATTGGCCATTTTAATCACCGCTGCAGTGATTGGCTTTGGTCAACAACTGCCATTAATAATTGCCAATACACTGGGCCTACCACCTGATCATATTCCTGACGGCGGCTTCATCGGTACCTTACAAAACTTAAGTGAATACTTACCTTATGTTTGGGGGGTTATTCTGGGCTTGATGATCGGGATGGAAATCCCACTGATTGCCCGTGTACGTCAATCGCTTTCAGAAGAACATCTGCTGCACAATGCGGGCACCATATACGGCGCTGACTATGTCGGTGCTGGTGTCGGAGCAGCCATTTGGGTTATGTTCATGCTATCGCTGGACATTCAACTTGCAGCAGCACTGACTGCCAGTGTGAATTTATTAGCTGGTTTTGTGTTTATCTGGCGTTTTTGGGATCAGATCCGCTGGGCAAAGTTGATCTTAACAGGGCACTTTATCGCCAGTGGCGTATTGGTATTATTGGCAATGCATGGCCCAAGTTGGGAACAAAACTTCAATAACCTGCTGTATAAAGACAAAGTTGTGTATGCAGAAGCCACACGTTTTCAGCAATTAACTTTTACTGAAAGATTGCGGGGTAATGGTCAAGCGCCTGTTTACTCGCTCTATATTAACGGCAGATTACAGTTCTCAAGTATCGACGAGCACATCTATCACAGCTTTTTAGTCCACCCTACTCTGGCAGCAAGTGCGAGACAGGACAATGTACTGATTATTGGTGGCGGTGACGGTCTAGGGCTCAAACAGGTATTAAAGTGGCAGCCGAAATCAGTCACGTTAATGGATCTTGATGAAAAGTTAGTAGATTTATTTAAGCAGCCACAAGACAACATGCCAGAGCATGTAAGCAATGCCATGTTGGCATTAAATGGTGATGCGCTAAACGATCCTCGAGTGACACTTATCTACGATGATGCCTTTAATGGCGTAGATAAACTGATTAGTGATAATCAAAAGTTTGATTCGATCATTATCGATTTGCCTGATCCAAGCCATCCCGATTTAAATAAATTATATTCTGATTTGTTTTACCGCAAACTGGCAGAATTATTAAGTGCTGATGGTGCTATGACGGTACAGTCGACCTCGCCTTATCATGCCCAACAAGCATTTATCTCGGTAGGTAACACTATCGAATCAGCCGGTTTTACGGTTGAGCAATATCATCATAATGTGCCTAGTTTTGGTGAGTGGGGCTGGACCATAGCAACGCGTTCTGGGCTCGATGCAAGAACACGCCTTGCTCATAACGAACAGTTACCCATCGAAGAAGATTGGTTAACGCCGGGGTTAATCCACGCTTCTTTTGAATTCCCCGGTAACTTTTATGATGACAAAGACAATATTAAGATTAATACAATTGGATCATTACAGCTTTATCATTACCACTTAGCGTCATGGTCTGAGAATCAAGGGATGAATCTTTTTTAATCTACCAAAAATAGCCTTGACATAATATGTCTAAGTGCTATCTTTGAAACCTAAGACATAATATGTCAACAAGGACAAATATGAATATCCATAAGATTGCTAATCACCTAACAGAACTCGGCGACGAGAGTCATACCGGTTTGAAGTTTGATTGTTTCCCAATTGACGGTGATGTCGAAGTATTACAAGTCAACGTTGCTGGTCGTGAAGAATTACCCGTATTCGTATCGGTAACTGACAACCAAATTTTGTGTATCAGTTACTTATGGGACGAGAGCGAAGTCAAAGAAGACACTCGCACTCAAATGTTTGAAACCATGCTGGAACTTAATATTCCAATGCCACTTTCATCGTTTGCAAAAATTGATGATAAGTATGTGGTTTACGGTGCACTATCCGTCACCTCAAGCATGGAAGAGATTGAACAAGAATTATCAGTATTGTCTGATAACTGTTTAGAAGTCATCGACGAACTTGTCGAATTTTTGAAGTAAGGAGCCATATCATGGGCATTTTAAATAAAATTTTAACGGCATTTCGCGGTGGTGCTAATGAAGTCGGTCAAAATATTGTCGACGCAAATTCTACCCGTATTTTTGAACAAGAAATTCGTGACGCTGAAAAGCATCTAACCAAAGCGAAGCGTGAATTAACTGATGTGATGGCCAAAGAAATGCAAGCCAGCCGTGAAGTTGACCGCCTAAAGCGCAGCATTACTGAGCATGAAGGTTATGCCACTCAAGCGCTTGAAAAAGACAACGAAGCTTTAGCTATCGAAGTCGCAGAGAAAATTGCTCAACTTGACCAAGAGCTTGCAGACCAAGAGTCAGCTAATACAAGCTTCTCTGCTCACGCAGTACGTTTAAAAGACTTAGTGAAGAAAACTGAACGTCAGTTAACTGATTACCAACGTCAGCTAAGCATGGTTAAGACCACTGAAAGTGTTCAAAAAGCCACAGCGACTATCACTGACTCATTTGCTTCAAGTAACTCGAAGCTAATGAATGCTAAAGATTCTTTAGAGCGTATCAAAGCGCGTCAACAGTCGTTTGATGACCGCCTACAAGCTTCTGAAGCCTTAGCTGAAGAAAACAGTGACAAGTCGCTGCACGCTAAACTAGCTGAAGCAGGTATTGGCGAGCAAAAATCTAATGCTAATGCTGTATTAGAGCGCCTAAAAGCGAAAAAAGGTTAATTAAGCTATGGGATTTCTAAGTGGCCTTTTCGGCAAGAAAGAAGCCCCAAAACGTCAGCTTGATCATGTAAACAAGCTACTCAAGGGAGATATGATCTCCCTTGATGATAGTTTTGCTTTACCTGAACAGTTACGTGGGCAGCAACTTAAAGTTGAAGAAGTACATACCTATGAGTATGAACGCTCACAGCAATGTGAGTGGTTACTTAGAGGTCATAGTGGCACAGCCATTTACCTCTCGTATCATCAAGAAGATGAAGCGTATTTAAGTTTTTCAATCAAAGTGAATCGAGCCGTTGTAGAACAGCTATTTGATTTAGACCAATTTGGTCAAATTTTTGAAGAACCAGGTAACGCTGAGCTGAAAACCCTTTCATTGTCCAATGAATTAGATAGCGAATACGGACGTTGGCTTGCTAGCGCATATCATCAAGTTGAGTTTGGCTGTTTTGGTTACTTCCACCGTGAAGATTACCGAGGTCAAAAACCACCTCAAGATGATAGCAGTCAGCACCGTGGTAATGCATTTGAAAGCTATTCATTGGTTAATAATGAAGATTCTCAAGCCGTCGATATTGAAGTGTACGAAGGCGGCGATACAGATGTAATGTTAACCTTGTATCGTCCAGTGACTGACATTCGCGAGTTTTGGCCAGCAAGTTAATCTTCGCAATTTAAGGAGTAACACCTGACATGAGTAAAGGTAAATCATTACCAGATACATGGATTAAAAATCAGCAAGCAGCAAAAGCAACTCAAGTAGCTTTTGACCTCGATGAAAAGTTTCAATACTTAATTCGTAAAGCTGCGCTTGATGCAGGTGTTAGCCCTTCAGATCAAATTCGCTCTATCTTAGGTTTAGAAGTGACAAAACGTCCTAAACGACCAAGATTGACCGTGTCATTAAGCCAAGATGATTATGTCATCCTGGCCCAACGGTATGGATTAGCATCAGACGCACAGCTTGAAATTAAAAAGCGCGTGCTTGATGATTTAGTCCAATTTGTTGATGTGTAATTTGTTAGCCACTGATTACGGTTAATACCGTAATGATATTTATCGAACATAAAACACGCCTTTGAGCGTGTTTTTTTATGCCTTGAGATTGTCTCGCCACAGTTACATTGTTAGCATCATTGCAAAGATTTATTGTATAAACGGATTTTTAACATGAGTGAAAAAAAACGCTGGTCACTGAAAGCCTTAAATGGTCCTAGTCCATTTGATTTAGCCATGATGGTGTTATCACTGTTTTCTGTCGTCGTGGTATTAGTCCTGACATTCAGTCATGTCGACCCTGAGACAAGACAGCTATTACTGTTTATCGATCTCAGTATTTGTATGATATTCATGTCGCGATTCTTCTATGGCCTAATCAAAGCCAGCAATAAAAAATTCTATCTACGCCATCATTGGATCGACTTTGTTGCCAGTATTCCTGCCATTGAAGCCCTGCGTATCGCCCGTGTATTCCAAATTCTTCGAGTCATTAGGCTTATTAGAGTTAGCCGCGCACTCATCGTACCGTTACTAAAACAACGTAAACAAACCACATTAGCCAGCCTATTACTAGCAATGGTGTTTATCTTAACCACCGCTTCTATCGTGATTTTATTAGTTGAGGCGGGTGTTGAAGGTGCCAATATTGAAACCGCTGAACAAGCAATTTGGTGGACACTCGTGACCATTTCAACTGTAGGGTACGGTGACTATTACCCTGTGAGCAGTGTCGGCCACGTTGTTGGGGCAATTGTTATTATGAGTGGCGTGAGCTTTTTTGGTGTTATCTCAGGCTATATGGCGTCAGTATTTGTTGCGCCAGATGAAAATGAACGCAATGAAACCAATAAAAATGAGATTAAATTTGAGCTTGAAAAAGCGATTTCCAGAATGGAGCAGAATCAAGCTCAAATGGAAAAGAACCAACAGCAGATGCTGGAAGAAATTACCCGCTTGCGTAAAGAGATCAATAATAAATAGTCGGCGCAGAGTAAATTAACCTGTGCTTTCATATTAATGTTTGATAAATCATAATAAAGTCTGAGCATTTATAATATAGTTTGATGATTTCTAGATTTGAATCGAATCAAAATCTAAATCAAGGTCGTGGCGCTTCGCCCACACCAGACTAAAAGGGAGTGAACTGCGACTCCCTCTATACTCTTTATTAAAGAATTAGGCCCCGCAGCTCCGGCGAAATGTAAACAGCAAAATTTCCAACGGAGAATGATCCAGCTTTAAACTTCATTTTGAGTCCGCTTCGGCAAGCTACAAAATCACTAACGCTCACGATGAGGCGTCCCTTCCCCTCGAAAGCTAGCCAGACATCCTTGTCTGGACTCACGCGATTTTCTTACTTGCCTCAATTCAAATTGTGCATTCTTAGAAGATCGAAACACCTATACAACTTGAGCTTTTTAGCTCTTTAAATTGTCACGAATACAGTCAAATCGAAGAGATGAAAATTCCGGTGTAAGCACGGCTGTGACCGTCCATGACATGGACGTCATGGCCGAGCTTTCAGGGATGAACTTGCTGCGTGTCATAGTCGTGCTTGCACGATAGCCTGCGGCAGGCAATGAATTAGATTGAAGTGATGGTCTTAAGTAATTTAGCCAATATAGATGAAGTACAAAACATAAACGGGTAACTCGTTTCTTTCCAAAAGTGAGTTTAAAAATGATTAAACTTTATTATAAGGAAGTGCCTTTCATTCTTAGATAAATTATCAAACTATTGCATATTTATCATTCATAGCACCTTAAATTTTTATCAAACATTGTTATGGCCGTACATAACCAATAAAAACCTATCATTTGATAGGTTTTTACATTTTAAGCGATGGCTAAAATGAGCTATCTAGCACTGACTCTTGGTATATACCAGTGGTTAGATACAAGTTGTTAGGTACGAGTTGTTAGGTACGAGTTGTTAGGTACGAGTTGTTAGGTACGAGTTGCTAGGAGTTTATCATTTCCAGTAAGGTTGATTACCAAGAGCACTTTTTCTAGAGTGCTCCATCGCAAAAAGTAAGCTTTGCTCTTTAGCTTCTAACCAGCTCGCAATATCCACATCACTGTCTTGGGTGATTTCAGATAATAATTGATAACTGCCTAATGTTTGGATCCCTAACGCCAGGTCTTGCCAAGGGGCGCGAAAGGCTTCTCTATCTTCAGCTTGATATAACTCACCATAAGCAAAGCCAACCAAAATACTTTCGTCTAATCTCTGGGCAACCTTTTGATAATCCAAACTGTCCATTGCAGCTGTTACCGGCATTAAATTAACAATTTTTTGCCAAGAGTCCTGCTGTAAATGATTAGCGAATAAGCCAAGTTCAGGGTAATCCACCATCTGATGGCTACCGTTAGTGGTTTTTAATAATAAATCGACTAATGATAATTGCAGTTGTCCATACTCTGGCACTTGCCAAAGGTGAGCCAGTTTATGGCTTGAAACCAACTCAGTGACTTTTGTCATCACGAGTTCGGTGATCACGGTTTTATCAGCGCGTTTACCAAGTAGCTTTTTTTGTTCATCTAAAATAAGACTTAAACTTTGCAATGGCTCAATGAACTGCATTTGCTGTTCTATTAATTCAAAATATTGCAAAACTTGCTTGTTAAGTAACCCAAATTGACTCAAGGTCAGCCTTAATAATCTGACACATGCCCTGAGCTGCATCCAAAGTTTAGCTTGATGAGGAATATCTCGGGTTTCAATCAATAAGGACTCAATGATTTGCCAACGCTCGATACCTGTTTCCAGTAATACTTCTAAGGTTTTTGGCAAGCTCTTGTCTGTTGGCAGACAAATGTAATCTATCTTCTCTAGCGGAGCTGAATGTTGGTGCCCAGATAATTGATAACCACGCTGCGCCTTGCTGGCTTTACCTAGTCGAACCGGAATAGTGCGCGCAACCTCTATAGCAAGATGTAATAAAGCCGAGGCTTCACCTGCTAATAATTCAAACTCAATTTCACAAATAGGCTCTGATTCACCGTTAGCAAGCACCTCACCGACATCAAATGCCACTTCAACTAAGCTACCTTCGATATAAATATGCCAAGCTTGGCGGGTAAAATTGGTCTCAAAAACACAATGTAGGTCTTGTTGTAATCCGTCGATATCCGCTTCATTTGGCCAGATGTCTTTAGGAAACAAATTAAGAGAGGGTATTTTTTGTTCAATAGGGACATTGTATTCAGGTCGTGTATGAATACCACCAATAACTGAGCCTGCAGTTTTAATGGTTTGCTCTGTAAAGTTTTCACTACTTCTTACCCGCAATCCCATCTTCCAACGACGAAGTTGTAATGCTGCTGTATCGAAATATTTATTGGATAATTCACGGGTATTTTGTGGTGTGGATTCGCTCATTCCATTGAGTAATTTAACTAGTAAATCATGGTATTGCGACTGCATAAACAGCTTCAGTTCTATCTCAGCGTCCATTGACTTTCTACTCACCTTGTCATTAAATCTTCATAAATGTGTCATGTTAAGTTCACAATGTCACATTTCTGTAATAAAAATCCCTTAGGATTGCGCAACTCAGTTCTATATACTGAGCGCTAATAACTGTAGATTAAATTAAAAACACAGTTTCAATATGCGGACGCTTGAGGTAACATGCGCCCGTTTTTCCAACTTTGGAATCATTAAATAGGTTAACCGCAATGCCAGTAAACTCTATTTTAGGTGTGTTTGCAAAATCACCCCTTAAACCATTAGAACAGCATATAGATAAAGTTCACGAATGTGCATCTTTACTCGTACCCTTCTTTGAAGCAACGACTTCGGGTGATTGGGATGAAGCTGTAAATGTACGTAAGCAAATTAGCTTATTAGAAAATGACGCTGACGCGCTGAAGCGTGAAATTCGTCTTACCCTTCCTAGTGGGTTGTTCATGCCTGTTGAGCGTACTGACTTGCTTGAGTTATTAACTCAACAAGACAAAATCGCCAACAAAGCTAAAGACATCTCAGGCCGAATTATTGGTCGCCAATTAGTGTTCCCTCAACCAGTTCAAGCACCGTTTAACGCTTACCTCAAACGTTGTTTAGATGCTGTCTCTCTTGCTAAGCAAGCAATTAACGAACTCGATGACCTTCTAGAAACAGGTTTCCGTGGTCGTGAAGTCGAATTAGTCGCTAAGATGATCAATGAATTAGATCTGATTGAAGCTGATTCTGATGATTTGCAGATCCAAGTACGTCGTTTACTACTAAGCTTGGAAGCAGATTTGAATCCTGTCGATGTCATGTTCATGTACAAAATCATCGAATGGGTTGGAGGCTTGGCTGATTTAGCTGAGCGTGTAGGCTCTCGCCTAGAGCTAATGTTAGCTCGCAGTTCATAACTAACAAGGTTATCAAGGAAACAACATGGTTGATGTATTAGTCACCAATGGCCCAATGCTAATTGGTATTGCGGCTGTATTTGGATTTTTGATGGCATGGGGTATTGGCGCAAATGACGTTGCCAATGCTATGGGTACCTCAGTAGGTTCCAACGCCATCACAATCAAACAAGCAATTATTATTGCAATGATCTTCGAATTTGCCGGTGCTTATTTAGCAGGTGGTGAAGTTACCAGTACTATTCGTAAAGGTATTATTGACGCAAGTTTCTTCGTTGAATCGCCTGAATTACTGGTATACGGCATGATCGGCTCTTTATTAGCGGCAGGTTTATGGTTAATCGCGGCGTCAGCATTAGGCTGGCCTGTATCAACAACTCACTCTATCATTGGCGCCATTGTTGGTTTTGCTGCTGTAGGTGTTGGTACTGAAGCGGTTGAATGGGGTAAAGTTGTTGGCATTATCGGCTCATGGGTGGTAACACCTGCAATATCCGGTTTCATTGCTTTCATGCTGTTCCAAAGTGTTCAAAAGTTAATTTTCAACACCGATGACCCACTCGCGAACGCAAAACGTTTCGTGCCTTTTTACATGGGACTTGCGGGCTTTATTATGTCGCTTGTGACTATCACAAAAGGACTTAAGCACGTTGGTTTACACTTCTCTACCGTTGAAGCATACGGTTTAGCACTTGCTGTTGCTATCGGTGTAGGGATCTTCGGTAGAGTGGCTATTGGTCGCTTAAACATGCCAACCAATGTTAACCGTCAAGCTGAGTATGCAAACGTAGAGAAAGTATTCGCTATCTTAATGGTTGTTACCGCTTGTTGTATGGCATTTGCCCATGGTTCAAACGATGTTGCTAACGCAATTGGCCCATTAGCGGCAGTTGTTTCTGTTGTTAACAGTGGCGGTGAAATTGAGTCTAAAGCAGCATTAGCTTGGTGGATTCTACCTTTAGGTGCTGTTGGTATCGTAATGGGTCTAGCTATCTTTGGTAAGCGCGTTATGCAAACCATTGGTAAAAACATTACTCACCTAACGCCAAGTCGTGGTTTTGCTGCAGAATTAGCAGCTGCTTCAACGGTTGTCATTGCATCTGGTACTGGTCTTCCTATCTCTACAACACAGACACTTGTTGGTGCTGTATTGGGTGTGGGAATGGCACGTGGTATTGCTGCAATTAATATCGGTGTAGTCCGTAATATCGTCATCTCTTGGGTAGTTACTCTCCCTGCAGGTGCCGCATTATCTATCTTGTTCTTCTTCACCATTAAGGGTGTATTTAGCTAAGATAGCGATTGCTATATTGCTTAAAAGGCCGGTCATGAAAATGTCCGGCTTTTTTGTGGCTCTTTTTTGAGTGTTAAAATGCCTAATAAACCGTGCAATAAAAGCAATGATTGCAGCGTTTTTGACTAATAATGCACATTTACATCAGTAATACCGCTTATTTAAATAAGTCTTTGACGTTCTTCCTTGCAATCAAGTCACTAAATAAATAGCATGACGGATAGTTCTAATGGTATGGAAAAATAACGTGTTCAGAATGCTTACATTAGTAGCCCTGCTACTGCTCTCAAAAGGTTTAATGGCTCAGACGCATTACATTACTGACGATGTGTTTATTTACATCCACGGTGGTCCAGGTACTCAGTATCGTATATTAGGCAGTATTGAAGCTGGCCAGACAATTACCTTATTAAACGAGACGCAAAACGATTACAGTAAAGTTCGTGATCATAAAGATCGTGAAGGCTGGGTAAAGTCAGACTTGATTGAAACAGGTTCAAGCTTGCGAACTCGCTTACCGATTATTGAAGCTGAATTAGCGCAAACAAAATCAACCTTAGCGCAATTAGATCAAAGTTCAGAATCTGTTGCACAACAGCTAACGTCTTCGAACAACCAAATTGCTTCGTTGCAATCAGAGTTAACAAAAGTCACTAATGAACGTGATACAGCTAACCAGCAGCTGCAATCGATTAAAGATAATGCTCAATCTAAAATGTGGCAACAAGGCGCATTGATTGCAGGTTTAGGCGCATTAATTGGCATTATTTTGGTTTATTTACCAAGACCACAGCGTAAACAGAAAAGTCGCTGGATGTAACTTCAGCTATTTAAGTGCACGCTATAAAGCCAATGCTCTGCATTGGCTTTTTTGTTGATTCCAATACAAGATCAAACCTGTTTTCTAATGCCCTTTATTCACCTTGTCAGTATTCAATTGCCCCTTACACGCGCATCAAAAACAACTGTAATCTGAAGCTAAATTAAACCAACGTGTTTGCGAGCCACTAGCTTTGCCTCACAACTTGCTTATTAATCCCGCTCACACAACATTTTTTATACGCAAATGTTAATTTTACAAAACGAAACCTAGTGTATTTTGTAAAAGTTCGCTCAGAAGCAAAGAAGTCTAGACGTCTAGATTGACACTAATTTGTAGATCTCCTATGCTTGCCAGAACTTAAGAAGTCATCATAATACGACTATTAATGAAGAGTTTGCTAAAGTACTCAATTGCATCCATAGACGCATAACCAGTATCACTGAAATAAAAAAAGAGAGACGACCTTGACGACAAAAAATACAACTACGACGAGCCCAGCCTCCTTTATCGCTTTATTGCCTCTATTCGCCTTTTTAGCCCTATTTATCGGTGCTGGCGTTTACTTTCAAAGCCAAGGGGTAGATTTCGCTTTTTATCAATTACCAAGTGTCATCGCTATTTTACCTGCGATTATTTTGGCGCTATTGCTATCGAAGCAAAAACTAAATCAGTCTATTGATACCTTTATTGCGGGTATCGGTCACAGCAACATCATCGCGATGTGTTTAATTTACTTACTCGCAGGTGCTTTTGCATCTGTTGCTAAAGCCACTGGTGGTGTTGATGCAACCGTTGCACTAGGTCTTTCAATGATCCCTTCAAGCATGTTGCTTCCTGGCTTCTTTGTTATTGCCGCCTTCATTGCAACCGCTATGGGCACCTCAATGGGCACCATTGCTGCTGTTGCGCCAATTGCTTTAGGTGTTGCTGACCAAGCGCAAATTGATTACGCCCTAATGGCAGGTGCTGTTATGTCAGGTGCGTTGTTTGGTGATAACTTGTCGATTATTTCTGATACCACCATTGCTGCAACCCGAACACAGGGCTGTGAGATGAAAGATAAGTTCCACGAGAACTTAATCTTTGCCTTACCAGCATCATTAATCACGCTTGTGCTATTTGCTTTTGCAGGCCAAGGACAAGCTGAGGTCGCCGCTCAAGAAATTGATATCATCAATGTTATCCCTTACTTAACGATCTTATTTCTAGCAGTAGCGGGTGTGAATGTGTTCGTTGTGCTAACCGTGGGTATTTTACTTGCTGGAGCAACAGGGCTGTTTGTAGCTGATTACGGTGTAATCCAGTTCGGACAAGATATTTATGCTGGTTTCACTAACATGCAAGAAATCTTCATCCTTTCAATGCTTGTTGGCGGTTTAGCTGCACTAATGCAGCAGCAAGGTGGACTGAAGTTTGTCAGTGAAAAAATTGAATTACTAATCAAACGTTTCTCAAAAGCTAAAGGCGGTCAGTCAAGCCGAGCAGCTGAATTAGGTATGGCCAGTATTGTTGCAGCCACCAATACCTGTGTGGCAAACAACACTGTATCAATTGTCGTTGCTGGTGATATTGCTAAAGATTTAGCTCAAAAACATGGTGTTGAACCTAAACGTGCTGCAAGTGTATTAGATATCTTCGCTTGTATTGTTCAGGGTCTTATCCCTCATGGCGCCCAAGCATTATTGATAGCATCTACATTTGCTATTAGCCCATTAGCAGCCATCTCTTACGCTTGGTACTGCATGATTTTAGCGGTAGTCGCTGTAGCCATTGTGATTTTACGCAAGCGTAACTAATCAGCGCAGTTAGACGATAAGTTTAACGCTTTTAAAACCTGATATAGAAATGCCAACTGGCAATTTATATCAGGTTTTTTGTATCTCCCTCTTAATAAAATATGTCGATTAGTGATAATCTGTCACTAACAATTAGTTAACGAAAGCAGATATTAAGCCATTCATGAGTCAAACAATTGAAGCCAATAAACATTACGATTTACATTTAATGATTATTTTCATGTCTTTAGCGACGGCGTTGATCAGTGGTTTGGGGATTAGTACTGCACTTATTGCTGAGGTTGCTCGATTAGGAGTCAGTCCATTAAGTATTCGCGCTGACACCTTAGGCGACTACATGAGTTCGCCTTTAGCGATTGTATATAACATGGGCTTAGTGATTGGCGGCGCTTGTTTGATGCTTTCGATGCTGGCGCGATATTATGTTTTTACCGATGTATATAGCAGGATCATTACCATTACTGGCGCTATTCTAGGGGTATTAATTGTACTGATTGGTATTTTTCCAATTAACTTTCTTGAGCAACATCGTTTCTTTTCAACTGGTTATCTCATTTGTACTTTTCTACTGCACAGCTTTTGTTTCATTGATTACTTTAGAAAAAAAAGTTCACTTTCAACATCTTTATTTGGCTTTAACATTATTGGGCTAATTTTCTCTATTGCGTTAATGTATTTACTCAACTGGTCTACGCTTGATTTTGATCCTTGCACTCATAGAGTCGGCGATATTTGTTGGGTGTCTTTAGTCATGTGGGTACTGACTCAAGCCAATATATTATGGTGTGTCTTGCTGGGGCTAAATATGAAAAAAATGATTAAGTTTCAGCAAAAACAGCTATCAAACCTCACCTTTGCGAGCGATTAACCTTGTCAGTTAATATGCGTTTAGAACAATACCTCGCCCATTGTGGTGTCAGCTCAAGACGTCAAGCTCAGCGACTTATTGCTGCTGGTCGTGTCAGTTTTAACGGCCAACAGGCATCACCATTAGATAGAGTGAATCAATCTGCTGTTAATCCTAATATCTTATTGGATGGTGCGCCAATTGCCCCTATTGAAAGTAAACAGTATTGGCTGTATCACAAACCTGTAGGCATTGACTGCCGCTTATTGCCCGACCTTCCATCTAGTCTTATCCATATTCTACCGCCCGCTCCTAGGCTCTATCCTGCTGGTAGATTAGATAAGGATTCACGCGGGCTGTTATTGCTCACAAATGATGGTGAATTAACCCACCGATTAATGCACCCAGATTTTGGCCATGAAAAAGTGTATCTAGTAACAGTAGATCGCCCTTTTAATGATGAGTTTATTGAGAAAATGAGCCAAGGGGTAAGCTATCGTGATGTCACCACTAAACCTTGTAAAGTTACCGCAGTCAGTGAGAATCAATTTCAAATTACGTTGACCCAAGGTTTAAACCGACAGATCCGTAGAATGGCTAAAGCTCTAGGCTATAACGTGATTGATTTGGTGCGTATGAGTATAATGAATTGTGAACTTTTGAACTTAGCAGAAAAACAAATGCGGCCCCTAGAGGCCGCAGAAATTTCGGTTCTAAGGCACCTACTGAAACTCTAGATGCCTGTAATGTATGAACCTTCTACTTAACGATTTCCATCTCTTCAAGTAAGTTATCAGCGTTATCTAAGTATTTCATAACCCATAACATGTAACGGCTGTCCACTTGAATTGAACGGTTTGTCTCAGGATCGTAACCCCAATCACCAATAATACTCTCGTAAACACCATCAAATAGTAACCCCACCAGTTCAGCTCGACCATTTAAGGTAGGTGAACCAGAGTTACCACCGGTTGTATCAAGAGTTGATAAGAAGTTAACCGGTACAGAATCTAGAGATTTAACATAGTAATCGCCGTATTGCTTTTGGTTAATTAACTCAAGCTGTTTAGCTGGAGAGTTAAAAGGCTCGACACCAGTATCTTTCGCAACAATGCCTTCTAAACGAGTAAAAGGAACCGCCACTAATCCATCTTGTGGACTATAACCTTTCACATTACCAATGGTGACACGTAAACTTGAGTTAGCATCAGCATATACAGGCTTATCAAGTTCACGGTTGTAAGCGATAATCGCATCCATATACTGCGGGCGTACTTTCATTAAATCACCAGCAAGCTGCTTATTATCTAGCTCACGCTGCATTCTTTCATCATACGTACTAACAGCATATTGAATGAATGGATCTTTTGACTTCTTAAATTCAGCAACCGACTTATCCATCCACGCTAAGCGCGTTTCTTTGTCAGATAACGTAGTTTTAGCGTACATGTTATCAAGGTGCTTAGTGAATTTAGCTTCATCAAATGGCTGACCGATTGCAAATGCTTTATCAAAAGCTGCTAGACGGTATTCGCTTGGCAATGCTGCATATCGTTTAATCAAATCTGCAAGGATGGCTTTATCCACACTAGCGGCATAACGACGCTCAATACGCTCCATTCCAGAAGTGAAATTAGTCATATCACGTTCTTGATAGCCTGGTTCACGATCCATATCTGGCAAGGTTTTTTCATTAGCAAGACGGTATAAACGACCCGCTGTACTCATCATGCTGCTATAGCCCATATAGCTCATCAGCACGTCACGCTCTTGACCTTGTTGTTCTTTAGCGATCAACTTATCAAGTTCAGCTAAAGTCTCACCATACTGCGATTGACGCTTCTTATCAGCTTTAATCCAATTAGCCAGTTTTTGCTCCAAGCCCTTACGCTCTTCAAGCATTGGCGATTTGCCATAAAACTCAATCATTGAAGTAAAGTTTTTAGCGTAGTTCGCTAAACCTGCAATAGCACTTTCATACTTAATGCGTTCGTCACTGCCTTCTGGCGCAGTTTCTTTGATGATTTCAATTAAACGCTCACGTAGTACTTTCCCTTCTGGGTAAGCCCATTCAAACTGATTTTCTACTTCGTTAGCTGTGCGGTAACGGTTTGTACGACCTGGATAGCCTGCTACCATCACAAAATCACCGTCACTCACACCTTTAGCTGATACTTTTAAAAAGCTTTTTGGCTCATAAGGCACGTTGTCTTTACTGAAATCTGCAGGTTTGCCATCTTTACCCACATAAGCGCGGTAGAATGAGAAATCACCGGTATGGCGCGGCCACATCCAGTTATCAATATCACCACCATATTTACCCACGCTCGCAGCTGGATTATAGGTTAAGCGAACATCACGAATTTCCATTTGTTTAACTAAATAATACTCAAGTCCACCGTGGAAACTATATACCTTACAACGGTAACCATCTTCAGCTTCACACTCAGCTACAAGGGCTTTCTCTTTTTGCTCAATCCCTTTATAAAAATCGTTACCCACTTTATTCATTTCGCCAGATTTAACTTGATCAGTTACATCAGTCACTTCTTCTGTTACAAAGATGCGTGAACCAGGCGTTGCAGGTAATTCGTCTGCATAGGTTTTTGCTAAGAAACCATCTTTTAATAAGTTCTTTTCTGGGGTTGAGTTGTACTGAATTGAGCCATAAGCACAATGATGGTTAGTGACAACTAACCCTTTTGGAGAAACAAATGATGCAGTACAACCGCCCAAGCTAATCACTGCGTTCATTGGGTATTCTGTCAATTTAGATATCGATTTCACATCAATCTCTAGCCCTTTTGCTTTTAACTCATCAGCCATTGCTGGGAGTTGATAAGGCTGCCACATCCCTTCATCTGCTTGTGCAGCAAATGAGGCCACGATTGCGGCGCTTAATAACCATGTTTTCATTGTAATAATTCCATTTTATAAGTGAGTGCACATCTAGCTTATTAACCTGATTTCAGGTTTATTATTCTTTTACGCCTATAAACTGCAGCACAATTATTGAAATGACAGATGATATAAAGCTCTTCTGTCCTTTGTGCTTGTTAAACACTTTGCGTATTTAACACATAAAAAAGTCAGGCATATAGCCTGACTTTATCATATCGAAAGAAGTTAAGAACAGTGGTTGTAAAACTCCGTTACATTCTTGTTGCATTACTTTCAACAATATCCACTTTTTAAAGTCGCTTTTGAAGTAACTTTTGAAAAATTAGCCTAATGCCACCATTAGCTGAGCTAAAACAATCAGCGCACCCAAGATACCAGCAACACCCATAGCAAAGTTACCACCACTCACTTCATAACCGCCCATTTGCGCTTTACGTTGTTTTAGCGCCATCGCAATTGGCAAGAAAATAATCATAACGACTAACGGTATTGCTGCAAATCCCAGTACTTGGAAAAAGCCATCAGGGTAATACAGTGCACAAAGTAATGGTGGTACAAAGGTAATCAACCAGGTTTTAGCACGACCAGCAGCATCATCTCTTGCACGGGTTAATTCTGCAACATAGTCAAATAAGCTCATGGTCACACCTAAGAAAGAAGTGATCAGTGCAAGATTTGCGAATAAATCAATAAACTGGCTCACGATAGCTGACTGAGCCACAGCCTGCAGCGCACTGACTAACTCAGGCAATGAACCTGCAAAGCCATGAACGGTTTCGCCGCCCAATGTACCAAGGGTAACGAGTAACCATAAGATGTAGCAAAATAGCGGAATAGTCGAACCTATTAATAGGATCTTTCTCAGTGACACTGCGTCACCATCAAGGTATCTAACGATGGTAGCAATACACACGTGGAAACCAAATGACGTAAACACCACTGGAATTGCTGCCAACCATAATTGATCCAGCTTATCGCCTTCAGCAACATTAGCTGAGAAGTTAGTTAACGAGGCAACAATATTAACTTCAGGTAATAAGAAAGCTACCACTAATACTAATAACACCACCATAGCGGTAAAAAGGACTCGTGAGACTTTATCAATCCACTTGACGCCCACGGCGATAATACCGCCAAAAAACAGCGTAAATAGTAATACTGAAATTTGATTATTTAAGTCTACGCCTAGTAACGGCTCTAAGCGGGATTCAAGTAATGAGGAACCGCCCATTAAATACACCATCGTCAGTGCAAATAATAAACTTAGGAAGGATGCACCTTGGATCAGTTGGCCTACTTTACCTAATGTTTTACCCGTAATGCCATGCACGTTGTCACCAACACCTGCACGTAAATTAATCTCTAACATCAGTAATGAGGTGTAAGCTGATAATCCCCAAATCACTACCAGCAACAAAATTGCTGGCATAATACCTAATGCTGCTGTCGCAAGGGGCAAAGCGAGCATGCCCCCACCAATCGCAGTTCCAGCCACAATGGCTATTGAGCCAAGCATTTTTAAATTCAAAACATGAGTCCCATTTAATTATTGGTCGTTATTATATTGCGCAGCTGAAGTCTTATTAATGATTCATGCTACTCATTTGACAGTATCAGATGCTTCTTGTAACAAGCAATAGGTATAGAGAGATAAAGGCTTACAAGCCCGTTAATAAACAATTACGCAACAATTTATTAAAAACTTTAACGCAACAATTTTGCAATGGTGTAGCATTACAACACTACATTAATTATTATCCAGAAAATGGCAGCAATAGGAAGGAAGAGTGGCGATATGAATTTTATAGCCTAATCGTTTACTCGAAATAAACAAGCATAAAAAAAGCCGAAACCTCAGTTTCAGCTTTAATAATATTGATTCAATCAAAACTTGTCTATTTCAGGCTAGTCACCAAAATCATCAAGTAAGATGTTTTCCTCTTCAACACCTAAACTTTCAAGCATGCTGATCACTGAGGAGTTCATGATTGGAGGGCCACACATGTAAAACTCACAATCTTCTGGCGCTTTATGATCTTTAAGATAATTTTCAAGCAATACAGTATGAATAAAACCAGTATAGCCTTGCCAGTTATCTTCAGGTAAGGGATCTGATAACGCCACATGCCAGACAAAGTTGTCATTTTCTGCAGCAAGCATGTCAAAATCTTCTTGGTAAAAAATCTCTCTAGCAGAGCGAGCACCATACCAAAATGACATTTTACGTTTGGTTTGCTTACTTTTAAGTTGGTCGAAGATATGTGAACGCATTGGCGCCATACCAGCACCACCGCCAATGAATACCATTTCAGCTTCAGTTTCTTTAACAAAGAACTCACCGAAGGGGCCTGAAATCGTCACTTTGTCGCCCGATTTCAAGTTAAAAATATACGATGACATTTGCCCTGGCGGTAAATCGTTGGTTGGTGGTGTTGCAATACGCACGTTGAGCATAATTGTCCCTTTTTCATCAGGGTAATTTGCCATTGAGTAAGCACGTAAGACATCTTCATTAACCCTAGAAACTAGATTAAATAATTCAAACCGTTCCCAGTCATCGCGATACTGTTCAGGAATATCAAAATCAGCGTATTTCACTTCATGTGCAGGTGCTTCAATTTGGATATAGCCACCCGCTTTAAAATGAACTTCTTCACCTTCAGGCACTTTAAGCAACAGCTCTTTAATAAATGTCGCTTGGTTATTATTTGAAATAACCTCACATTGCCACTTTTTAACCCCAAAGATTTCTTCGTCAACTTCAAGTTCCATATCCGTTCTAACGGCAACCTGACAAGCTAAACGACAACCTTCTTTTGCTTCTTTTTTGGTAATGTGGTCAAGCTCAGTCGCTAAAATATCGCCGCCACCAGATTTAACTGTCACACGACACTGACCACAGGTTCCACCACCACCACAGGCTGATGGAATGAAAATACTGTTACCTGCTAGTGCACCAAGCAGCTTATCCCCTGCAGGCGTACGCACACTTTTATCCGCTTCACCATTAATTCCAATGGTGACATCACCGGTATTCACCAATTTACTCTTGGCGAATAAAATTACCATTACCAGCAAACTTACCACTATGGTAAACATGCCTATGCCAATTGCCATTTCCATTAAATGTACCTTCTCAACAATTTGTCATCACTCAGAGAATTCATATTCGATTGCATTGTCATTTTTAAGCACCACACTATAAGGTAATACCAGCGAAAGACATGAAACCCAGCGCCATTAAACCAGTCGTTATAAAGGTTATACCGATCCCCTGTAAGCCCAGCGGAATAGCATGAAACTTCATCCGCTCACGAAGACCTGCTAACAGAATAATCGCCATTGCCCAACCCACAGCACTACCACCTGCAAAGACCATCGACTCAACTAAGTTGTAGTCACGGTTTGCCATAAAAATAACCCCTGCAAAAATCGCACAGTTAACGGTTAATAGTGGCAAGAAAATACCTAAGGACTGGTACAGAGTTGGAATATAACGTTCAAGAAACATTTCCAAAATTTGCACCAAGGCAGCAATCACCCCAATAAAGGTAATAAGCTGCAAGTAGCTTAGATTTAATTCTGGAAATCCAGCCCAAGCCAGCGCGCCAGGCGCGAGTACATTTACATAGATAATTTGATTCAAAGGCACAGCGAGCATCATTACTACGATAACGGCAATACCTAAACCAAAAGACGTTGATACCTTTTTAGATACCGCAAGGAACGTACACATACCTAAGAAGAATGACAGCGCCATATTGTCGATAAACGCAGCTTGAATAAATAAATTAATATAATGTTCCATCGCCATTATCCTCTCTTACGCTGCACAACATTGATCGCCCAAATCATCACGCCGATCAAGAAGAACGCACTTGGCGGTAAGGTGAACATTTCGTTTGCAAGATACCAACCACCGTTTTCAATAGTGGTAAATATTTCATGGCCAAACAAAGTACCGCGACCTAATAGCTCACGCACAAATGCCACACCAAGCAATATCACGCCGTAACCCATGGCATTTCCTAACGCATCAACTAATGCCAGATGCGGAGGATATTTCATCGCGAAAGCTTCTGCTCGCCCCATGATGATACAGTTGGTGATAATCAAACTCACAAACACAGATAACTGCTTTGAAAGTTCGTAAGCCACGTCTTGTAACACCATATCAACGATAATCACCAGTGAAGCAATCACGGTCATTTGCGCAATAATTCGCACACTGTTAGGGATGAAGTTACGAATCGTCGAAATGATTAAATTCGACATGACCAATACAAACGTCACCGCCAATGTCATCACTAATGCCGTTTGCATTGAGTTACTAACAGCCAGTGCAGAACACACACCAAGGACTTGCATCGCGACTGGGTTATTAGCAAAAATAGGCGAGGTTAAGATCTGCTTTGTAGAAACTGCACTACTCATTATTTAGCCTCCGTAACAGCAAATTGCTTAAGAAAAGGTTGATAACCTTCAACACCAAACCAGAATTCAACAGCGCGTTGAATACCAACACCTGTTCTGGTTGCGCCACTCACGCCATCTACACCGTGAACATCGCCCTCTTTGGCGCCGCCTTTAACAACTTTAATCGCAATATTGCCTTTTTCATCAAATAACTGCTTACCTTTCCATAAGTCAGTCCATTCAGAATCCGTGACGAAATCAGCAATACCGGGCGTTTCACCGTGCTCATAGAAAATGATATTTTCTACCGTATTTAAATCAGGTTTTACCGCCAAGTAACCATATATCATTGACCATAAACCTTTACCGTAAATCGGCATTACCACACTGGTAAGCTGACCACTCTCATCACGTACTTCGAAAATACGGATGTCATTAGCACGAGTTTTAATCTTCGCGGTATCTTTTTTAGGTTTTGATGAGGTTTCTGGATTAATGGCCGCCATGCGCTCATCGAGATCCAGTAAGTTCTCTTGGGCAACAAACTCTCCTGATTCTAGGTTCACCATTTTCGGCGTCACACGCTCAGTAAATAATTCTCGGAAGTCACCAGCGCTAATATCAACATTAGCGGCGCGAAGTACAAACTGCTGTACCTCATCACGCTTTTTAACCAGTTTACGTTCTTTAAGAATTTCAACGGTACCGGTGATCATAAACGAACAAACTAAACTCAGGCTGATGATAAATATCATCGTGCCTGCGACAGTATCTTTCTTAAAGGCCATGACGTTTTAGTCTCCGTTTAATGTTGGCGCGAGCCACCAGATAATCGAATAGCGGAGCCCATAAATTGGCAAATAAAATCGCCAACATTATGCCCTCAGGTAATTTCACGTTCAGCACTCGAATTAACACCGTCATAAACCCAATCAATGCACCATAGGCATATTTCGCATTTCGAGTATAAGAAGCGGTAACAGGATCTGTCGCCATGAACATCATACCCAAGGCAAAACCACCAGTAACAAGGTGCCAAGTCCAAGGCATTGCAGCAATTGAGTTCTTGGCAGGGCCAAATAAGTTAAACAAGATAGCCGTAGCAATCATGCCTAACAAAACGCCAGCAACCACTCGCCAATCAGCAACTCGAGTTAATAACAATACGCCGCCACCAATTAGGATAGCCAAGGTACTGGTTTCACCAATTGAACCTGGAGTGAAGCCTAAAAAGGCATCCATCCATTTAGGGTCAGATAATGCGCCAAGCCAACTCACATCTGCATAGAGATTTGCGCGACTGGCAGCAGCTTCAGTCAAGGTGGTCGCACCCGCAAAACCATCCACTGCAACAAACTGACTAATTGCCGCCACTTCAGTTGGATAAGCAAAATAAATAAAGGCGTAACCTGCAAGCGCAGGGTTTAAGAAGTTATAACCCATGCCGCCAAACATCTCTTTGGCGACTATGACACCAAAGCTCACGCCAACAGCAATAATCCATAACGGGGTTGAAACTGGCACTATGATTGAGAACAGTAATGCGGTGATAAAAAAGCCTTCATGCAACTCTTGCTTTCTCATCTTGGCAAAAATCACTTCCCAAAATAAACACACAATCAATGTGGCGAGATAAATCGGCACATAATAACTTGCGCCATAGGCAAATAAGCTGACTAAACCTGATTGGTCAGTTAACTGACCGAATAAGGTGCTAAAAATGGCTAACTGCCAACTTTCAGGCTGAGTTGCACCAGCAGCTATAGCAACTTGCGCTTGTAAACCTAGGTTATACATTCCGAAAAACAATACTGGCAATAAACACATGCCAACAATGTGCATGGTACGCTTAACATCAATGGCATCACGAACATGCACTTTACCTTTAGTACTGCGGCCACGTGCGATCCATAAAGAGCGCAAGTAGCTTTTCATCGAGTGACCGTGAGCGTAATAACGCTCTTGCTTACCCGGTTTGTTCTGTTGCTGACTCATTAACCTTCCCTCTCGATGATATCTAGGCAAGCACGTAATTCTTTACCAAAATCATATTTACCTGGGCAAACAAAGGTACATAAAGCTAAATCTTCTTCATCTAGCTCTAGTGCGCCCAGTAACTGCGCTTCATCGGTATCTCGAACCACTAAGTCTCTTACCAATAAGGTCGGTAAAATGTCTAATGGCATTACACGGGCTAATTGCCCAAACGCCATCATTGCCCGCGGTGAACCACCTGCATGAGTAGTAAAATCGAATAACTTTTTAGTACGGCTAAAACCAGACATCATAATGCCGGTTAGCGAAAACTTTTCTTTGTTGCGTCGTACCCAAGGCAGTAGTTCATGACGTGCATTTTCAGTAAGCACACAAACTTGAGAATGGTAACGACCAAGGTAGTTATATACACCTATCGCTGTATGACCAGACAACACTGAACCAGAAACAACCCGTGATTGAATGTCTTTGAGTTCACTCTCAACCAATTCACTTAAGTCGCTCCCCATTTGCGTGCGAACCAAGCGTGGTTTAAGCACATTAGGGCCAGCTAAAGAAATCACTCTTTGATTAAATAATTCACCAGTTTGAAATAGCTTTCCAAACGCAATCACATCTTGATAGCCAATATGCCAAACCACTTTTTCGATATTAACTGGATGTAATAAATGAATATGCGTACCAACAAGACCCGCTGGGTGTACGCCGCCAAATTGATGCGATTCAACTTGTGGTAAATCATGACCGGGTAAACTGTCACCCTCATCATGGCACAACATCACTTTACCATCGGTTAAACGGGTTAACGCCTGCATGCCGACATTAAAGGCCTGCTGCTGCTCAGCAATGATAATTCGAGGATCGGCAGCAAGTGGATTGGTATCCATTGCCGTAACGAAAATCGCCGTAGGCACAGTTTCAATCGCAGGGATGCGAGAAAATGGTCGAGTACGAAGCGCTGTCCATAAACCACTTTTTACAAGATTAGCTTTCACCGCATCGCGCGATAATGACATCACATCTTCTGACGATTCAAAAGAGAGGGATTCATCACCTTCACAACGAATAACAACTGACAATAACACGCGTTTCTCACCGCGATTTATTGCTATTACTTCACCGCTTGCTGGTGCTGTAAATAGCACGCCAGGTGTTTTCTTGTCTTCAAAAAGAGCCTGACCCTTTTTGACCATCTCACCTTCTTCAACAAGCATTGTCGGTTTAAGCCCAACATATTCTTCGCCAAGAATAGCAACACGAGAGGTTTGTTTAGCAGATTCAATGCTTTGTTGCGGTTGCCCCGCAATAGGCACATCGAGGCCTCGTTTAATAGTTATAACCTGATTTGAGGATCCAGCCATTACTTGTAACCTTTAAAATTCAGATAGCACATAATAAATAATTCTGTGAGCTAAATCCGCTATTGAAGTCACACCTTTAAAACAAATGTGAAATAAATGTACGGCAAAAATTGCTTCACGCTTGTAATTTTGAACTACATCCGATATTAAATTTCATTTTCGAAAGTTTAACACGTCGTAAAAAGAGGGATAATTAAGCAAATAACGCTTACCTAGCACAAGATACTATCAAATAACATAGACTGAGATCACAGTAAACTCAACAGAATCTGAATGACAATTACATGAAAAAACAAATGAGGATGTTATTTCCGGGTTAAGTTTACCAGTTGTTGTTAAAAATAATCCCTATTCGCAAAAAATAAGTAAAAAAAAGACTGAAATAGTCATTCAGCCTTTTAACCGCAATTGTAATCATCAATATGGATTTAGTCCCAGATAGATTACTTATCGCTAAAATCAATAGATCGATTAATGTTTTGATTATTCTCAATTCACTGATGATGGTTCAACAGTTAAGTTTTATTAAAAATATATAAATTACAGCCCTAAAGCGGTAATTTCAGAATGTATTTGCGATGGCGCTTTTTCAACTGGGTTAAACCAGTTTAATGAATCTGCAAGTTGAACCACTTCGCCAATGATCATCAAAGCTGGCATTTTTAACGCTGGATCTGCAGCGAGTTGAGACAACTCACTTAACTTGCCAATAAAACGCTGCTGTGATGATGTCGTTGCCTTTGACACTATCGCCACTGGCGTATCAGGGCAGCGCCCATGACTGATTAAACCTTCACTAATGATATTGGCATTTAAAATACCCATATAAACCACTAACGTATTATTCGAATTAGCGTAACCTTGCCAGTCCATAGGGCGACTTTCAATTTGGCAATGCCCTGTAATAAAAGAAACCCCTTGAGCGTAATCTCGATGGGTTAATGGGATCCCTGCATAAGCTGAAGTGCCACTTGCTGCAGTGATACCAGGTACAACCTCGAATTTAACATCGCTTTCAACCAATGTTTGTAACTCTTCACCGCCACGGCCAAAAATAAATGGATCGCCACCTTTTAAGCGCACTACATTTTTACGGGTATAGGCTTTAGTCACGAGTAGTTGATTGATTTCATCTTGTGCTGCACTGTGCTTACCTGCACGCTTGCCAACAGCAATCTTCTCTGCATGTTGTGGAATGAGATCAAGAATGTCTTGGCTGACCAGTGCGTCATACAAGACTGCATCAGCGTTCTTAAGCACTCGACAGGCTTTTAAAGTCAGTAATTCAACATCGCCAGGGCCTGCGCCAACTAACCATACTTTTCCTTTAGCCTGCTGACCTGGTATTGAAACTAACGCCATTACCTTTAACCCCACTTTATTCAATTAAGGCTAAATATAACGGTTTACATATTCCATATATAATAGATAAAACTTAGCTTTTATTCTTTTTGGTTATATAGAGTCGCGTTATCACTTGCTTTATGTTTATCTCAACAACATAAACTCACCTTCATATAGACCTAGTATTACATCTGCATCTAAATACATTTTAATCGCAGATTTTGTTTCACCTTTGTTATCGCAATGATAACCTGTCAAAAAATATAGAGATTAAAGAGGGTTAAATGTCCAAGTCACTCTGTCTGCCATTCATCTTTTACTTATTTGCTTTCGCAAGTTTCAATGCAAGCGGTGAGGATTCTTTAGTTGATGAAAGAATCCAAAGTGAAGTAGAAACTTCAGATAAAAGTTTCGTCATTACGCCCCATAAGGTGAACTATATTCTGCCTTATACCTACAATGATAATCCGAATTCAGAGCCATACATCGATTTTAAAACGGGAAATGAAGGGAGTGATGAACAAGTAGATAATGCTGAAGCAAAATTTCAAATTAGCTTCAAGTTCCCCCTTTGGTACAATGTGTTTGGTGATAATGGTCACCTTTTCTTTGCCTATACCAATCAATCCTATTGGCAGGTATACAATAAAGACATCTCTTCTCCTTTTAGAGAAACTAACCACGAACCCGAAATATTTATGCTGTTTAATAATGATTGGGAAATAGCAGGGCTTCGAAACTCGTTCTGGGGCTTTGGTGCTGTTCATCAATCTAATGGTAAGTCTGGCAGTTTATCCCGCAGCTGGAATCGAATTTATGGTGAGATGGTATTCGATCGAGGACCGTTCGCATTAGCTTTTAAAGCTTGGTATCGGATACCTGAAGATGAAAAAGAAACACCGACATCTCCTGATGGTGATGATAATCCAGACATTGAAGACTATATGGGCAACTTTGAACTGAAGGCTGTATACGGTTTAGGCGAGCACCGCTTTACAATGATGGGACGTAATAATCTCGAAAGTCCAAATAAAGGCTCAATAGAATTTACTTGGAGTTATCCAATATTAGGTAACTTGCGCTTATATACGCAATACTTTAATGGCTATGGCGAAAGCATGATTGATTATAACCATCACAACCAACGTATCGGTATTGGGGTTTCAATAAACGACATTTTATAATGTTTAGCTAGCGCTAGAAGCTTTGGTAGGATTTGGATAGGTTGAGCACGACAATTCTGTGATAAAAGCTCTGCTATGATTGCTCTGTGATAAATGATTGCTCTGTGATAACAGTTCAGCACTAGCATTAGCCTACAATGACTTAAGCAACAACAATAAAAAAGGTGAACCACTAGGCTCACCTTTTTTGATCTTCGAGATTAATAACCTATTTAGCTTTGCTGTTGGCTTTGGTCGAGATAGAAATACCTTTAGCTGTGACATCAAGACCAAATTGCATACGCATATCGTAATCTTTAAGCATTGCTAGCTCTTCAGGTATCGGCTCACCACTTTCTTCTATCAAAGAAAACACTGGCGTAAGTAGCTTTTGGTAGTCTAAAGCGACACTATTTAAGCCATTCGCCTCTAACTTCTCTGTAGCTAGTTTATCTGCTAATGCTTCACCTTTGTCACCACTAAAGATAACCAAGTGATTATCTTTCATCGCCATTTGAGCAGTCACGCCCATTTCTGGTGGTAACATTAAATAAGGGCTCACATCAATTGCATCGCCATTTTTCTCTAACTGAATATTAGCCAATTGCGGTACAAAAGGACGTACCATATTTAGCAGCATTTCAGGGTCGTCTGCAGATAAGCTAATAAGCGCATCTAAATGCTTAAAGCCTGGCTCACCGTTTTCGTCAGTTAATGAGAAATCAACAATCGTTGCGCTGATCCCTTTAACGCCGTTAGCCATGCCTGTCATCATCCCCAGCATAGCAGGGTTTTGTTCACTTACCCCGTATTGCATTTGGGCTAATGCTTCACATTGATAACTCGGTGTTTGTAAGTCTTTCCAAATTTCAGATAAAGCCGGTGCCAGTTGCATCACATCCATACCAAAGGCTAAAGAAGCAACATTGTCATTGATGTTTTGGCTAAAACTTGGAATAAAACCGCGCATTTTAGTCAATGCACCTAAAATAACTTGGTTATTTGATTCAATCACGATTTCAGCATCAAAATTAGTTTCTTTTCTGTCAACTGAAAACGATTTAAGCCCCATCACAGAACGTGGCCAATTAGCCGCGATAGAATTGAATTCAGCCTTACATTCTGACGTTTTGAATTCAGCGAAAGGATCCTCACCAGAGCCTTCCATTTGAACCAGTTTAGTCAGTTGTTTAGCGAGCATATTACCATCACTAGACGTTAGGCCATTGACCAATTCAACGTGATTGATAAAACTAATACTGTCTTTCAAGAAGCCATGAGTTGATGCTATCTCTTCAAGCATGCCTGAATCGCTAATTGGGTTTTCAACCTTGGTTAAGCCCAGTGCTGTTTCAAGCAGTTCAGGCTTATTAAATGAAGTATTTAAGGTGACGGTTAACCAGCCCTCTTTTTGCGAAAATACCATATCGATAGATTCATCTTCATCAATCAATGAATAAGCTCGGTAATCTTGGCCTTTTATCGACTCTGCTTTGTGTACTAAGCCGCTTTCATCAGATGCTTTATCCAATAAGGACCAAATTGCATTTTCATCTTCAATTTGAACCTTGAACACAGGTAAAGCACCTAGAGTATAAGTGTATGATTCAATGTGTGATGGTAAGCCAAATGTCTTTAAAAATACGCCAGGGTTTTCAAAGCTCATTAAATAGCTTTTATATAAGCTAACAAAAAAGCGCTCTTGTTCTGAACCGAATGGGCCCGCTTGCTCAATTTGTTCTAAAGATAGTTTACTGTTCACGCCCATTGGCATGGAGTACAAGTAATCTTCTAGCGGAAATGGGGTTAATTGCCCAGAAAACAATAATGTATCAGCAGGTATATACTCAAGAAGTTCGTTGTTAGATGATGTACCGCCATCTTTACCAGACAGCACATACGCGCCAGCACCAACAGCGATAACCGCTGCTGCAATTGCGAGTTTTTTCATTATTTTTTGCTCCATAAATCACATGTAAATTAAAACAAGTCACTCTTCCTTGAGAGTTATTGGATTAAGTATTGATATTGTCATCGAACAGCCTACCGAGCAGGGTTCAATTTTTAATAAGTTTCGCAATAACTTAGCATTTTTTTATTTTTGGATCATATAAAAACGGTAAATAGGCTTGGTTTTTTACAGAGATGGTCAGCGGAAGTTAAGGTTAAGGGCAAGAAATGAATTAAGGGAGCGATTTCTCGGTTAGTCACCATAAAGTAACTAACCGAGAAACCTAAATAGATTGTACTTACGCTAGCAAGCCAATCTTAGGAAGCTCGTGTTAACGAGCAAGGCTTTTGGAGGTACAGGGTTTGCAATCACAAACCTAAAGTGTCGACAAAAACCATCTACGGGAACTTCTCAATTTAGACTATAAAATTAACTTGTGCATATTTTTGTGGATAAATTGTTGGTAAAAAATGTCTCAACATCAAAAATCAGTCATAGGTTGTAAAAGTACAGGGTAAACATTTGTTCGATTATGCACATCAACAAACCACTAAGCCGACTCACTATATCCAGCAGCACTATGATAACGTTAATAAGTGACACAAATACGATAGCTCAATGACAGTTAAATAATAGTGAGTACAATATAAAAATATCAGCCTTAGCTGATATTTTAACTATTGATAAACCTAGATTTCGTAGTGCAGTCCACACTCACGCTTCATGCCATTAAAGCGAGTATCTTCTTCGCTCATTCCAAGCTCTAGGGGTTTACTAGAGTGAGTATCACCGACAGAGACATACCCTTGTTCCCATAAAGGATGGTAAGGCAAATCATGCAGAGTGAGGTACTCATGCACATCTTTATTAGTCCACTCAATAATTGGCAATAACTTAAACCGATCACCGTGAATCGCTAAAATTGGCAAAGCTTCACGAGTACTTGCCTGACTCCGGCGAAGACCAGCAAACCAAGTCCCAACATTTAACTCATTCAAGGCTCGTTGCATCGGTTCAACTTTATTGATGCGGTTATATTGCTCTAAGCCCTCAAGATCTTTTTCCCATAACTTACCAAAAAGTGCTTCTTGCCAAGCTGAAGATTGCTCCGCTTTGTACACTTTAAGGTTTAGATTTAATCGCTCAGTTAATTGATCGATAAACTGATATGTCTCAGGAAATAAATACCCTGTATCAGTCAAAATAACCGGAATATCTGCTTGTGCCTGACTGACTAAATGCAGCATAACAGCAGCTTGAATACCGAAACTCGATGATAGTGCATGCTCGCCGGGTAAATAAGCTAATCCCCATGTCACCCTTTCTTGTGCAGTTAAACCTGACAAGAATTGATTAACTTTCTCGAGCACAATCGCCTGCTCAGATTTAGGCGCTGTTAACAACGCTAATAACTCATTTTGCTCAATCATATTCTTACCCTCACTGGTAAAGCGCAGGAAAATAACGCCTTAACCATGAAAATCTTTCGCAGCATCATTCACTGCTTTGACAATACCATGTCGTACTGTGAAGTTACCAAAGGTCTCACCAGCATCACGCTCTTGTACATACAAACCAAACAGGTTATCAAGCTCAGCGAGTATTTCCGCCTCTTGAATGTTTTCTTTGTACATTTTATTTAAACGCGTACCTTCAAAGCTTGCGCCTAAATACAAGTTATAACGCCCAGGCGCTTTACCCACTAAGCCAATTTCCGCGGCAAATGGTCTAGCACAACCATTAGGACAGCCAGTCATACGCACAACGATGGCTTGTTCGCTAATACCATGCTTAGTTTGCAGCGCATCAATATGATCAATAAACTCAGGGAAATAACGCTCCGCTTCAGCCATCGCAAGTGGACATGTCGGCAAAGCAACACAAGCAATCGAATGGCCACGAGTCTGGCTAATTAACTTGCCAAAAAATCCATGTTGGCGAGCAAGATCTTCAATAGCAGCTTTATCTTCTTCAGCAACACCAGCAATAATCATGTTCTGATTTGATGTCATTCTGAAATCGCCTTTATGGATTTTGGCGATTTCACGAAGACCAGTTTGCAGTGTTTGACCTTGCTCATCTTTAATACGGCCACTTTCGATAAATAACGTCAGATGCCATTTATTATCGACACCTTTTACCCAACCATATCTATCACCGCGATCGCCAATAACCGCATCACGCTTCGGCTCAAAATTCACTCCTGCACGTTTTTCAACTTCCGCTTTAAATTCTGCGACGCCATGATCAACAATCGTGTACTTTAAACGTGAACGCTTACGGTTAACACGGTTGCCCCAATCACGCTGAACAGTCATTACAGCTTCTGCAAACTTAATCACATCTGCGGTTTTAATAAAGCCAAAGTCATCAGCTAAACGCGGGAAAGTCTCAACTTCACCGTGAGTTGACCCCATACCACCACCAGCAACCAAGTTAAAGCCGACTAATTCTCCAGCTTCTTCAATGGCGACAAAACCAAGGTCATTGGTATAGACATCAACATCATTATCTGGCGGTACTGCAACTGCCATTTTAAACTTACGAGGCAAGTAGGTTTTGCCATAAACAGGCTCATTGGTTTCGGTGTCTAATAGCTTTTCTTCATCCAACCAAATTTCAGCATAGGCGCGGGTATGTGGCAGTAAATGATCTGACAACTCTTTTGCTACTGCATAAGCCTGTTGGTGCAATGTAGACTCAATTGGGTTTGGGTTACACATCACGTTTCGGTTTACATCACCACAAGCAGCAATAGAATCTAGTGCCGCTCTATCTAACCCTTGGATCAAGGTTTTCAGGTTACGTTTTGGAATACCGTGATATTGAAACGTTTGACGAGTCGTTAAACGAATACTGTTAGAAGTCGTTAATGTTGATGAAATCTTATCGACATCAAGCCATTGCTCAGGCGAACAAATCCCACCAGGAACACGAGCACGAAGCATGAAGCTATACAATGGCTCTAGCTTTTGCTCTTTACGCTCGTTACGTAAATCACGATCGTCTTGCTGATAAAAACCATGAAACTTGATCAATTGCTGATCGCCATCACTAAACGATCCAGTGACTTGAGTGTCTAAGCCTTCTTTGATCGAACCGCGCAGATAATCACTGTCGGTTTTTAGATATTCATTTACTGCTAACTTTTGCTCACTCATCATGTGGCCTCTTTAATACTTGCTGCGCTGGCGACTCTATTCACCAACGCTGCTTTATTCTTATTGTCTTGTTGAAGACTGCGATAATCTGTATTTAGTAAACGTCTTTTTGGTAACGTTTAGCACTGCGTAAGTCTTCTAAATAGCTTTCAGCACCAGCTTCATCTAATCCGCCAAACTCAACAGCAACATTAATCAGTGCTTGATGGACATCTTTCGCCATCCGCTCTGCATCACCACAAATGTAAAAATGCGCGCCATTTTGTAGCCATTGCCAAATAGACTCGCCTTGCTCGGCGATACGATGCTGCACATAAACTTTATGTTCTTGATCCCGTGAGAAAGCGACATCTAAACGAGATAAATCGCCAGATTTTAGGTATTGCTGCCACTCGACTTGATATAAGAAGTCTTGTTCAAAATGAGGGTTACCGAAGAATAACCAGCTGTCACTATTAACCCCATCTACTGCACGTTGCTGCATGAATGCTCTAAATGGCGCAACGCCTGTACCAGGACCAACCATAATAACTGGCGTGTCATTATTTTCAGGTAAACGGAAATGCTTATTAGGCTCAACATACACCTTCACTAATTGGCCTTCTTCAGCTGATGCTAAGAAATGTGAAGCACCGCCAAATCTTGCTTGACCAGCTCGCTCATCTTCAACTAATGCAACGGTTAAGTGCACTTCATTCTCAACTTCAGCTTGGCTTGAAGCGATAGAATATAAACGTGGAGTCAGCGGTCTTAACAGCTCAACTAATTTAGCGGCATCAATAGTGACCGGATATAAACTAATTAAGTCAGCTAATTGATGACCCAGTACAAATTGACGAGTTTGCTCTTTATCTGCAGCGATTGCAGTTAACTCATCGTTAGCAGCAAGTTCAGCCCAAGCTGTTACTAAGCCCGGATAAAGCTGTGTCAGTTCTTTCTTTTCTAGTAAGGCCTGCTCAAGAGAGAATGTATGCTTGCCAACCTTAACTTCTGTGTTCGCATCCAAAGATAAAACAGCAATCACTTCATTGACTAAGCCTGAGCTATTCGTAAACCAAATACCTAATGCATCACCTACTTCATAGCTAATGCCTGATTCGCCTAAATCAATCTCTACATGACGAACATCACGATCAGAATCACGACCAGTTAATTTTTGGCTAAGTAAGATTTCAGCTTCGTAAGGTTGCTGTTTAGTGAACTCGCTTTCTGAAGTTGCTTTAGCAGTGTCGATTGACACTACGCTCGCGCCACTTGCTTGCACTAAAGGCTCAACAGCTTCTAGTACTTGCTCTTGCCAGCTTTCAGCCGCCTCTTCGTAGTCAACGTCACACTCAACGATAGGTAGTAATTGTTTTGCACCTAACGCAGTTAAACGTTCACTGAAATCTTTTCCGGTTTGACAGAAGAACTCATAGCTCGTATCGCCAAGCGCTAATACAGAGAAGTTAAGTGCGTCGAGCTTAGGCGCTCTTTTTGATGCAAGAAACTTATGTAACTCAATGGCATCATCAGGCGCTTCACCTTCACCATGGGTACTGACGACAGCGATTAGGATTGTTTCTTGCTTCAATTGGCGAACATTATAATCGGCCATTGAGGCTAAATTGACAGCGAATCCTTTTGCCGTTGCTTGCGCCGCAAGTGATTTAGCAATCGCTTTACCGTTACCTGTTTGGCTACCAAATAAAATCGTCACTGTTTGCGCTGCTGCAGTTTCTGGCGCTGAGGCAATTTGACCTTGATTTGAGGTTGCCGCCAAATAGCCACTAACCCAAGCTAATTGTGTTGCAGATAACTCTGAAGTGAGCTGTTTTAGCTTGTCGACTTGTCCTTGAGACAATGGCGAAGCGAATGAAGAAAGTTCTTTTAACAACATTAGATGGCCTTATAACAGTTTAATGTCAACAGACTACTCCTAATGCTTACAACCAAAAAATAATAAAAATTACTTTTTTATTCCATTAAGGAATATGCAAAGGCGGTTTTTTAAGCTACAAAAGTGTGGTGTAGCGCAAACTTTTAGGTCAGACCTCGGTAAAAATGAGATTTAGCTCATTCTTTACTTGTATCAAACTTAAGAGTTGCCAGAATGATGCACTTTATAAAAATGGTACTAAAGTTGTGTGAATAATCAAAAGTCGTAATGGCTGCTGTTCAGGCAACTCGAAATACTAAAACGACCCGACCCTTCCCTACATATAACTAAGAGGTTGTCCTTTTGAAATTAGGTCTACCGAAAGAGAGTCACCCAGGTGAGCAACGCGTTGCGCTAATCCCTGCTAATGTGACCATTTTAATGAAAAAACAGCTACAAGTGATCGTAGAATCAGGCGCTGGACTACAAGCAGGTTTCACCGATGACGATTACGTCAAAGTTGGGGCCACAATAGCTTCTTCACGAGAAGCTCTACTCACTGAAGCCGATATCATTACAGTGGTAAACTGTAAGGGTGATCAATTTGATGAAATTCAAGCTGTTTTGAAACCACATCAATTGGTTATAGGGATGATGGATCCGTTAGTTAATCCTCAAAATGCCCAGGCAATCGCCAACACTGGCGGCAGTGCAATTGCGCTTGAATTGATCCCGCGTATCACTCGTGCTCAAAGCATGGATGTCTTATCGTCAATGGCAACCATTTCTGGCTATAAAGCCGTATTACTTGCCGCGCACAAAGCCCCGCGCTTGTTCCCAATGATGATGACTGCTGCCGGTACATTAAAACCGACTCGTGCCTTTATCATGGGTGTCGGTGTTGCAGGCCTTCAAGCTTGTGCAACAGCAAAGCGGTTAGGCGCTGTTGTTGAAGCTTATGACATCCGCCCTGCTGCTCGCGAACAAATTATTTCAGTCGGCGCCAAACCTGTTGAGCTGGATATTGAAGCTGAAAATACTGAAACCAAAGGTGGCTACGCTGCTGAGCAAAGTGATGACTTTTTGAAACGTCAGCAACAAGCTATGGCGAATGTGTTAGCGCAACAAGACATTGTCATTACCACTGCGGCTATCCCGGGTCGTAAAGCACCAGTGCTTATCACTAAAGAAATGGTTGATGGCATGAAAAGCGGCACAATCATTGTTGATTTAGCCGCTGAAAGTGGCGGTAACTGTGAGTTAACTCAAGTAGATGAAGTCATTATGCATAATGGAGTGATGATTTTAGGCCCTTCAAATGTACCCAGCACTGCTGCAAACCATGCCAGCCAAATGTACGGTAAAAATGTTGAAAACCTACTTAACCTACTTATCACTAAAGAAGGTGAGCTAGTACTTGATTTTGAAGATGAAATCGTCAGCGATACTGTTGTAGCTCATGGTAATGATGTTAGTAGTGCCCGTCTTCGTGACTTACTGGGTTTAGCACCTTTGGCGACACCTGAAACCCCATCAGAGGAGACAGCCTAATGGATATGACCTTATTACTATTACTGACACTTTTTGTTGTTGCAGTATTTTTAGGCGTTGAACTGATTACTAAAGTTCCTCCTACGCTTCACACACCGCTAATGTCGGGTTCAAATGCGATTTCAGGTATTTCGCTAGTTGGCGCATTATTATCAGCTGGCTCTGGCGCAGGTATTATGGTTAACGTACTTGGCTTTATTGCTGTAGTGCTTGCCACCATCAACGTGGTGGGCGGTTACATGGTAACTAACCGCATGCTAGCCATGTTTAAAAGGAAATAGACTCAATGACAACATTTATTTATTTAGCTTACCTTGTTGCCGCAGTCTTATTTATTCTAGGTATTAAAGGGCTTACAAAACCGCGTACTGCGGTTCGTGGCAACCAACTATCTGCGATGGGCATGTTCATTGCTGTTGTCGTGACCTTGTTTGATCAAAGCATTCTTAGCTACGAGTGGATCATCGCAGGTGTGTTACTGGGTGGTACTATCGGTGCCGTGATGGCGACAAAAATCAAAGTCACCGACATGCCGCAAATGGTGGCATTACTGAATGGTTTTGGTGGCGGTGCTTCACTGGCAATTGCCGCTGCAAGCTTCCTTGATCCTGCAGCAGCAACCAATGCAGTAGCACTTATCTCTATCGGTGCCACTATCATTATCGGTTCTGTCACGTTATCAGGCTCATTTGTTGCTTTCGCTAAACTGCAGGAGCTTATCTCGGGTAACCCGATTAAAGTACCCGGCAACAAACCGTTAAATGCGATTCTATTAATCAGTGCAATTGCGCTTGCGATTGCGATGGTCATGGATCCAACCAACACCAACTTAATGTATGCCTTAGTGGCTGTAGCGGTGGTGTTAGGTGTACTACTTGTAGTGCCCATTGGCGGCGCAGACATGCCAGTTGTGATTGCATTACTTAACTCATATTCAGGTATCGCAGCCGCAACGACGGGTTTCATCACAGGCAATACTGTGCTGATTGTTTCAGGTTCTTTGGTAGGCGCTTCAGGTATTATCTTGACGCAAATCATGTGTAAAGCAATGAACCGCTCACTGTTTAATGTGTTATTCGGTGTGATGGCCGAAGGCGGCGAGAAGATTGATGCTGATGAAGTATATGCTGGTAAAGTGAAATCAACATCACCAGATGAAATCGCCATGATGCTCGAAACGGCTGAGCGCGTTGTGATTGTACCTGGTTATGGTTTAGCAATGGCTCAGGCTCAACATGCCGTACGTGAACTTGCCAACGTATTACAGAGCCGCGGTACTGACGTTAAGTATGCAATTCACCCTGTAGCAGGCCGTATGCCTGGCCACATGAACGTACTACTTGCAGAAGCTGAAGTGCCATACGAGCAGTTAATTGAAATGGATGAAATTAATCCACAGTTCGAGCAAACTGACGTGGCGATTGTGATTGGCGCCAATGATGTTACTAACCCAATGGCACGTGAGGATAAAGGTAGCCCAATTTACGGCATGCCGATTCTGAACGTTGATAAAGCCAGAACCGTTGTAGTCATTAAACGTTCTTTAAGCCCAGGTTTTGCAGGCTTGCCTAACCCATTATTTGCCATGGATAACACATTAATGTTATTCGGCGATGGTAAAAAAGGTATTGTTGAACTGACACAAAGCTTGAAAGAAGCTGAATAATTGATGCACTCTTGATCCGCTCTTGATGCTCAATATTCATAGAAAAGGCCGCTAAGCGGCCTTTTTTCTTGTCGATAACTCGCTAAACAAGCTGATTAATTTTCATCATGTTCATTTATCGAACAAAAAATAGTTTAATTAAATGACAGGTTGTCGTCATTCCCTTATCTTTCACGCTTTCTAATGGATAATATTTAGACTATTGTCATGATAATTGACTATTAAGTCTAAAAATCGTACAAATGTTAGCTGGTTTATTTTTCCTAATGACTCGGATGATTGACGAATATGGATATCAACGCTTCTCAAATTGAAGCACTAACTGCACAAATTGCTCAGCTTAAAAGTGAAAATGAATCACTAAAGCAAAAAAATAAACAGATCCAGCAACAGCTATCTGCAACATTGGATGGCACTGGGTTGTGTTTGTGGGAACAAGATGTGCCCACAGGCGACTTGTGTATTTATAATCAAGAATGGGGCTCATTGTTAGGTTACACCCGCGAAGAATATTCAGCCAATATGCAAAGTTGGAAAAATAGCCTCCACCCTGAAGATAAAGATTGGGTCATTAAAGCATTTGAAGATCACGTTAATGGGCAAGAAGATGTTTATCAAGCAGTGCACCGAATGATCCATAAAGATGGCAGTACCCGCTGGGTCTCAGATCGCGGCAGGATAGTTGAATATGCAACAGATGGTACTCCGCTAAAAATTCTCGGAACCCACATCGATATCACCCAAGAAAAGCGCTACCAATTAGATTTAGCACGACTCGCACATCGAGATCCATTAACAGACTTATTAAATCGCACTGCAGCAGAGAAAGTTTACAAAGACTTTCAACGCAGCTCAAAGTTTGACTCTGGTACATTACTCTTTATAGATGTCGATAATTTTAAATCTGTTAATGATCGTTTTGGTCATCGTTTTGGTGATTTAACACTGATTGAAATCAGCCAAGTATTGCAGCACTACTCAGAGACTTTACTTCCCAAAAGTAAAACTAAGATTGCGAGAATTGGTGGTGATGAATTTGTCATTATTACCACGATATCTGAGTATAAATTAATAAGTGTTTTAGCAGGTTCACTGGTCAGTCACTTTAAACAAACACAAACCATTGATGATAAAAATATCGCCCTTGGACTCAGTATTGGCATAAGCTGTTTTACTAGCAAAGATCTTTTTGTTGAAGTTTGCGAGCAAGCAGATAATGCCATGTATGGGATCAAACAAGCAGGGAAACATAATTACTCTTTTTGGCAACAACCAAAAAGCATTTCACAAATCATCCCCTAAGCTGCAATTGTATTTGATTAAAAACGTTAACAACTTGCTATAAAAATCAGCGGTTTTGTCATGTTAAAAAAAATGCCATGCTATAATCCTTCCAAAGTTACTGTAAAACCTGACACTTAGTCGCTTTACACTTCCTACTCAATTGTTAATTATTTATTTCATTTATTACTGGTAGTTAAGTTTATGTCTAAATATTCGAAGCTTATTCCTTTCTTTTTATGCATTTGTCCACTATCTGTGACCGCCAGTGAAAATGTAGAAGTTGAACCATTAGCAAGCAACAAAACAAGCGAAAGCGCACACACTGATAAGACCGTAGAGTACTTTCCAAGTAAATGGGGCGTAGGGATTGGAATGCGCCGTGCTGATATTCCCTATGCCACCGAAGACGATGTCGTCACCGATGTCATGCCACTAATTGAGTTTGAAAATGACTATTTCTTTTTAGACGGATTAGAAGGTGGTGTACATTTATGGAAGAATGATGAACACCAAGTAAATATCTACAGTCGCTTTCGTTTTGTGGATATTCCACAAGAATATCAAAACGAAACTCAATCTGATGCGTTTGATTTTGGTATCCAGTATCGGTTCCAAAAAGAGGGTTTAGAAGCTGACGCTGCTTTTATGAGTGACGGTAATAAACGCTATTATGGTTACACCCGCACCCAGTATCACTGGACTGCTGGCGACTGGCAATTAAACCCTTTTGCAGAGTTTCAGTGGAAAAGTAACTCCTTTAATGAGCATTATTATGGTTTTGACCAGATAGACCCTGGCGCAGGGCTTGCCTTTTCTGCTGGCTTAAATACTCGTTATCATTTGGCCAGCAATTTATACTTATTAGCTAATTTCGGGGTCACTCGCCTTGAAAATGACATCTATGATTTACCGACCATTGAAAACCAATATCAATTTGAATCCTTTTTTGGCTTCGGTTTTTATCCCGATGCTAAGCGCCCAAATACCAATCCCGTACCTAAAGAAAGCGGTGAATTTTTACGTGTTGCTCACGGCTGGGCTACGCCTTCAAATCTCAACGAAATCTTAACCGGCAATGCAAAAGGCGACAGATATAACAATCAGCTCACCTCTTTGTTTTATGGTATTCCATTATCCGATAGCTTATTTACGTTACCTATTGATCTGTACTTTACTGCCGGGGGTGTATGGCATCATGACTCTGAAGTACAAGACAACCTCGCTGAAGGGGTTATTGGGGTAAAAGCGTTTTACACCCTTGATTTAGGTTGGCGTTTCCGCATCGGTGTCGCAGAAGGATTATCTTATGTTTCCGAAGTCACTTATATTGAAGGTAGTGAGCTTGATGAAAAAGATTATCGCCCATCTAAACTATTAAATTATTTAGACTTCTCGTTCGATGTAAACATTGGTGATGTCTTTAACTATGCACCTTTACAAAATGCGTGGTTGGGTTACAGCATTCATCACCGTTCAGGCATTTTTGAAACCAGCTCTGCTTTTGGACGCATTAAAGGTGGCAGTAATTACAACACCGTTTACGTGCAATGGCATTTTTAGTTCAAACTAAACATAACTACACATAACTGCACATAACTAAACAATATATATACGAGGCCTGTCATCATTGATATGACAGGCTGTTTTATTCAGCATCAATATTTAGCATCAAAGTAGGTAGGTGCCTCAGCAAACTGCTCAATGAGCCATTGATTTGCATTCTCATCCCCCATTAATATCGACAATGTAGGCTGTAAAACTTCAATTAATCTAGCCTGGCGCCAAAACATATAATTGGGTAAAACCGGCATAACTCCGCGATTAAATGTGCGCTGAATAAGGCTCGCTATTTCTTTCATTTCAGTGGCTTCAATAGTCGGACTGAGTGGGTAGATTGCGATAATGAAGTCACTATAATGTTCAAACTGTTTTATTTCTTCTAACGAATAATGAGTCAGCAACCATAACAACTGCGGGGAGCTCCAGTGGCTGATATTATCTCTGTCGTTAATCACTGCCATATTACGTCGATGAAGCTGTTGCCAAGCAAGGATTAAACTATCCGACTGCGCTAGACGCCAAACAAGGTAAACATCAGCTAACCATTCATGTTCATAGGCTGTTAGTTCACTTGGTAACCCTTTGCCTTGCAAAGCGATATTCTGTAAGTGGCCTATTTCGTGCCACAAGGTTAACTGTGACTGCTGTGCTAAGTCTAATTGGTAAATCTGTCCATTAAGCGCCACATTTTGATATACCAAAGGAAGAACACGATTAATGACAATCAAACCTGCCACATTCTCATTATTAACAGGAAATACCACTGCGCTTTTAAAACCTAGACTATTGGTAATATCATTATGACTTGGTAACTGACGAGTTACAGCTACAGGAAGCTGTGCAAGGCACTTTGCATAATCTGATATACGACAAATAAGTGCACTTTTTTCTGCAATGGGTTCACGAGGGTATAAACTTGATTGCACGCTTTCTTCAGAAGAATTTATCGCAGGTGTAGAATTTAATGAAGACGTTGGAACTGAATTTTGTGTTGGCGTAAGTGTTGAAGTTGAAGTTGAAGTTGAAGTTGAAGTTGAATCAGAATGAAAATTAGCGTCAGCGTTAGCCAACAACAATGGGCTAACGCTGACGGCACTGATAAGAACTAGCAGTGCCGGTTTTAACACTATTTTTTAGCCATAATATTTTCAATTATTGCCGTGGTAGATACGCCATCTTCAAAGCCAAGAATTTCAACCTTACCACCAGCAGCCATCACTTCAGTACCACCAGCCACTTCTTCGACTTTGTAGTCACCGCCCTTCACCAACGAATCTGGTAATAAACGGCTAATAACGCGTTGCGGAGTATCTTCACTGAAAGGAATAACCCAATCGACAGACGCTAAACCAGCTAGCACAGCCATGCGGCGATCTTCTTGATTTACGGGTCTTCCTTCACCTTTAAGTCGTTTCACTGAAGCATCGTCATTTACTGCAACGATTAAGCGATCCCCTAAGGCTTTTGCTTGTTGTAAATAACTCACATGTCCTGCATGTAAAATATCAAAACAACCATTGGTCATTACGACTTTCTCACCGCGTAACCGTGCTTGCTCAAGGGCATAAGCCAGTTGATCTTCAGTGACGACACCGAAACCTGACTCGCCTTGATTTAACGCAAGCGCTTCAATTAACTCAATGCGACTAACAGTGGCGGTACCTAACTTAGCAACAACCACACCTGCAGCGATGTTTGCAATAGAACAGGCCTGCGCCATCGTACTTCCTGCAGCTAACGAGGTAGCTAGCGCAGATATAACAGTATCGCCAGCACCTGTGACATCGTAAACTTCACGCGCCACAGTCGGAATGTGCAGCTCAGCTTCATCTTGGCTGATAAGCGTCATGCCTTTTTCAGAGCGAGTGACCAGCATGGCATCAAAATTATGTTCTTTAATCAGCTGTTTTGCTTTAGCGATTAAATCTGCTTCGTCTGTTACCGCACCAACAACAGCTTCAAACTCACTCATGTTTGGTGTCAATAAAGATGCACCGCGGTAACGAGCAAAGTCAGTGCCTTTAGGGTCAACTAACACAGTGACACCTTTAGCACGTGCTTTGGCAATAAACTCAACAGGAGTATCGATAGCACCTTTGGCGTAATCAGAAAGCACGAGAACATCGACATCATCTAAAATAGCTTCACTACTACTGAATAAGTTTTCACTGTCAGCTTTGGCATATTTTTCTTCAAAATCTAACCGGATTAACTGCTGGTTACGGGAAAACACACGTAACTTAGTAATCGTTGGCTTATCAGCCACAGTTAACCAGCGAGGCTCAACCCCTTGTGCTTGAACCCCTACAGTCAGTGCTTGAGCAGTCTCGTCTGCCCCAACAATACCCGCCAGCTGAATTTGGCCACCTAACGCTGCAATATTTAATGCTACGTTTGCTGCTCCACCTGGACGGTCTTCAATTTCATTAATGTTCACTACAGGTACAGGCGCTTCAGGAGAAATACGACCCGTAGGGCCAACCCAATATCGGTCAAGCATGACATCGCCGACAACTAAAACACGGGCTTTTTCGAATGCTGGTAGAGATACCTTCATAATAAACTTTTTCTTTTTGCTGACATTAAACGGTGATTGTACCTAATTTTGCTATAAAATTAAGTTAGAATAGCAACTAATTTTGAATTTGGGGTGAGTTACACGTGGTAGAAAAAGCGCAATTTGGTTCTCATTTATTACACCCGAAACATTGGCCGTTATGGTTAGGTGTTGGTTTTATGAGACTTACCCAATTATTACCTTTACGCTGGCAAATGAAAATGGGCGCAGGACTGGGTCGATTAGTACTCAAATTTGCAGCAAAGCGAAAGCACACAGCTGAACGTAACTTACAGCTTTGCTTTCCTGATATGCCACAACAAGAAAGAGATACTCTACTCAAACAGAATTTTGAAGAAACGGGTAAAGCCATTTTCGATACTATCAATGCATGGTGGTGGTCTAACGATAAAATACAGCGTCATATGACCATGAAAGGCGATCAACATGTAACTGACACGCTTGATAGTGGCCATGGCGTTATTCTCTTTGCCGTGCATTGCTTGCCACTAGAGATGGGCGCAAGAATGTTTGGTCAATTCCAACCTGGAATTGGTGTATACCGCCCCCACGATAACCCTGTGATGGAATACCTACAGGTGAATGGACGTCTGCGTTCAAATAAAGGATTAGTGCCTAAACGTGACCTGCGTAATATGGTAAGAAGCTTGAGAAATCCTGATGTGATTTGGTATACCGCAGACCAAGATTTTGGCCGTTCAAGTGCGGTATTTATTCCTTTATATGCTGTACCAGATGCTGCAACTATTACTGGCGCTACCACTCTTGCGAAACTTGGCCGCGCTAAAGTGCTGCCATTTTTTGTCGAACGCAATAGTAATGATGATGGTTACCATATGGAGATTATGCCGCCATTGGATAACTTCCCAGGTGAAAATGAACTCGCTGACGCCATTCGTGGCAATAAAATAATTGAAACGATTATTGATAAAAATCGTCCTCAATATATGTGGCTACATAGACGATTTAAAACTCGGCCAACCAAAGAGACACCATCGCTATACGAATAAATGCTGCATTAAAAGCAGTTTAATTGAATCAGCAAACTGACTAAGTAGTACTTTAAACGTCAAAAATGAAAATAAAAGGTGGCTAAACTCGGTCACCTATTTCAACAAGCAATTGAGAAAACGCTAATAAAGTGTATCGGCAACTTGAAATCAATTAAGAAATGATCAAGGATGCCAAACTTAATAGCTTCAACAAATGACTCAGCATAATCTCTACGCTGAGTGATGATTTAGATACGGATTTCTAATCGCTTTGGCAAATACTTATATGGACGCCTTGTTACATTGTTAAGTTACTAAACCAATAATTAGGAACACATCGCCCTTATGTTAAAGTCGTTTTGCGCTTCATTGATTGCTGTTTCTACCCTCTTGGCCAGCTTAAACGCTGCCGCGGTAGAATATCGTTTGCCCGCTAAAGACAGCCGCTTAATTGGTGAAAACCAATATTATGTCGTGCCTGAAGGTAAGCTCACTTTAGAAGCCATTGCTGCTGAATTCCAATTAGGCTTGAGCAACATGATGGAAGCTAATCCTGGTGTTGACCCTTACCTACCGAAACCCGGCAGTACCTTAGTCATTCCTCACCAGCTTATTTTGCCCGATACCCCTCGCAAAGGCATTGTAATCAACAGTGCAGAGATGCGTTTATATTATTATCCAAAGGGTAAAAACACTGTTGAAGTGTTACCCATTGGTATCGGACAAGTTGGCCGTGACACCCCAGAAAACTGGGTCACTCAAGTGTATCGAAAGCGCGCCAATCCGACTTGGACTCCGACGCAAAACACTCGGAAAATTTATGCCGATAAAGGTGTAGAGCTTCCTGATGTATGGCCTGCTGGCCCTGATAATCCAATGGGGTTGTTCGCACTTTACGTAGGTAACTATTTTGCCGTACATGGAACGAATGCCTCTTTTGGTATTGGCCTTCGAGTCAGTCAAGGTTGTGTGAGATTACGCGATGAAGATATTGAGCACCTATTTAATTCAGTGCCCGTTGGCACTCGAGTAGAGTTCGTAAATCAACCAATTAAGGCCACCATTGAGCCTGACGGTAATCGTTACTTAGAGGTTCACCAACCTTTATCAGAAACCATTGAGCAATTTGAGTCATCTGAGCAATTACCGTTAACGCTAGATAAGAAAATCACCTCTATTGTGGCTCATGCTGAAACCGACTCATTTACTTTAAAGCGTTTATTAGAGCAAAGAACCGGGATGCCTACTCGCATTAACAGCATTCAACATGCGCAATTAGATGAAGACGCTGCGCCAGCGGATTCAGAGTAACTCTTTCCATTAAAGCCTCAATCTAACCTCAATCAGATTTGATTGAGGTTAGGCATCCCCCCAACGCTAACCTGCATATTCCAACTTGAGTAACGCACCACAAATCAGTAATCTAAAAAGCCATTGTTAGTTTACTCATGGTGATAGATTGAAAACTGGTATCAAGCAGAATACATCTCAGCTGTTGATGGGAGTTAAAGATAAAACCCTCCCTTTAGCATTAATGCTTACCTGTTTGTTTTCACTAACCATGGGGTTAATGCCACTCAATCTGGCCGCGTCTCAATGCAAGCTTACCAGTCAATTTAATCAACTTAGTCAAATTGAACATCAAATTAGCCTCACTGAGTTGGATAATGGCTTAATCGTCAGACAACTAAATAGACCGCAGCAATCCACTGTCGCTATTGCAAGTCAATTTAACGTAGGCTCACGTAACGAAATAGCTGGGCAAACAGGATATGCGCATTTGTTTGAGCACCTGCTATTTAAAGGCAGCGAAAACGCCCCTAACGAAAGTTACCCTCAGCAAATGAGCGCCATTGGTGCCCGCTTTAATGCCAGCACACATTTTGACTATACCAATTACTATGTCACTGTCCCCGCGCAAGCATTGGAGTTGAGTTTATTTCTTGAAGCTGACAGGTTTATCCGTCCTGTACTATCTGAAACCACAGTTAAAAACCAACAAGGTGCAGTGCTAGAGGAAATGGCCACTAGCATAGATAATCAACCTTATCTTCGACCTGCAATGGAGTATTTACTTTCCCAAGTCGCTGGCAGCCCGTATGCTCATGCCATCATTGGCAGTAAAGCGGATGTGACAAGTGCAACCGCAGCCGAACTTGAACAATTTCACCAGCGTTATTATCGCCCCGATGCGATGCAGCTATCCTTAGTCGGCAAGATTGATATTGATATTGATATTGATAGCACAAATACCATCAAACAATATTTTGCTGATTGGCAAGCACCTCAACACAACCTAGACGAGTTTTCTGCCGTATCAGTAACTCCAACGGCCACTAAAACTGAAATCATTGATAAGCGAGGCCCTTGGCCTGCATTATTAATGGCATGGCACACTGTCGGCAGACAGCACCCTGATTATGAAGCTGTAAGCCTTTTACAAAGCCACTTGTTTCAAAATCTCAAAAGTGCGCTCGCAGCCAACACATTAGAAAACCCACCACAAATGCTCAGCTACTCAATCCCATTGACCATGGAAAATCACGGTGTCACTAACCTTGTCCTCGTCCCTAGAGCAAACACCTCTTTAGATGAACTACAAAATTTGGTTGAATCACTATTTAGCCAAGTCATAGAAAACGGCCTCAACGACCAAGCTTTATGCACGTTAAAAACCGTTGCACTCAATGATATTAACCAGCAATTATCAAACAGTCAGACCTTAGCAAAATACCTGTCGAACACCTCTAAACGTGATAAATTCTTTCCATTAACTCAGCCATGGCGCCGAACCGAAGCCGTCACTTCAGCTGATATTCAGCGGGTCACTCAAGAATACTTTATTGATAAAGCAGTGCGAGTCGATTTATTGCCGCCTTGGTATATTCGCTGGGGGAAAGGGTTACTTGAAATCTTACCTCAAGGGTTTTCAGAGAAACTAGAAAGGTGGGCGCTATAATGAGAACTTATCACTTGAGCCTATTAACCATCTTAACTAGCTTTTTGTTATTAGGTTGCCAGCACTCCCCGATCATTTTTACTGAGTCACAACCGCCTAAAGTGCCTCAGTTTGCTGAATTAGACAACGTCCCTAAACTGCCATCATTATCGACGCCTTTAATCAGAGATAATAACAAGGAGGGAAATACCAGTACGCAAGTTTCTAATGAACCAAATAGTATTAATATCAATGACAAACTATCAATTCACCAATGGGCAGTTAATCAAGAAGATGCTGTAAGCCAACCAAAACTCAATCGAGTTTATTTTATTGGAATATCACCTAGTGCATCGCTTGAAAACCCTGATGTGCTTATCGAAGCATTTTCTCAACGCCGTAAAGAACTAGCAAACCAACAGCAACATAAGCCAAATATTGCCGCCTGCTATGACAGCATCCGTTTTAGAGCCAGCTTGCATAGTATCGCTATCACAATGCAATGCGCTGCGCCATTTAATGAAATGCAATCATTAGTTTGGGCGTTTTGGGATGAAAAAGCGTTAACTAACCTCAATATTGAAACAGTACAAAGAAACTTAAAACTCAATAAACACATAGGTGCATTCACAGGTTCAGAAATCGATAAAGTCTTTCGCAGTCAATTACTCGGCCCACAGCATCCTTATAATGTAAGTCTCGACAACCAGGGATTAGTAGACTCTCTTGAAAACACCGAAGCAGGTTTTAAGCAATTGCAGCACTTACAACTTACTACCCGTGAGCGATTGCAATGGCATTTGTTTACTAATGATGTAGAAAATTCATTTAATCATGATTCGCAAAAGCCTTTGAATCAGCCTCTAATCGAACGTGAAACAGCTGAAAACCTGCATAGCAAAACGATTAATGACAGTTTACCTCTCTGGCTACTACATGACTCCAGTACCAGTGATAACATGTTGAATAACAAAGCCAGTCACACAGCCAGCAACACTGTCCATAATACAAAAATTTTAACCACTGAGGTTACTCCCAAAAATCAAATAACTCCCACAGCCACTATTTATCTCATTGATGCGCCAGATACAGTGCAAACACAGGTGAGAGTAGGCTTTGTTAGCGAAAATGCGAACAACTTATTGAATCACCACCAACAGACGGCAACGAATAATAGTGTAGGTTGTAAAACCATCGCACCATTATTAGGTAGAAGTTACAGCGGCAGATTATTCTACGATTTACGTGAAACCCGCGGATTAACCTATGGGATCTACGGCCGCTGTGTTGATGCACCACTTAGTCAGTATTTATATTTTTATGGCAGCACAGCACTAGAAAACTCAGGGGCCTTTATTAAAGGCATACTTGACCATACTCAGCTACTGACCGAAAGCACTGTTAGTCAAGCTGAGTTAAATGCAGTCTCGACCTATTTAATTGGACAGCAACAACTGGCATTGGACACGACTTTTGGTAAAGAAAGTAATTACATACGTAATATTTTATCAGGCAAAACAACTCAGCAAGCGCAACAGGAAGTCAACGCAATAAGCCAGCTTACCCCAGAACAGTTTTTACAAATCTCGAATCATGTTTTATCCCATCCCCCCACAGTCGTCATCCGTGGCGACGCAGATAAAATCAGCGCAGATATTCGACAAAAACTACCAAGCTGGCAAGTACAATTGATTTCAGCGCGCGACTAACAAATAAGAAAACTGACGCCACAGGCTACGAAGTTCTTTCTTGCTGATAACGTTCGCAGTCATCAGTAATCGATAACCACTTCACTTGGTTTGATGTATAGATATGATAGTTAGGTTTAATTAAGCTCGGCTCATCTAAAGAACCAATGGTCAGTGTGAAATAATCAGGGTAGCGCGTATCCCGATAACTTAATGTGCAACCGCATTGCTTGCAAAAACCACGACGAACATTATCTGAAGATTCAAATTCGCTCACCTCGCCTTTAAGCCAGGTTACTTGCTCGCGTTTAAAATCCATCCATACTTGAAATACGGCACCAGACGATTTTTGGCACTGCTTGCAATGGCAATAATCGGCATCAAATGGCTTGGCAGATAGCTGATATCGCACTGCGCCACATAAACAGCCGCCTTGTAAAATAACAGGTTTATTTGTTTCAACGATTTCAACCGCCTGCTGTTCCATACCCATAACTCATTCCTTAATGGTTAAATTGCCAATTGATTGAGTATTTATCATTACCTCAGCCACAAATGAAGTCAAAACTATCTGAATAACTCCCCCCTGAATCAATAAATAACCAATAAAAAAGCCCTCAAATGAGGGCTTTTAATAGAGATATTTTTAAAGGAGCAAACTTATTTAGTAAGTCGCTTCACGCTTTTCAGCTTCAGCATCCCACTTAGGAGCAAGTTCTTTTAAGAATCTTTGCTTATCAGCATTCATCTTATCCATGTCCATACCTAATGCTTCCTGCGCTTTCTCTTTAGTAGAGATATCAGGGATAGCGATTGGCATTTTCACGCCTTTAGCTGCAAGTAGTTGAGCCAGTTTGATACGTGCATTAGCTGCTTTATCAACTGCGCCACCTAATATGCGTAACGCTTCTGCTGGAGCATGAGCTGCAACACCGTGAGATGCTGTAGCGTAATCCCAGCGCCACTGACTGTGACGAATATCCATTAGGATAGGCTTCATTTCAGCTTCAGTTGCACCTGCTTCCCAAGCTGCGCCAGCTTCGAAGTGAGCATGTACAAGTTGAGTTTCAGCTCTTAGCTTAATTTCAGTCACGTTCTTTTGATTCTCGTGAGTCACTTCCATCATGAATTCTTTCGTTTTACCTTCATGACAAGTTGCACAAGTTTCGTCGAAACGATCGAAAGGGTTACCCACTTTATGGTCAGTGAATTTGCCTTTACCATTCGCTTTAGCAACACGTGGCATATGACAGTCAGTACAACTTACGTTGTTTTTACCGTGCATACCTAGCATCCAGGTTTCATAACCAGGGTGTTGTGCTTTTAGCATAGGCGTTTTAGAAATCGCGTGAGTCCAATCAGCAAAGTTGATTGCATCATAGTAAACTTCCATTTCTTCAACAGTTGTACCGTTGTCCCATGGGAATTTCACGTAACCTTTACGGTCTTCAGTTTTCTCGAAGTAGTATTCAACGTGACATTGACCACAAACCATAGACTGCTTGTCTTTACGAGACGCTTTATCAAATGGCTTATCGATAGCTTCTAAAGCGCGATCAACATATGGACGAGAAATACGTAATTTTGGTGAACCTTTTTCATGACAATCGCCACAACCTAAAGAGTTAACGATTTCAGCTCCGCCTTTAGACCATTTGCCTTTAAAGTAACCGTCTTCGCCTTGCTCTTCGATCATACGAGGTACATCGGGACTTTTACAGCTCCAACATGCCATAGGCATTGGGCCATCATCTGGTCCAGTTGGTGCGCCAGTACGTAATGTATTACGCAAATCAGTCACTGTGTAGTGGTGACCACGAGCTTTATTATAATCCTTAGCAAAACCGTAACCTGCCCATAACACAACCAGGTTTGGATCTTCTGCTAACACATCAACGATTTCATCGCTTTCTGATGTCGCATGCCAAGTTTCATATTGCAATTTATACTTATCTTTATATACTTCATTTCTTGGTTCAGTTTTATCACTAGCCATCGCACTAGTCATCATAAAACTGGTTGCCATCAACGCACTAAGCGCAACAACTTTTGCTTTCATTTTCATCACCGTTCATCTCCGTGTTACATTTTATTTTAAATATTCACGACATCTCCATGAACAAACTTATCCATTTAAGGTTAAATTAAGAATACCCCTTTGTGAGTATTAGACAATAAGCTTGCGCTAGATCAATATGTTAATATGTTGTACATCACACTTTTGAATACTTGTTAATATATTACAGTAATCTCTAATGTAAAATATTGCTTAAAATTCCCGTTAAAACAGACTTAAGTTGGATACCAAATGATTAAAAGAGGCAGTCTCACCTCCACTATTCTAAGACTAATGTTAGTCTTAATTTTCATTTCTTCCAGCTTAGCTGTGTATTCAATTATCAATCTAAGTTTCAGTATTGGTGACGCCAGAGCCATCAACGCTTCCGGCTCATTGCGTATGCAAAGTTATCGTTTAAAACTGTATTTAGAGCGTGATGAACAACTGCTGCAAGAAAAGATAAATCAGTTTGAAACGACTCTGCATTCTGAGGCATTAGAGCGTTCATTAACCTGGTACAGTCCTGATGCATTATCTCAGCAATATCTGTTGGTGGTGGATAAGTGGGAGCAAATGCGCTTTTTCATCGAGAATCATCAGCGTCAAGAGTACAGTGACTCTTTAAAAGACTTTGTTGATACCATAGATATATTAGTGTTGGAAATGGAGCGTTTTGCTGCACTAAAACTGAGGATATTGGTGATTGGTCAAATCATTGGTTTATTCTTAATGTTAATTGTCGCCATCGCTGCGACACGTTATACCCGCAAGAGAATGGTACAGCCTATACTCCAATTGATGGATGTCGCTAACTCTATTTCAAAAGGTAAATTCAAAGTTGATGTACCACAAACAGAATATATGGAACTGCATGCACTCGGAGAAGCCTTTAAGAAAACCGCATCAGAGCTCGATACCCTTTATCAAGATTTAGAAGGCCAGGTCAATGAAAAAACCATCGCACTGACACGAGCAAACAACGAGCTAAGTTTTTTATATGACAATCTCATCAGATTACACGCCGATAGCCTCGACTATAAAGCCTTAAGCTCAGCATTAACTCAAATTCAGCAGTTTGAAGACTTAGATTATGTTCGCTTGGTCATCGAGCACGACGATGGAACCATAGACAGTATTGAAGCTGATAATGGCTGGTTAGACTCTGCGGGTTTAAATTCAGAACAACACGCAGCAGTAACCCCTGTTAAGTTTAATTTGCAGCTCGAAGATAAAAATTTAGGATATCTTGAAGTTATTTCTCTCAGACCAGTTAACAATATGTTATTTGTTAACTTCGCCATGATGCTGACTCGTTCCATTGTTATCCACAATGCCACAGAAGAAAGACAGCAACTCGCGTTAATGGAAGAACGTGCCGTCATTGCCAGAGAGCTGCATGATTCTTTAGGTCAGCTACTTTCATATCTCAAAATCCAAGTCAGCTTATTGCGCAAAAAAATTGAGCCTAATTGCATGACTGAAGATGTGCAGACCCAGCTAGTGGACATTAATGATGGCGTCAGCACTGCTTATGGCCAGCTTAGGGAATTACTGTCTACATTCAGGTTAACCATTAAAGATCCTAACTTAGGTCAAGCCATTGAAGTGATGTTAGCGCAACTTCGTAAACAGACAGGGATCATTATTGAGCTAAATTACCAGTTATCAGCGCATTTACTCGCTGCCAAGCAACACATTCACGTATTGCAACTCACTCGCGAGGCAACAATCAATGCAATTAAACATGCAAAACCTTCACGCATAGAAATTGATTGTTTTTTGGCAAATTCTGATATGATACATATCAATATCAAGGACGATGGCATTGGCGTGTCGCATTTAAAAGAACGCGATCAGCATTTTGGTCTCGGAATAATGTACGAGCGTGCAACGAAACTGCATGGCACTGTCAAGTTTGATAATAATCCGCAGGGCGGCACAACTGTCTCCCTCGTATTTCCACCCCAGCAGGAGCCTTTAAATGGGTAAACCTTATTCAGTATTAGTAGTAGATGACCACCCGCTACTTCGACGTGGTATTTGTCAGTTAATAACTTCAGATAGTGACTTTAGACTGTTTGGTGAAGCAGGAACGGGGTTAGACGCACTGACTGCGATTGGTGAAGATGAGCCAGATATTATCTTGCTCGATTTGAACATGAAAGGCATGTCTGGCCTAGATACTTTGAATGCCATGCGCCAAGAAGGCGTCACCGCAAGGATTGTTATTCTAACCGTTTCTGATGCGAAGCAAGACGTGATTCGTTTACTTCGAGCCGGTGCAGATGGTTATCTTCTTAAAGACACTGAGCCAGATTTATTACTGGAGCAACTGAAAAAAGCCATGCTTGGCCATCGCGTTATTAGTGATGAAGTTGAAGAGTACATCTATGAGCTGAAAAATGCTGATAATGATGAAACTTGGATTGCATCATTAACCCCGCGTGAGTTGCAGATTTTAAAAGAGTTAGCTGAAGGTAAGAGTAATCGCGTCGTCGCTGAAGATTTGCATATCAGTGAAGGTACGGTGAAAGTGCATGTGAAAAATTTACTCCGTAAAGCAAACGCAAAATCGCGAACAGAAATGGCAGTGAGATATTTAAACCACTAGTTTATTTTTGACTGATTTAAAAAAGGCGACTCATAATAGAGGCGCCTTTTTAATTTCTGCAATCACGAGCATTTGTTTGTAAACACTAAGATTGAACTGCCAAGATTAACAGTTAACTTAACACTTAGTTCTTAACGTTTAGCTCTTAACGCTTAAGGATGAACTCCATCCAGCTTTTAAGTGCCGTCTCAAAATCCTCTAGACCACAATAAGCTTCAGACTCTGAATCGTACATGCTCATCGACTCTTCCAAATCAAAATCTTCATCAAAGTCGATAGCAATTGCGAACACTCTGACTTGTTCACTGTCGATCAACAAGGCTAAATCACGACTATGCATTAGCCAATCATTTTGCTTATTAGCCCTAATAATCTCAATTTGCTTAATAATATTATTGCACAGCTCAATATCATTACCCAATCGCTCGGCAAAAAAGCGACCAAGAATGGCATGTTCCATACTAAATTCAGCAAATAAAGTGCCGTCTAAACTGTTACGGCGAAACTCGTATTCCATGATAAAACTCAACATTAGGCTTTGATCTTATTTTAACTGATGTTAGCTAAAACTGCGCAGTCACAACGCGTAAATAATGAAAATGTTGCAGATGAACAAAAAATCCGTCATTTTTATCTTCAGTGCTACTATTGCCTATACATTCACCACTTAATCTTACATTCAGCACGACAAATCACAGTACACGTTCATCATCGCGAGTCAGGACTTATATGGATACAGGTTTTATTTATTGCTTACTCTTATCAGGCCCTAATGCAGGTCAGAGCATCACGCCATCTGAACTTAATCAATGGCAACCTGAAGACGGATTATTATGGGTGCATTTACGCTACAGCGATGAAGAAGCAAAACAATGGGTTATCGATGCCCAACTGCCGCAAACGGAAACTGATACCTTATTAGCGGAGCATACTCGTCCACGCTCATTAAGCTCTCAAGATGGGGTATTAATGGTTTTACGCGGCATTAACCTAAATCCTAATTCTTCACCTGAAGACATGGTATCGATGCGTATTTTTGCCCAGCAACATCGAATAGTTTCAACCTGTGAGCGTCAACTTCAGTCAGTAAAAGACATCGCGGAACAAATTATCAGTAAACCTAACAGTATTGATTCTAGTGCTGACTTTTTAGTATCACTTTGTGAACGATTAACGCACCGAAAAATGGAGCTAATACATAATCTCGAAGATCAATTAGATGATCTTGATGACCAAATTACTGCACCAATAAGTTCGTCGCTTCGCTCTGATATTGCTGAACTTAGAAAACAAACAGTCACGTTAAGGCGCTATTTTTCACCTCAACGGGATGCCTTATCTCGACTGTTAAACGATGGCCATGTGTTGTTCAATTCTGAACATAAACTGCGTATACGCGAAATAAACGAAACGTTAATCAGGGTCATAGAAGACTTAGATGCTGTTCGCGATCGCGCTAGCGTCACTCAAGAGCAACTTCAATCTCAGCAGGCTGAGCAACTTAACAAGCGCTTGTATTTTCTATCACTGATATCGGCAATTTTCCTGCCGCTTGGTTTTTTAACCGGATTGCTTGGTGTGAATATTGGCGGTATTCCCGGAACCGAAAACACATGGGCTTTTGCTATGTTCTCTGGTGGATTAATTCTACTCGTCGCTATTCAAATGTGGTTATTTTACCGCTGGAAATGGTTATAAAATCTGCATAAATAATTTTATTAAATTTTGTTTACAGTTAACCTTTGCCCACAAAAAAGGACGCATATAGCGTCCTTTTTAATCGATAGCTGCTACAAACGCAGCATCAACACATTACTGAGCAGCTGGTGCTGCTTCAACTTGTGCTTTTTCGATAGACAATAATTCAACTTCAAACACTAACGTTGAGTTAGCTGGAATAGTACCAGTATCACGTTCGCCATAAGCTAATTCTGATGGGATAACGAACTTGTATTTAGCACCAATAGGCATTAATTGAACACCTTCAGTCCAACCAGGAATAACGCGGTTTAGAGGGAACTTAGCAGGCTCGCCACGGCTGTATGAGCTATCAAACTCAGTACCGTCGATTAATGTACCTTTGTAGTGTACTTCAACAGTGTCTTCTGCCACTGGAGTCTCGCCTTCACCAGCTTCTAGTACTTCGTACTGTAAACCAGACTCAGTCGTAACAACCCCTTCTTTAGCTTTGTTGGTTTCAAGGAATTTCTTACCTTCTTCAACAGCTTGGCTTGCTAATAACTCTGCTTGTTCAGCACGTTTTTCATTTAATTTAACATCAAGACCTTGAAGTACAGTTTGCATTTCTTCTTCTGTAAGATCTAAAGTATCAGCTAAACCATCGCTAAACCCTTGAATCACTAACGTACGATCAACAGCGAAACCTAGGTCTTCTTGCTCGGTAATATGACCAGCCATGTAACGGCCAATTGAGCCACCAACACTGTAAGCTTCTTTTTGCGCGTCAGTTGTTAATTCAACTTTCTTTGCCACGACTTCTTGTTCTTGGTTACATGCAGTAAGACCAACAACAGCCAGTGCAACTAACGATAATTTGTAAATAGATTTCATTAAAGCTTCCTCAGCGTCCTATAGCGGTTACAATAACCTGTAGGTAAAAAATTTGTATATATTTGGCCACTTTATACTAAATAAAGTGTTTTTTGCAATGGCCTGAATAATAACACTGCCTTTGAGACAACTTTTACAGGAGCAAGTTCATGTTTCGACTTACTATGCTGATATTGTGTATCTGCTCCCTTTTGGGTTGCCAACCTGCGGCTGAAAAAGTGTTTAGTGTCACTAAAGATTCAAGCTATAGCGCAAGCTTATCTGAAGATGGTCAACTAGCTTTAGTGAGCACGGCTAGCAATGGTGTTCAGTTATGGGATCTCAATAAACAAGCCTTAAAATTTCGCTGGCAACATGGCAGTGATGCGCAGTCCACTGACAATAATGTTTTCGACACAGCCCTTTCTTCCAACGCGCAATATGCTGCCACCTTAACCGCAGACTCATTGGCGATTTGGGATGTAAACACTGGTGAATCTATTGGTTGGTGGTCACTTCCTGCCTCAGCGCAATCGGTGGCAATTGCTAATAATGCCCAAACTTTAGTCGGTTTAGTTGATGGCTCAGTGATGTCTTTTGCACCACAGAAAAGCCTGATCAAATTTTTAGGCCACCAAGAAAGAGTATCCAGTGTGTCTATTTCAGCAAATGGGCAATTGGCGCTGAGTGGCTCAAATGATGGCTCAGTGATCCTGTGGCAGGCGCAAACGGGTCAGCCGGTTCACCAATGGCAACTTGAATCTCGTATTGGCAAAGTCACCCTTAGCCAGAACGGCCAACTTAGTTTTGCCAGTGATATTACAGGCAACGGCGCGATTTATTACAGCGATACCGGCGAGGTATTATCAACACTTGCCATTAATCGTCGTCAAATGACTTTCAGCAGTGCACGCTTTATTCAACAAGATAAAATCCTAGTAACCGGCTCGCCATCGAAAGAAATTATTCTATGGCAAACCCAAACAGGTAAAAAACTGGCAAACAGGCAAATTCAGCTAACTAAAAACAGTCAAAATAGAGGTGCCGTTGTATACTCTATTGCAAGTGATGCCCAACAGCAGATTGTGAGTATCAGTAATCAAGGTTTAGTTGAGTCATGGGGGCCATTGCCATAATCGCAATGCGCAACTCTATGGCGATGAGAGGAAGTAATGCAAGACATGCAACAAAAGATTGATGATCTAGAAATGAAAGTCGCTTTTCAGGAGATAACACTTGAAGATCTTAACCAAGAAGTGATTAAATTAAATGACTTAGTGGCATTTCAACAACACCAAATGTCATTAATATTAAATAAGCTACAAGCCATTGAGCCCAGCAACATGGCTTCAGCATCAGAAGAAACCCCGCCACCACATTATTAAGTGTTGGCTAAAGCATGTTTACTAAAGTGATGTTTGCTATATTCACTGACGAGTAAACCAACAAGCTATCTTATACAAATCACTATCAATGAAGCATTAAGGAACGCTATGCCTGCAAGTGACATTATGACAATAGCACAATCTGGTGAAGCCATTTTGAATCGTCAAGCACAAGCAGTCATATCATTTGATCCAGCTCTGGTTCAGCTTACTGAGAATATGATAGCCACGATGACAGCTGCAAATGGTGTCGGAATTGCTGCGCCGCAAGTATTTAGTGATTTAGCTGTATTTATCATGCATTCAAGATCTAATGACCGATATCCAAATGCACCAGAAACCTCGGCAACCGTTGTGATTAACCCACGTATTATTGCTTATTCAGATGAAATGGAGCTGGGGAGCGAGGGTTGTCTATCTATCGCTGAACGGCGTGTTGACGTATTAAGGCACAAAACAATTAATGTTCAGTATCAATCTCTAAGCGGAGAGGTCATCAAGCAGCAACTGAGTGATTTTGTTGCCCGCATTTTTCAGCATGAATTTGATCATTTACAGGGAATTACTTTGCTTGAACGGATAACTATGGCTGACCAAACTGCATCACAAGCTGGCAATCAAGAAATCAGTACTGAACAAAATCAACAAAATCAGCACACGCAAGGTGCTGTCGAATGAATAAACTGCTTAGCATAGGTCTACTGTGTTTCAGTCTGACTGGCTGTGCATACAATAGCATATTGATAAACTATCCTTCGCAGATCGCACCGATTAAACAGCAACTTGCAAGCCCTACACCCAGTGCTAAATTGTCAGAGTTAGCGGGTGAAATAGATACCAATGATGGCTTGTTATATGCTCAAGAAGCGGGCCGCGTCGCCCAGGTTTCGGGCGATTTCGAAACCAGTAAAACCTACTATCAAGCGGCTATTCAGGCTTATAAAGCGTTTGATGACAGAGCAACCATTAGCGCATCTGACTTAACTGCCACCGCAAGTAGTTTAGTGTTAAACGACAACGCAATACCTTACCGTGGACCAGGTTATGAACGGATCATGGTTCATCAATATCAAGCATTTAACTATCTGTTTTCTGGTGATGCACAAGGTGCATTAGTCGAAGTGCGTCGAAGTAATCAACTACAAGCCAGTGAACAGGCACGCTATCAAAAATCGCAAAAATCGGTACGAGCAATGGCTAACGGCACTATCGACAGTGAAATCAATAAGCTAGATCAAGCCACTGGCACCGTTACCAGTTCTTTTTTAAATGCATATAGCTATTACACAACAGGTCTGCTTCATGAACTGTTAGGCGAGCCCAATGATGCCTATATTGATTACCGTAAAGCGGCACAAATCACACCAAATAATAAATACCTGCAGCAAGATCTAGTCAGGTTAGCTAAACAATTGTCTATGCCTCAATACGATGAGTTTAAACGTCGTTGGGGAGATGCTATTTTACCTAAAAAAGGCCAAGGCCAAGTGGTGATGGTGGTCGAAAAAGGCTTCGTGCCTGAAAAACAAAGCTTAACCGTTCCGTTTACTATTGATGGTAATTGGCAAACAGTGTCACTGGCTACATATCAGCCACACCGCCAAGTGATTCAACCTTCGACTATCCAAGGTCTCGGAACCGTGTTAAAAGCGGAACCAATTGCCAATATTGATGCCTTAGCTATTAACGCACTAAAAGAAGATTTACCTGCAGCCTTGGTACGCCAAGCTGCGCGGGTCTATACTAAGTCTGAAATGACTCGCAGTGTTGAAAGTGGCAGTAAGCGCCGTAATAACGAAGCCGATGCAGCAGCAATTTTAATGCAGATTTTTAATGTAGTGACCGAGCAAGCTGACAGACGTAGCTGGCTGACATTACCAAGACAGGCACAAATCGCCCGCCAATATATTGAACCAGGCGAGTACCAAATCCGTTTAGGCAACAGTCCTGCTGCCAAAATTGATGTACAACCTAATCGGGCAACATTAATTTGGGTGATAGAGACTGGTAATCAAACCCGTTTTTATTCAATAATTATTTAACTCAACTATTTATTTAACTCGACTACTTATAAGTCATATCCAACATGGAACTTACTATGAAACATTTTAAACTGATTTTTGTTTTAGCCGCTGTCATCGGGCTATCAGCTTGTCAATCTAAGGTTGAATATGGCGATGCAACCGAAGTAGAAACCGTTAATGAAAACTTCGGTTCAACTGATTTACAAGCCATTGCTGCAAAAATGGTTGATAGCATGCTGACGTTCCCGCCTGTCATCGTCATGACACAGAACGATCGCCCAATTATCTTTGTTGATAAAATCAAAAACAAAACCTCTGAGCATATCGATACAGAATCCGTCACTGATACCATCAGCAATAAATTATTACGTTCAGGTAAATTCCGCTTTATCGATATGACTAAAGTTGACTCAGTGCGTAAGCAACTAGACTACCAAAACAATGCTGGTATGGTTGACCCGTCTACTGCGATTAAATTCGGTCGTCAAGTCGGTGCCCAGTACATGCTGTACGGCAACTTATCTAGCATCGTCAAGCAAGATGGCAGCACAAAAGACGTATACTACAAAATGACCATGCGTCTTATGGACTTAGAAACAGGCCTAATCGAATGGTCTGATGAAAAAGAAATCCGTAAAGTTAAATCTAAGTCTTTCTTAGGCTTATAAGCCTCTGATAAACTTTAATTAGCCGACTTCCAGTCGGCTTTTTTACAACTGTAAACAATAGTCATTGAATAAAACGCTAGTTCCAAAAAATAATAATAAATATTTAGGGAAGAAATTGTGAACCTGTTTAAGTCGTCTATCGTCGGGCTTGCTTGCGCAAGCTTATTTGCTTGTAATAGCACCCCTAAGATTATTGCAACAGAACGTGATGGCAGTGCCAATATCAGCGAAGCCCAAGCAATGGCTCGCTCTAATGTCGTCTCAGAAGTGAATTATCAGCTGAGTTTTAATCTTACTGGCGAAAGTCATTTTAGTGCTATCACTAAAGTAGATTTCAACCTTAGCAGCAATAAAGAGCCGCTGACACTTGACTTGAATCAAGCCACAATTAGCAAGCTCACCATTAATGGTAAAGGCATTTACCCGAATTATAACGATGCTTATATCAGTATCAATTCGCAGTTACTCAGCAATGGTAAAAATACCATTGAAGTCGAATACAGCCGCGAACACAGCACCAATGGCGAAGGCTTACATCGTTTTATCGATCCTGTTGATGACAAGGTGTACTTGTACTCTCATTTCGAGCCAGCTGCCGCTCAGCAAATGTTTGCCGTATTTGATCAGCCCGACTTAAAAGCCACTTATCAAATCACAGTTAACGCCCCTAAAGATTGGAGCGTCATTAGCACCATGCGCGAGAGTAACATTGAAGAGCAAGCTGATAGCAATCTATGGACATTTCCAGTCACGCCTAAGCTTAGCCCTTACAACTTCTCGATGCATGCGGGTCCTTATCATATTTGGGAAGACAACAGCGGCAAATACCCAATGCGCTTATTTGCCCGTCAATCGGTTGCCGAACAAGTCACCGCTGAAGACTGGTTCACCTATACCAAGCAAGGCCTAACATTCTTTGATGATTATTTTGGTATCGACTACCCATTTAAAAAATACGACCAACTGTTAGTCCCTGATTTTTTATATGGCGCGATGGAAAATGCAGGCGCCATTACTTTTGCTGAAAACCGTTTCATGTACAAAGACACGATGACGGCAGCCCAGCGACAGCGCTTAGCTGGTGTTATCATGCACGAGATGGCGCACCAATGGTTTGGTGACTTAGTCACAATGAAATGGTGGAATGGCTTATGGCTCAACGAAAGCTTTGCATCCTTCATGGGCACTTTAGCCACCAGCGAAGCAACGGAGTTTAGTCATGCTTGGCGAACGTTTTATGCGACTGGTAAACAAAGTGCTTATCGTCAGGATAGCTTAGTCACCACTCATCCTATCGAAGTGCCTGTACCTACCAGCATGAATGCGTTTGATAATATTGACGCCATCACCTACTCAAAAGGTGCATCCACCCTGAAACAACTCAGGCATTTATTAGGCGAAGACACCTTTCAACTAGGTGTGCAGCAATATCTAACCAAGTACAGTTATCAAAACGCCACACTCGATGATTTTATTGGTAGTTTATCTCAAGCCAGTGGGCGTGATTTATCCCAGTGGACTCAAGACTGGTTGTATCAAGCAGGTGTAAACACCTTAAAAGCTGAGTACAGCTGTGACAATGACAGAGTCAGCGAATTTGCGTTAATTCAAACTGCGCCAAGTGATGCATTACCGACATTACGCGAACAACGTGTACAAGTTGCATTATTTGATGCAACCCGTTACTCAATCCATCAAGGCCCCAAAGTTGCGGTCACATACAAAGGCGAGCGAACCGAAGTGCCTGAACTTATCGGTAGCCATTGCCCTAACTTGGTTTACCCAAACTTTGAAGATTGGGGATATGTGAAAGTCGAACTTGACGAACGCTCATTTGAAACCGCAAAACAGCAGCTGAGTAAGGTCAGTGACCCACTGCTTCGTTCAATGTTGTGGCAAAGCATGTGGGACAGTGTCAGTGACGGTAAAACCTCTCTTAAACAATACATCAATGTCGCACTAGTCAATGCACCGCTTGAACAAGACTACACTATCTTAGGTCAAGTCATCGGTAACTTAAAACAGGCTCAGTATTACCTCGACAGCATGGCGCCGAATCATAAAGCGTATGCAGTTAAAGTCGGTAAGGCTCTGACTCAAATGAGCTTACGCATGGCAATGGAACATCGTGACAATGCTGACTTCCAGCGCCGCTGGTTTGATGCCTATGTTAGCTTAGCGAGTAGTCAGCACGCATTGGATCACTTCGCCGATCTACTGGAAGGCAACGCGACGATTACAGGCTTAAATATCAGCCAAGATTTACGGTGGAAAATCATTATCAAACTCAATCAATATGATTATCCACAAAGTGGCCTTATTGCCATTGAAGAAAAACATCGCGACTTATCAGATTCAGGCCAGAAATCTGCAATAGCCGCTGAAGTCATTCGACCTCAAGCAAGATCAAAACGTCAGTGGCTCCATACCATTGAAAATGACACTGACATGCCATTTTCAAAACTGCGCGTAGCGATGAATTACCTATACCCAAGTGAGCAAAAGTTATTAAGTGCAGCGACAGCAGAGCAGCGTTTAGCCAATATTGCAGAAGTCGATAAAAAGGGACCTGTATTTATGCGAGCTTATAATCGTAGGTTAATACCAACCGCATGTACCAATGCCAATATCGCCGCGATTAATCAAGTGTTAGATACCGAAACAGGCTTGTCGAAAATGACCCGTAGAGCATTATTAGAAACCCGTCAAAAAGAGCAACGCTGTGTCAAAATCAGCGAAATGTTAACTCACTAGTTCACACATATATGCAAGATAACTCTACATTTTAAAATGTAGAGTTCACCAATGCCGCTTCATGAAATGAAGCGGCATTTTTTGTTTTAAACCAGCAATTAATAACAGGAAGTAATGACAGTAAGTAATGACAGTAAATAGCTTGGTTAACTTCTCAATGTAAATGTCATCATCACAGGAGCATGATCGGTACTATCACTGTCTCTTGCATAATCAGCCCTAACAAGATGTCGATCATGGGTTTGATAATCACTGACTTCAGCCAGGTTTCTTGGGTGTGATGCATCAAATTCACATGAGGCTAATATGTAATCCAACACCGAGCCTGTATTACCAAAATAGTGAGTTGACTGGCGAGCATACTTTAAAGGGTCAACAGGCGGCAGCACATCTTCGGCAATATCAGAGTCCTCTTCATGTAGACCTGATTCATACTCATCTTGAGCCAAGGTAGCATTGAGCTTTTGACCGGTTTTAAATAAATCATAACTGTCGAATAAGCTAAATTGCGCAAACGCATCCGCCAGAGTTTGGTCATTCATTTTTTTAAGTTCAGGATCAATAATATCGTTTCTAAAAACACGTTTCCCATTGGCACGAAAGGCCTCTAACGCAGTGCTTTGCAAGGTGTCATTAAAGTCGCCCATGAGTAACACAGGTAATTGTGTCTGACTCCGTTGCTTGGCGATTTCATTAAACAATAATGCCGCCTCGCTACCCCGCTGCATGTTTGAAGCCCAGCTTCCTAATGCTTGCCTCGCCATAATATCAGCGCCGCCTGTCATGCCAGAATCAGCTAATCGTTCGACGCCCATGCCACTTCGCTTTGACTTTAAATGCACCACATAACATTCGCATTCGCCAAAATCAGCTAATGCAATTTTTACCCGTAGCGGTTTGCGGCTAAAGCTAAAATCATTAGCAATTCCCATTAACGGAAACAAGGTTTCATCGGGAGTCACTAACGCAGATTCAGTAATGGGATATTTCGACGCAATAGCAACTACAGGGTCTTGATAGACATAATAGCTGATTAAACTCGGCTCATCCAAAGCGGCAAAATACTGATAACCCAAAGGCGCAATTAATGCCTTTAATGCATCAGGACTAAAGACTTCTTGAAAACCAATAATATCTGGTTGATGCTCAGTTAAATAATCACAAATCCAAGCACATTTTTTCTGCCATTGCTGGTGAGAATAGATATTTTCAAAGTCATAATAAGCCGCTGGCGGCTCGATAAAATTAAATAAATTAAACGAAACCACTTTAAAATTTTGTTGTTTATTTTGCTGTTTTTTACTGCTGGTCTGAATCACCGCAAACTGCCTAAAAGCCCTATTCTGACAACAGATTAAAGCCAAATCGATTAAGTGTCGATGTTAATTACACTCAATATCAAAATGATCTTGAACCAACTTTTTGTGAAAATTCATTAATCGAAAAATGATCCTAAATTAGCAACTGCCGTATTACCCCTCGAAATCAGCGCCTGAAATCAGTAATCAAAAAGTCAATTTTATAATTCGTTTACAGAAACAAATTCGAGGAAAGAACGATGAAAAGGATCTACTCTCTTGCCCTATGTTTTTCACTGATTGGATTAACTGCTTGTTCAGATGATGACGATGACACAGTCACTGATGCAGGGGTCGAAAAGCCAGTTGTCACTTATGCTGAAGTACGCGTTATTCATGCTGGCAGCGACGCGCCAATGGTCAATGTTACTGCTGATGGTGCAGCTTTACTGTCTGATGTCGATTACGCTATGTCTAGCGGTTTACTCGAAGTACCGACAGCAACTTATGCCATCAATGTCGATGCGATACTTGCTGATGGCAGCACATTAACAGTACTTGAAGCTGAGCTAGCAACAGCAGAAGACATGGAGTATACAGCCGTCGCATTAGGTAATGTCAGTGATGAAACGTTAATGCTAAAGCTCATTGCTAATGAAGAAAGTGCCATTGATAGCGGCAATGCCCGAGTCCAAGTTTTACATGCCACTCCAGCAGTAGGACTGGTTGATATTTATGTCACAGCGCCAATGGCCGACATCTCAATGATGGAGCCGACATTATCAGCAAACTATATGGATAATAGTGACCAACTCACCGTACCAACTGCTGATTACCAGATTAGAATTACAGCATCCGGTGACAAGAATGTCGTATTCGATTCAGGCACAGTTAACCTAGCCGATGGAATGGATTATTTAATTTCAGCAATTCCAAATGAATGGTCTGGTAACTCTCCTGTTGCTTTATTAGTTGCGCTTCCTGAAGGTCAAGTACTACTGAACGATGTTAGCAGTGGCAGTGATATCCGTGTAGTACATGCCGTTGCCGATGCCCCAGCTGTCGATGTATTTTTAGATGGCAGCTCAACGCCGGCCATTGATATGCTTTCATTCGGTAACCTTGCAGGCTACGTCAATATCCCAGAAGGCATGCACACAGTAACCGTTGCGGCTGATGCCGACAATTCAGTAGAAGTTATTACCGACGCCGAACTCGATTTAATGCTAGGAAGCAGCTACTCAGTACTCGCCGTCGGCTCTCTCACTGACAACGACATTGCACCTTGGGCTTTTGCTGAACATACACGCCGCATTGCGACTGAAGCGCGCCTGAATGTCATTCATGCATCTTACTCTGCAGGCAACGTCGACGTGTATTTAACCCCGACTGCTGATATCAGTGATGCAACACCTGCTCTCACTGATGTCCCATTCAAAGCGGCATCAGGCAGCTTGAGTATCGCACCGGGTGATTACACCGTCAGCGTAACTGTCACAGGCACTAAAACAGTAGCGATTGGCCCGCTAGCTGTATCACTTTCAGGCAACGGTTTATACAGTGTTGCAGCAGTAGATGCAGAAAATGACACTTCAATGTTCTCGGTTATCTTAATGGACGATTTTGTCGCCGAAGAATAATCAAGGCCATTCACTCGTAAACGATTATCTCCGTCCGACCCTTTTGCGGCTTATCCTCCACCCGAGATAAGTCGCTTTTTTATGAGGAAAATAAATGATGAAAAATTCACTCGCCAATATGCATCAGTTATTACAGCGGTATACTTCAGTAGTAATAGGCGTACTATTGAAAAACCTGTGTTTATGCAGTCTTTTTATAAGCTCCATCGTATTTTTTCAACCTTCAGTGAGTGCTATGGAAATACAATTTAACTCCCAACAGCAACTTCAAGCAGCCAAAATCAGTAATGACACGGTAATGGGCGGCATCTCATCAAGTGAAATTAACCGCGATAAACGCCAAGACAAGCCCGTTTTTAGCGGCAATGTTTCACTTGCCAACAATGGTGGTTTTGCATCAATGGAGTATCGTTTACTCGCGATAATTCCGCGAACCAACGCCGTAAAATTAACTGTAATCGGTGACGGAAAACGCTACCAATTACGTTTAAAGACACCGAAACTTTCCTTTGGTGAAGCTTATGTGGCTCACTTTGATACCATTGCAGGTCAGCGCACTGAACACAGGTTTACAGCTGATGATTTTAATTCGCAATTTCGTGGTAGAAACGTCAACGCACCTGAATTACTATTTGAAGATATCGACCGAGTCGGCCTACTGATTGCCAATAAACAACAGGGAGACTTTTCTCTGATGCTCGATACTATGACGTTTACTGATTAAATATCAGATAATCTTTACCCTATCACGGCAAGACAACTGGCCCCCAAATGAAAACAATGACCCATATTAAAGGCGTAATATTCGACCTAGACGGCACTTTAGTTGAGTCAGAATTAGACTTTGGTAAAATTAAGCAACAGTTAAACTGCCCATTTGATACTGACGTTCTCGACTTTATCGAAGACATGCCATCAATAGATGCTCAGCAACAAGCCCATCAAATCATTATTGAGCACGAAGCTCTTGATGCAATGAATGCCAAGGCGCTGCCTCATATGCATGCGTTATTGGCCAGTTTGCAACAACTGTCACTGCCTACAGCCATCGTGACCCGAAATAGTAAAACCGCAACAGCAACTAAACTGTCGCAAAATAACATTGCCATGGAATTAGTGTTAACCCGTGAATGTTACCCTGCTAAACCCGCACCAGATGCGTTACTTGCCATTGCCAAACAGTGGGATATTCCTGTCAGTCAGCTTATCTATGTAGGCGATTATTTATATGATATCCAAGCGGCGAAAAATGCGGGGATGCAATCAGTGTTTATCAATCACAACCAACACGCAGAATACCAAGACCAAGCGGACTTTATTGTCAGTGATTTAAAAGAGCTACAAACAGCATTAGAAGCGAATAATCAACGCTAAACTCGCCCTATTACGATTTTAGTTATAGCTTTAGTTTTAGCTTTAGTTATTGGCATACCTGGCACGCTTTCTCAGGTAAAACCACCTTCAGGTGAACCAAGCCATAAGCTGCAACGTATCTTTCAACTCAGTCAGCAACCCTTTGCCTTTTTCCTACTGATGAGAAAACAATGAATCCATTACACCCTAAAAAGCTGTTACACAGTAAGTGGACTAAAGTGCATGTCACCAATAAATTGAAGCACTTTTCAGTGATAAAAGTGACTTATGATGAAGATGGAAACGTACTAGAATGTATTATTCGTGCAGAAATGAATGCTGAAGAATTTACTATTAATTGGCGTAACCTAAAAGACACTCAGCTTTGGCGCCAAGGTTGGAAATAAAGCATTGCTAACGCCTGGGTATTTCCGGCAGAAATCTTGATATGTCAGTCGAAAATGCTAGAGGTTTTAGGCCGTAATACTTGATGTTTTAGGCCACAAGGCTTGAGGTTTTAGGCGGCAAGGCTTGAGGTTTTAGGCGGCAAGGCTTGAAACTAAGAACAAACCAAACAAAATCAAACTCCCTTTTGCTGTCGCCTTTTTAGTGGAATGGCGAAGCTGACGAGATTCACTTGCAAGCAAGCGTTCCATATGGCTTTGTGTCGTATCAAAATGGCTATTTTTATTCGCGCTCATTCCTAACTCTTGCTCATTTTTAGGATCGCTTTCTTCGGTTAACTGTGGCTGATTAGCTTCAAAAGGCGCAGCTATTTTTGGTGTAATAATGGATAGCACTTGAGTTTGGGCTTGAGTTTGTTTTTTAGCTAAATGCTCGGCTGTAGATGTTGGCTTAGTCATACCTTTAGATTTGGCCATTAATCTCGCTTTAAGCTTCTTTTTAGCTTTGGTTCTGGCTAGCTTTTTCAACTCAGCTTTTGATTGGGCTGACATTTGAGTTACAGGCTCAGATAAAAGAATAATTTCAGTTTCCGTATTCGCAACCGTTTGAAAATTAACTTCGATGCCTTGTGCATCAAACAACTCATCAGTAGTCACTGAATCCGATGGCGAAGTCGCTGCTAATAACCCTTCTGCTAACGGTTTAATATTTTGGTCTTCACCAAAAAATTTTTGTATGTATTGGGCACACATAATGTAGGCTAAACGTTCACTTTCTTCATAGCGCTGACTATCTAAAATGTACGCTTTGAAAGAATATGCCAGAACGGTCGATAGACAAGCTAAACTCTCGTATAACTCATTCAACTGAGGGTATTTGTTTGTCACTTCCCTCCAGTGTTCCATCACCACTGAATCTACTTCAAATTCATAACTCATATCAGGAATATCGACTAAGGCCGCTAAAGATTTCTCTGCCAGATAAAGTTGCCACATGTCGTCATAGGATTTACGCTTTGTAGCACATTTTAAAATCTCATAAGAAACGGCAATATTGGCAAGTTTTATATCAATATCTGCGAATTTACTTTGATACTCAGCTGAGTGATAAAAAAGATACAAGCTTTCATACGCATCAGTTATCGCATCATGATCAGCATCTTGATTAATCCCTAAGCTATGATATAAATTTTCCATTAATGCTTGGCCCTTCCTCATACAGCTAATGCTTTTTAAAATTGATTACAACAACGACCTTTTGAAGCAAGATAAGTCGCTCAGACAACATCATAATTCAAATAAACATTACATATGGAATAGCCGTTATTCCATATGTGGACTATAGCAACAAACAGCCATAAAAAGCCTTAACTAGACCTTAAATTAGGTTTTTAAAACAGTACATTAATGAAAGTTAATAATGAGGCAAATGATTATTGAGGACATAAGATAGGTAAGAAAATACAGCCACTGATTAAAACGATAACTTTCAGCCAGCGTTTTATAAGATGAAGCTTTTATAAGAAGCTTTTATAAGAAGCTTTTATAAGAAGCTTTTACAACAAGCTCTTGGCGCTCAATTGTTATTAATCAGTTTCATGTAAGCCAATAACCGTCGAACTTGTCACAGAAGCATTAAAGTGGCGTTGTTTTACAGACAAATAGGACTCATCACTAAAAAACGCATTCATCACCTCTTCTGAAGGAAAATCAATGGTGAACACTCGATTAATCTGAGAATTGGTTTTAGACTTTAGTACCTCAGATACTGCAAAATCATAACCAAAGTCACCACCGTAAAAGTGCAAGATTGGCAGCATGGCATCGCGATAAGCCTGATATTCAAGTTCATCATGAACATGCAAAGCCATCATTCGTTGAAAGCCCATTGCTACCTCACTTGCTAATATTCAGTGTGTTAACACTAACGCTGCCAGTTAAATAAAATCACTGATTTCTGCTAACGATTTCTTCTGTAATGCATGTTCAGGCACTGTGGCGGCCTCATCAGGGTAACCCGCAATAATCAGCATGTATGGGCGTTCGTTATCACTATCACGGCCACAAACCTTGCTTAAAAAAGACATAGGTTTAGGTGTATGGGTAAGTGTACCTAGGCCTGCGTTATGCAGCGCTTGCAGTAAAAAACCTGTCGCAATTCCCACTGACTCATGAACATAATAATTCTGCTTTTGCTCACCATTATCTTCGCTGCGCTTTTTAGTAAAAACAGCAATCAACCAAGGGGCTTTTTCAAGGTAAGGTTTTTCAGCATTGGTGCCCAATGGTTTTAAATTATCTAACCATTCTTCACCACCACGCCCCGCATAAAAAGCTTGTTCAATGGCTTCTGCTTGCTCACGGATCTGAGCTTTTACATCAGCATCGCTTATCGCGACAAAATGCCAAGGTTGATGGTTAGCCCCATTGGGCGCAGTGCCAGCGGCCAAAATACATTGCTCGATAATTTCTTGCGGTACAGCACGCTCTGAAAATTTACGAATAGAATGACGTCTTTTGACATCCTGATAATTTTGCTTGGCACGTTCTAGCATCTCAGCTTGAGAATATTCGATAAAGTCAGTTAATGGCAGGTGAGCTTCGGTCATATCTAGTCCTTATTATTTTAGTTCGCACGGTTAGAGTCTTGTTCTAATTATCGAGTTATCAATTTATCGTCCGTTAACAATCGTTATATGCTCCATGAGCAAGTAGCCGCTAAAGTTCTATAGAGTGTAAAGGCTTAACCATATGGCTACAAAGCAAGCAGACTGCGGCCTGTGATGCATAAACCACCACCTTACATTGTATATTTACAACTGAAAACTCAACTATTAAAAGTCAAAAATGCTCTCAATACACATCCGACCAGCACAATGGTTCGAACTCCTTAGCTAGCGATCATTTTAATTTTAATGCTGCAACCTCTTGGGCATAATCAGCAACCCTTTTACTTAAGTTGGCAAATAAAAAACTTACGCCAGTAACGCAATCATAACTAACTTTATTATTTGAAACGCAAAAAATAACACATTATTTAATATGGAAGTTACCAAGTACAGAACCGTTAAGCAGATTCAAATAAAACACGATAATAAAAATTAAAGGTTTACATGAATTTTACCATCAAGCATAAGATCAGTTTCTTCGTCTTCATTTCATTATTCGCCATTATAGCTGTTGGATATAAAGGTATCGATTTAGTCGAGCAGAAAATGCTCGAAGCCAAAAAGGTCCAACTACAAGTACAAGTCGAATCGGTAGAAAGTCTTCTTAAATCGGTTTATCAAAAAGTGCAAAACGGGGAGCTTGCAGTTGATGAGGCAAAGCAAGACTTTTACCTTACCCTACAAAACCTCAGTTATGGTCATAACGGTTATTTCTTCGCATTCACTTCCGACATGATCCTTCGCGCATCCCAAAAAGGCGCAAAAGTAGCGGTTAATATCGCCCATGTCCAAGACAATGATGGCGGATATCTGTATCAAGAGATTTTGGATGGCACCCGAAATCGTGATAATCGCGGCTTTGTTGAATATGACTTTAAACGCGTTGCCAATGGTAAGCCTGAACCCAAGTTATCTTATTCATTAATGTTTCAGCCATGGGATTTAGTGGTGGGAACGGGTATTTATATCAGTGATATTAATGAAACTGCCCACAAAGCAATGATGACTATGGTGTTAGTTATCGGTGTCATTTTGGTTATTTTGCTGAGTATTTCTTTTTTCATTATTAAAGCGATTACGGGACCGATTAATCACATACAGGTGGTGATGCTAAAAGCTGAAGCTGGTGATATGACACAACGTATTGTGGTCGACAATGATCATGATGAGTTGGGTCAGCTAAGTAGATCAATCAATGCAATGTTAAGCCAGTTTCATCTGCTACTCGATAGCTTAAATGTCTCATCCAAAACTCTGTCGAGTGCATCTGAAGGGCTATCAGTGATTGCTGCACAAACCAATCGCAGTGTTTCAGAACAAACGGGTGAAATTCAAACCGTAGTCAGTGCCATTGAGCAAATGTCTGCGACAATCAAAGAGGTTGAAGGCAATACCCTTAACGCTGCAAGTGCCACTGCAGAAGCCAGCGATATGATTAATGGTGCCAGCGATATGGTTACAGATACCATCACATTAATAAATAACACCTCCCATAGAATTGATGAAGCCAGCGCGGTTGTCGATGAGCTTAAGCAGGGATCCGCAGAAATTGCACAGGTCCTCAATGTGATTACCAGCATTTCAGATCAAACCAATTTACTCGCCTTAAACGCGGCGATAGAAGCCGCTCGAGCTGGTGAAGCTGGTCGTGGTTTTGCAGTGGTTGCTGATGAAGTGAGAAGCTTAGCCCATAGTACTCAAAACTCGACTGTGGAAATCAGCAAAATCATTGAGACCCTACAACACTTAGCTCAAAGTGCAGCCAGCAGCATGAATGCAGGTAAAGAAGCCACTGATCAAACCATAGAGGCAGCGGCTAGAACAGACCAAAACTTAAAATTAGTGGTACAGCATGTGGACAACATTAACCAAATGACTGAACAAATCTCTTCGGCAACGACTGAGCAATCAGCGGTTTCTGATGAAGTAGCTCGCGCCATGGTCAATATCAGTAATATTTCACTGGAAACAGGTCAAGCAAGTGAGCAAACCAGCCATGAAAGTGAAAATGTGAAATTACTGTCAGAGCAAGTTGATACAAACATTGCTAAATTCACGATTTAATCGTCTTAAGTGAGTAACAGATAAAGCAGCAATACAGGCTAATTTACACGCCCTGTTGCTGCTTTCTTTTAAAGTCATTTAATGTGATTTGTAGCGCTTCGATCGCGGTTTGCGTATCGATATTATTTTCTTCAAGCAATTGAATTAAATCGACCGCAAGTTGCACCGATTTAGGCGCATCATTCAATGGTGATTGTGGCTGATTTTCTGTTGTCATCTATGGTGCGTTCCAATACAAATAGCGGGTAAAACAGTCAATTTAACCAAACGACGGTTAATGAAAACAGCCGTTAGTCAAAGCAAGAATTACAGCATGAGTTACTGCATAAGTTAATTCATAAGTTATAGTGAAAAGTTAGCAATCGCTTTTTGAATACCAATCACATCAGTGCCTTTCTTTAACTCTTTAACAATAGGTTGTTCTGTCCCTGAGATAAATATTTTAAGCTCAGCATCCATATCGAAAGTACCTGCAGTTTCAACAATAAAATGGGTCATCGATTTATAAGCAATTGAATGATAACTCACCTTTTTTCCTGTCATGCCCTGCTTATCAATCAAGATTAAACGCTTATCAGTAAAGACAAACATATCGCGGATCAGTTTATAACCCATTTGTACTGATTCATTGTCGGCTAGAATTGGTGACAGCTCTTGCTGTAACTCACCTAAATCCATTTCTGAAGAGTTACCTAATATTGCATCAAAAAATCCCATCACATTCTCCTTGGTTATAGCCTTTATTCTTAAGATATTAAATGAATAAAAAAGTGGATAAAATAGTGCGGCATCTACACCCAATTAACAAGCAAAAAGCTGTTAAAGTATTCTAACGACACTGTAAACCAGATCACCAAGGCTAATTATGAATGCTGCTATCATTGGCGCAACCGGCTTAATCGGCCATTACTTATTGTTAAATTTATTGGCAGATGCTCGCTATCAAACCGTGTTGGCCATAGGTAGAAGAGCGCCTGAACTTGCGGCAGAAACAGCAGGAATTGAAAAGCTTATCTTTGTCGAAACTCAGTTACAGCAGCTTACCGAGTTAAACTTACCTGTCAGTATTGACCACGCTTTTTGCTGTCTTGGCACCACCATTAAACAGGCAGGTAGTCAGGAAAATTTTATCAAGGTTGACCACACCGCCGTCATCGACTTTGCCAAGCTTGCGATTGAGTATCAAAGCCAAACTGGGGTGAAATTATTTGTGGTAACAGCCTTAGATGCCAATGAGAAATCGACTGTGTTTTACAATCGAGTAAAAGGCCAAGTGCAGAAGGATTTAAGCCTCCTCCCCTTATCCAAACTCTACATATTTCAGCCAAGCTTATTATTAGGAGAGCGAGCCAGTCAGCGAACCTTAGAAGATATAGGCCAGAAGTTTTTTGCTATTGCCTCAGGGATATTTATCGGCCCTTTAGCCAAGTACAAACCCATTGCCGGCAAGCTTGTGGCTGACAATATGCTGGCTGTTGCTATACAAGACTATGAGTTAGTAACTGATGCTGATTTAGATAACGACCGTAAGCTCGATAATGTAATGGTTAGGATTATTGATAATAAACAGATGCATCGATTGGTTAATTGAGGTTTGTTTCAAATTTTGTTTCAAATTTTTAAAAATATCTAAATCAAGGTCTAAATAAACGTCTAAATCAAGGTCTAAATCAACGTCGTGGCGCTTCGCCCACACCAGACTAAAAGGGAGTGAACTGCGACTCCCTCTTAGAACACCCCGCAGCTCCGGCGAAATTTAAACAGCAAAATTTCCAACGGAGAATGATCCAGCTTTAAACTTCATTTTTGCCGTCTTCGGTCATTGTCGAAAAGCCCTAACGCTTCCGATAGGCCGTCCATGGCCTAACGAAAGCTAGCTTGGCATCCATGCCAAGCTCACTGCCTTTTCTCGATGACCTCAATTCAAATTGTGCATTCTTAGAATATCAAAACACCTATACAACTTGAGCTTTCAGCTCTTTAAATTGTCACGAACACGGTCAAATCGAAGAGACAATAATCCCAGTGTAGATGCAGCAGCGAGCTTCCAAAACATGAATGTTTTGGCAGAGCTTACATGGATGTACTTGCAGCGTCTCGCTGTTGTATCTGCACAAAAGCCTGCGGCAGGCAATGGATTAGATTGAAGAGATGATTCAAAATTAACTAGCCAATAAAAACTAAGTAAAACATTGAATTAAGAACATGGTTTGTATTAAGGTAAATCCACTTAAGGACTGAGTTGGGTAGCCTCGAATACAATCATCGAGTACACCATTTAGGGAAGAAAAAGCCACTTAATAAGATGTGCAGACAACTCCCTCGTAAAGTTTACCCTGACCTAACTAATATATTTTCGGTTCTATCATCTGGGGATTTGACGATGTCCCAAATCTGTTCATTAAATGCAAATGCTAACAAGGCAATTAAATACAACTAAAACAGTGAGTTACGCTTCGCGTCGTTCTACATTATAACCCACTATTTTAGTCCGCTTATTGCGGCGTTAGATTACATACAGGAGAGAAAAAAATGAGTGTGGTTGTGAGTTGTATCGCGGAAAGAATAAATCTAGTAGGGCCCACAATGGGAAGTTATGGGTATGTTGGGCTTGTTCCTAGTTTAGAAATAAAGCTCGATTATGTACGAGATAGTGATCGTAAAGGAGGTACATTCGGTTGGATCTATGATGCATTGTCTTCAATAGGACTAATTACTTATCAATTAGACAATTTTAAGTACTTCTTAACACAATGTGGAGGAGATAAAGTCCATTTGACAACAGATCATGATGATGAATATCCCCCTAATATTAATATGAGTGAACTTGAGTATGTTGATAGTATTAGTGAAAAAGAGTACAAAGTTTGTAGTTACAAGCTTTTCAATCCTAACACAGGTTCAGAGTTAGTATATTTAAATTCACATGGCTTTGATAAGTTTATTCCGTGCACTCAGGTAATAAGCCAAAGCTCAGTTGAAAACTTCATTACAAAAATTGATGAAGTGGATATTTGGCATGAGTTTTTTAATCAAATGGGTATTTTAGACCCAGTTGATAAAATGGAAGAGCTTGTTAACTTTGTTAAAGATAACAAAGATCAAGAGCTTGTTGTTGAGACCAAAGAAATCTAACAAGGCCAAGCAGTATCAGTAGCTACGCCCCTTGGACAGACTTGCCTTCGCTGGTTTTGTGCATGGCTTCTCCATTATTACACAAAAACAGCAACAACAAATCTGCCGCTGTAGGTGGCGTTATATGCCATGGAGGCACCTATGCAATTTGAAGTTTGGCATTATATTCTTATTGCTGCATTAGTGATAAATATTGCGGTTTCTATTTATATATCCAAAGTTGAAGGTCTTAATAAATTCCAAAAAAAAGCGCAAATATTAATCGTGTGACTAATTCCGTTTTTAGCGGCGTTCGGATTATGGTTATTCAATCGTTCATTAGAGCAAGAGGCTAAACAACATAGAGAGTTTGGTTCTGGCCCTCAAGATAGTGGCCTAGGACCAGGTGAGTAAATGGAAAATAACAACCAAATAGGCGAATAGGCAAAGCTTTAGCTAAGGAGTGTAAATGTATAAAGGAAGTTGTTTGTGTGGCTCAATCCAGTTGTCATTGAATGGTGGAGTTACCGATATTATTCATTGCCACTGTTCTTTGTGCCGTAAGGCTAGCGGAAGTGCTTATGCCACCAATGGTTTCATTGACGCTGAAGACTTAAAGTTAATTGATAACGATAATACTCTTAATTTCTATGAGAGCAGTGAAGGCAAACGTAAGTATTTTTGTAAAACTTGCGGAAGTCCAATCTATAGTTCCAATTCTCAATCTCCGAAAAGGTTTCGCCTTCGTTTAGGTATCTTGGATACCGATATATCAGAACGGCCTATTTCTCATAACTTTGTTACTTCAAAAGCTAACTGGGATGACTTGGATGCTGAGTTATCACGTAGTGAAAAGCATGAAGTTGGGCGAACGTAGAAATAATTAAGACACCTATAATTATTTTAAATCTCGCTGCCACCTAAATTTAAAGCTTAAACAAAAACGCTAATCGCTTGGTTTAATCTCAAGTCGATTAGCGTTTTTTAGTTGCCATTATCGTTTCAAAAGTGTTTTCCAACCCTTTTCTAGCGATAGCCGTTCGATTAAGTTTCTTTACCTAAATGCTTATATAATCTTTGGTAATCAACACTTTCAGCCATTAGCTGTTGATGGTTACTCACTTTTGTCACTGTCTTTAAGCGGGTTGATTTTAAACACCCCTCGACCATCAATGCCGATATACAAATAGCCATCTTGGCCCTGATGTAAGCTGCGCACTCGACCAAGATTTTCCAATAGATCTTGTTGGCCGGTGACTTTATCACCATCAAGGCTAACACTAATGAGTTTGGCAAACTTTAATGAACCCATTAATAGCTGTTTAGCCAGTTCTGGGTAACGCTCACTTGTGACAAACACCATAGCTGAAGGTGCAATAGACGGCACCCAGTAGGTGATGGGTTGCTGCATACCGGCTTTTTCGGTCAAATCAGTAAAGCTGGTGCCACTGTAATTCACCCCATAGCTGATCACTGGCCAACCATAGTTGGCGCCTTTTTCAATAATATTAAGCTCGTCACCACCTTTAGGGCCGTGTTCGTGGGCCCATATTGCCGATGTATGTGGGTTTAACGCCATACCTTGTGGGTTACGGTGGCCGTAGCTATAGATGGCGGATTTTGCGCCTTCTTTATCAACAAAAGGGTTGTCTTTCGGCACGCTGCCGTCATCATTAAGGCGGTAAATTTTACCTGAATCGCGGCTGATATCTTGTGGATTAACATCGCGCATACCGCGATCGCCAATAGAAAAATACAGCAGCCCTTGGGTATCAAACGCAATGCGGCTACCAAAATGTACTGATTTACTGGCATAGGCATCAGCCATGTAGAGGATTTGGCTGTGAGTCAATGCCATGTTATCGCCTTGCTTATCCAGTTTAGCGCGCAATATAGCGGTATTAGAAGCATCTTCAGTGCCTGCACTATAGCTGATATAGATCCACGGTGTTTTTTCATATTGTGGGTGCAATACCACATCAAGCAAGCCACCTTGACGCTCGGCGACAATATTAGGTAAACCGCTTACCGAGGTCGACTTTCCGCTTGCATCGATGTGATGAAGCTGACCTTGGCGGTCCGTGACCAATAAGGCATTGTCTGGTAATTGAGTGATACCCCACGGAATGGTGATCTGCTCGTTAATCGGTTCAAGTTCATAGGGGGCGGCGAGTACCGGCAGGCTTAAGGCCAAATAGGCACAAGCACTAATAAGTACTTTAAACATGATTGTGTATCCTCAATTATCGTTATAGTGTGGCTGCAAGGGTAAACATAAATAGCCTTTCAGGGCCGGGCTCATAGTAGCGCCCACCAAAGGCATTAATTCTTATATTGTCGTCATAATATTGATTAAATAGGTTATTGACCGTTAGTGATAACGACATTGCCAGCGGTTCAAAATCAAGTACTTGGCTGACTCCCGCATTGGTCAGCCAATAGCTATCAGCCGTCTCGGTATTACTATTGTTGGTGTACCTGTCTCCAACATAGAGTAGTTCCAGATTGATTGAAAGGTCGTTATCATTTTGATACAGCAACTGGCTGGCACCTTTGTGGCGTGGGGTACCTGGCTGAATTTTTCCACTGTAGTCACCTTGTGGGGTGGTATAGCTATCGTAACTAAAGTCTGAGTAACTATATTGGTTTTTCCATGAAAAATGACTGCCGAATTGATGCTGACTGCTCACCTCAATCCCTTGACGTGCGGCCGCCCCCGCATTGCGATAGTAAGTGATTTCATCCAGGCTATCGTCTTTAAAGTAAGGGCTGATAGCATCGCTAATGTCGATATAAAACAGCGCCAAATCATAACTGTGTGCAGCCGTTAACTCGCCCCTTAAGCCGATTTCATAGTTTATTGCCGTCTCTACGTCTAAATCTGGGTTAAAGCCGCCACCAAATCCACCATTAGCTGTGATATCGTCCTTGTTCGGATTGGCTAGCTCCGTAGTGGTGGGGATTTGAAACGATTGGCTAATCGTTGCGTACAGTAGGTTATCGTCTGTGAGCTGATAACTGCTGCCAAGATTGGCACTGCTGTTGTCCCAGTTACGCTCACCTGACTGGTCGCCATCTACTAAGTATTGATCTTTTACCTCAACGCGGTTGTGCTCATAGCGTAAGCCTAAATCGATAAGCCATTTGTCACTGGGCTGGGCTGATAATTGGGCGTACAGTGCACTTGAGTCAATCAACTCCTGTTGCGATAGTGCCAAGTCACCGCGAATGCCGCCATCTAGGTTGTCATAGCGGCGGCGTTTATCATCTTGGTATTGCAGGTTGGCACCTAGCAGCACTTGAGTTTGATAATGGGTTAACCAGTTGTGTGTGGCGTATTGCACATTGGTGCCGTAAAACTGCCTAGCCAGTTCAACTTGGCCGCCTGCGCTAAACGGTAGGCGGTTATTAAAATCTTTATCGAAGTAATAAAACTGCGCGTTAAGCTGGCTGCTATCATCAAATTGATAGCGACTGGCCAAGGTATGTTTTTGTTGTTTTACTTCTTCACCGGCTTGAAAACTGACATTGCGATCGCGGGCTGCTGTCGGCTCACTATCAGCTTGCTCGCGAGTTAAACCGCCGGCATCCTCAGCGATTGGACTATCAATATATTGGCTGTTAACGCGCAATAACCATTGCGGTAATACTTGCCAATCTAGATGGCCATTAATGGCACTTTTTTCATATTCACTGTGATCACGATAACCCTGTTTCTGGGTATGGCTAAGGCTAACGCCAAAATTGACGGTGTCATAATGTTTATTGGCGTATAAATACGCTTGCTCGGTATCAAACGAGCCTTTAGTGAGTTTAAGTGCTAGTTTGTCGTCATCTGGGACTTGGGTATTTATCTTAATCACACCACCAGCGCTGTTACCATAAAGCGCAGACGCCGGGCCGCGTAACACTTCGATACTGGCTAGGTTCTGTAACTCGAGACCGTCTAACTGACTTTGACCGTCAGGTAGAGTGTGCGGTACATCGTCGACCAAAATCTGAATGCCACGAATACCAAAACTTGATTGCGCCCCAAAGCCACGAATTGAAATACGCTCATCTTGAGAGAAGTTTTGACTGGCTTGCAGGTAGACACTTGGCAGCGAGTTGAGATACTCGCTCAGTGTTAACGGTGCTGCAATCAGATTGAGCTGGGGTTGATCAAGGTAACTGTACGCCCTTGGTTGTTTAGTGGCGTAATAGGGTAATGTTTTACCAAACACGGTAATTTTTTCATCTATTTGCTGAGTCTGTCTGTCGAAGTTTGCATCAGCGAAAACTATGGTTGGTGCTAAAAAAATGCTTAGTGCAAAAACGATGTAAAAACAGCAAAGGTGTCGCGCGTCTGATCTAACTGGCGATATCCACATTAACACTTAGGTAACTCATTGATAAAGTATATTTAACCATGCATTATGCAGAGGTTAAGGCTGAGTTCAATAGCTAATAATGTAACAGTGTATTTGGCTGTGATGCCTGGGTAAATAAAAGTGTTTAGCTTAATTTGGTTACTTTGACCTAATTTAGTAGATTTGTTTGACTGGTGAGGAGTGTGATAAAAGTGAAGACTTCATCGAGATCTATAATGCTGACACCAGTGATGCAATTTTAGGTTGTTATGGTAAATAATTAAGACACCCATGATTATTTTCTGTCATCGACTTTACCAAGCTCGCGATTGAGTATCAAAGCCAGACTGGGGTGAAATTATTTGTGGTCACTGCCTTAGATGCCAATGAGAAATCGACTGTGTTTTACAATCGAGTAAAAGGCCAAGTGCAGAAGAAGTTAAGCCTCCTCCCTTTAGCCAAGTACAAACCCATTACTGGCAAGCTTGTGGCAGACAATATGTTAGCTGTTGCAATACAGGATAAAGAGTTCGTTAACGACAATAAGCTCGATAATGTAATAGTTAGGATTATTGATAACAAAGATATGCATCGACTGGTTAACTGAGGTTTGTCCTAACTTTTAGTTATCATTTGAAAAAATAAACGTCGTGGCGCTTCGCCCACCCCAGACGAAAGGGAAACAACAGCATTTCCCTTCTCGACATCCCTTGCCGCCCCTACGAAATTGCTCTTAACAGCGAGCAAGCCTCACGCTTATTCGAAAATAGCTAACGCTTTAGAAAGGCCATCCATGGCCAACTAAAGCTAGCCTGACGTCCTGTCAGGCTTACGCTATTTTCTTCAACGCATTTCAGCAATTTCAATGGGGAACATTGAGCCTGCAAGTTCGCTTGTTGTTTATAATTTTTAGGAAATTGTTTGTATTTATTATGCTTTGATCTTTTTTGAATGTTCAATTTGAATTGAGGTAAGCAAAAAAATCGCGTGAGTCCAGACATGGATGTCTGGCTAGCTTTCGAGGGGAAGGGACGCCCCATCGTAAGCGTTAGTGATTTTTGTAGCTTACTGAAGCAGCCTACAAACAAAGGCTAAAGCTGGATAATTCTCCGTTGGAAATTTTGCTGTTTAAATTTCGCCGGAGCTGCGGGGTGTTCTAAGAGGGAGTCGCAGTTCACTCCCTTTTAGTCTGGGGTGGGCGAAGCGCCACGACTTTGAGCTACTCCAAGATGACCTAGCCAATAAAAATCTGAGTAAAAACATTGAATTAATTGCATGCTTTGTATTAAAGTAAATCCACTTAAGGACAGAGTTGGGTAGCCTCGAAACAATCATCGAGTACACCATTTACGGAAGAAAAAGCCATTTAATAACATGTGCCATCAAACTCCCTTGTAAAGTTTACTCTAATCCAACTAATTAATTGTAATTCAAAGGAGTCTATCGTTGAAACTACCAATATTAATTTATTTTTGCGTAATTTTATCTGGTTGTACGATTACCGATTACCAAAGTAATTTAAGTAAAACGACAAACTGTATAAATGATTTTTCTCAGGTAAGTTATAAAAATATTAATGTGGATTCTACCCTAAAAGACGAAATAGGAAGTAAAGATAGCCAATGCATTAATAACCACGATGGTAAAATGTATATCAGTGGCTATAAAGTAAAAACTTCTGAGAAGTTTATTTCTATTATTGTGCACCCTAATTTAGGTCCGAGTAAGTCTACTTTCTTTTTACCTCAATTATTGGCTTTAGATGAAAATAATAACCCTTCAATTGTTAAAGAATTATTTGTCATCAAAGGAAGCCAGATAATGCATGGTTCTATGTATGAGTATTTTTACGATGTTTCACGCGAAAAAACGAATAATTTTGTTATAACAACTGACATCAGTTTAATGGGCAAACTTTTTGATTATGAGCATTTAAGTAGTTATGATAATCATACAATAATTTATTCAAAGATTCCTTATGCTGCGGGCAGTGATATTGAAGTTAAACTATTGTCTAATTTGCCTTTTTGAACACAACCACCTCAACTTGAGCTAAAACTGAAAACGCTAATCGCTTGGTTTAATTCCAAGTCGATTAGCGTTTTTTTGTTGCCATTATCGTTTCAAAAGTGTTTTCCAATTCCTTTCAAACGATAACAGTCCTCTCTAGCGATAACCGTTCGATTAAACTTCTTTACCTAAATGCTTGTACAGACTTTGGTAATCTGCACTGTCAGCCATTAGCTGTTGATGGTTGCCACTGTCAGTGATTTGTCCGTTATGAATCATATGAATACAATCCATTTCGGCCATGGCGGTTAAACGATGGCTTATCATTAACATGGTTTTACCTTTTGCTAAGGTAAATAATAAACGTAAGATTTCACGTTCTGTGCGCTTATCTAATCCTTCCGTTGGCTCATCTAATAACAAGATTGGCGCATCACGTAATAAGGCTCTGGCAACACCGATTCGGCGCTGCTCGCCACCTGATAGCTGACGTCCGCCTTCACCTATCCAGCTGTCTAGACCAACATCTTCACCGCGATCTGTGGTGGTTTTTGAACTAAGAAGCACCTCTAATCCGACTTGCTTTAACACTGCTGTTAAGCGCTCGTCATTGGCGCGTCTTTTTTGTCCTTCAACGTATGGCAAAGCAATGGCCAAATTGTCACGTACTGTGCCAGCGAATAAATGAATACGTTGGCTAACAACGGTCATTGAGCGACGTAATGTCGCTTCATCAAACTCACTGATATCACGGCCACCTAGGGTTATTTGACCTTGCTGAGGTTGCCATTCTCGGGTGATTAAGCTTAATAAGCTCGATTTACCACAGCCTGTTGCACCTAATAGCGCGACTTTACTGCCCTGAGGTAAATCTAAATTCAACCCCGTTAATACCTGCGAGTCAGCCTGATAACCGAAGTGAATATTGCTGAGGTTAATCTCGGTACGCTCAAGCTGAGTTTCTTGACCAAATACGACATCAGGCGTTTGCTCGGTGACTTCTGAAATACGTTTTGCCGCTAACACACAACCTGATAAATGCTGGAATGCTCCAGAGATTGGCATCATCATTTCAATGGTGGCCATAGTGGCAAATACCATCATTGCCATTAGCGGGCCTGGTGGCACACTGTCACCCACGCCATGACCTGCAAAATACATCATCATCACAACTGCGGCGCCATTGACCATGATCAATAATGCCTGGCTTAAACCGGTCACATGCGCCATCGCGGTTTGACTGGTAAAGAGTGATAACTCAGCTTCACGTAGCTTTTGGCGGTAGCGATCATTTGCTGAAAATAATGTCAGCTCTGCCTGACCTTGGATAACATCTAAGATCAACACTCGAAAACGGCGTTTACTGTCTACCACCGCTTCACCCGGTTTTCTACCTAAGCGATAAAATACGAGCGGTAAAATCAGCCATGCAGCAATTAACAAAGCACACAGGCTTAATGCCAGTGATGCGTCAAACCAAGACAAGAATGCATAAAGGGCAACAACGGTCAGTAATGAGGCTGCCATTGGCACTAATAAACGTAAATAGAGATGATCCAGCGTATCAATATCGGCCACTAACCGATTGAGCATGTCGCCTTGTCTAAGGCCTTGCAGGTTACTGGCACTTAACGGCAATAACTTTTTCCACGACCAAACTCGAAGCTCTGTTAACAGCTTAAACGTGGCTTCATGGGTCGCTAACCGCTCACCATAACGGCTTGCTGTTCTTGCGATAGATAAAAAGCGTACGCCACCTGCTGGGGTAAAAAAGTTAAACGCTAAGGCGGTTGCTGCTGTTAAACCAGCAATGGCTGTGGCTGATAAAAACCAACCCGAAAGAGATAATAAACCAATGCCAGCAATGATCGTTGTGCAGGTTAGCAATAAGCCAACTGACATCATTAACCACTGACGTTTAAATAACTTAATGAAGGGCAGTAATAGTTGCATTACACATCCTCCCTTTGAGTTTGTTCATCGGCCTTTGTTGGCTCTTGCTCATCAATATACAGTGATAAACCGTCATCATCTTGTTGTTGCATGTTTTTAAACAAACCCGTTTGAGTGCTCAGTAAAGCATAATCACCTTGCTGCACAATACGCCCTGCTTCAATCACCAGAATGTTATCCATACTTTGTAATTGATCGAGACGATGCGTCACCATCACACAGGTCTGTTGCTGCATCGCTTGTTTAAGTGATGCTGACACGAGTTTTTCACTGTGACTATCAAGGCTTGCTGTAGGCTCATCGAGTAAGAATAAGCTCGCAGGTTGTGCGATAGCACGGGCAAGCGCGATACGTTGAGCTTGGCCAACAGAGACGCCTGCTGCTTGATCGCTAATGACAGTATCTAAGCCTTGGGGGTGTTGATTAACAAATTCGGCAATGTTGGCTTGTTCAAGTAAGGCCATCACTTGTGCATCAGTTAATTCAGGATTAGCTAAGCAGACGTTTTCACGAATACTGCCATGGAATAATTGAGGGTCTTGCCCAAGCCAAGCTAAGTGTTCACGCCACTGTTTTTTATCCAGCACACTTAACTCAACACCATTGATTTTGAGCGAGCCTTTGTAGGGTAGAAAACCTAATAATGCATTGAGTAAACTGGTTTTACCCGCGCCGCTTGGGCCAACCACCGCGACTTTTTGCCCCGCTTGCACCTCAAAAGAAATCGGCCCAAGTAAAGCGGTTCCTTCCAATGTCAGCACTTCGAGCTCTGTTGCTGAAATGGCAATGTTATCTAACGAAACCTCATGCTGTTGCGCGGTTTGTTCACTGAACTTACCGTCGACCTGCTTTAAAGGGTTTGGATGCTCTAGTAATTCAACTAACGCCTCTGCTGCGCCAATGGCTTGCGCTTTGGCGTGGTAATGGGTGCCTAAGTCTCGAAGTGGTTGAAAGAATTCAGGGGCTAAAATCAGAATAAATAGACCGGTAAATAAGGTGATTCCAGCGCCATAATGGCCGAAGTTTAGGTGGTCTAAATAGCTAAAACCAAAGTACACCGCCAGCACAGCAATGGATAATGCAGCAAAAAACTCTAATACCGCCGAGCTTAAAAATGCCATTCTCAGCACCGACATGGTTCTTTGCCTAAAGTCTTCTGAGGCCGTCTCAATTTTGTTCACTTCAGTCTCACCACGGTGAAATAATTTAAGTGTACTTAAGCCTTTTAAGCGGTCCATAAAGTGGCCACTTAATCTTGATAATGCACTGAAGTTTTTACGGTTGGCATCAGCCGCGCCCATACCAACTAAAATCATAAACATTGGGATCAGCGGCGCTGTGGCAAATAGAATCAGTCCAGCTGCCCAGTTAAGCGGAAATACTGACACCAAAATAATCAACGGAATAAAACCCGCTAGCATCATTTGTGGTAAGTACTTAGCATAAAAATCATGTAAGTCTTCAACCTGCTCAAGCACGATGCTCGCCCATGCTCCCGCTGGCTTTCCTTTGATAAACGCAGGGCCTAAATCGGTGAGTTTGTTCAACACAGCTTCACGAATGTCACTTCGTAGTCGTTTACCCGCTTCAAAGCTTAATCGCTCACGTGCATAAGCTAGCCCTGCTCGCACAATAATCAGTGCAATTAACCCGATAAATTGACTGCTAAAGCTCGCCATGGCTAATTCGAGCATAATCACGCCGTGTAAGATATGTGCCAACAAATATGCTTGCACGACAATCGCCACACCGTTAAGTGCACCGGTAAAAATGGTGAGTTTCAAGAATATGCCGCAAGATGACTTCTGTTGTTTAAGCCACTGGCCGAGAGATTTTTCTAAGGTTTTATCCATTACATTCCTGAAAATGATCGCACTAAATGAGGAAAATTGCCGCAGTATCGCAAGCTAACAGCTTCGATAACAGCCGCTTATAGAGAAGTGTTAACTGATTCACACATTGCTAATAAACACTGTGTTAATGATGAACTATAATTCTACGCGATAGTCATCAGCAGGACAGTAAAAGAAAGGTAAATATTTGTTCATCAAATTGAATCAATATTTCTATTTGATAGTGAGTATTAACGTTCTTAAAAGCACAGAACTTTATGTTTCTTTTGATTATAGTTTTAATCAATAAAGTTTCTCACTCAATGCTTACATGCAAGAAAGCGATTAACTAAGCAATAGCCATATCAGCTTACTTAGCGTAAATGACAATCACGATAAATTATACGATTGCACTTTCTAATAGGATGAAGAAGGTAATTAAAAAATGGACGTTAATCTTTCAGCCCACAGAGCACAAGCATTCAACTACTTATTTGACTCGGTTGTAGTCACTGATACCACAGGTATTATCATTGACTGGAACTGCGGTTCACAACAACTTTATGGCTACAGTAAAGATGAAATACTCGGCCAATCAGTGAGTATTTTACATGTCCCCGAAGACAGTGCCTCTATCACTGAGTTGGTCATTTCCTCGGTTGAACAACATGGCAAATGGACGGGCGAAATACGCTTTTTACATAAAGACGGCACTATCGGCTGGGTAGAGTCGATGTGTGTGCCATTGTTTGATGACGAGCAGCAATTTATTGGTGCTTTAGGGATTAACCGAGACATCACTAAACGTGTTGAAGATGCCCAACGAGTATTAAATCTCGCCTGCTATGACCAGCTGACGCAAATACCCAATCGCTATTTGTTAATGGACAGAGTTAAACAAACCATCGAACGCTGCAAACGTATGAACACTAAGTTCAGCTTGTTCTATATGGATTTAGATGATTTCAAGAACATCAATGATACCTATGGGCATTGCCAAGGGGATTCTGTTCTAATTGAAGCGGTAACCAGACTGCATAAAGTCGTCAGAGAGTCGGATACTTTAGCCAGAATTGGCGGGGATGAGTTTGTATTATTACTGGAGGACATTACTGACAATAATGACATCTCGCGCATGGCTGATATCTTAATCAGTGCATTAGACAAGCCGTTTACAATAAACGCTCAACCCGTTTTGCTTAATTGCAGTATTGGTATTGCGACCTTTCCTGATTCCGGTGACGACTTTGATACCTTAATCAAAACAGCAGATTTTGCGATGTATAAATCAAAGCGCCAGGGCGGAGCTACTTATCGATTTGGCTAAGCTTGATAGTTTATTCGGTGTAAAAGGCAGTTGAAAAGTTAGCTGAAAAGTTAGTTGAAAAAGTGAGGTAAATAGTCATGAATGGGCTTTATTTAGCTATCGATTTGAATTTGCCATTAAACGCCAAATTTAACTAATACATGCCACATCAGCTTAAGCTGTTGTACTTGCTGAGCCTGCTTAGCTCTTTGACTCCAAGGCACTGGTTTTTCAGTAAGCACCTGTGCAGCTCTGCCAATAATATCTGCATTTATTTGCTTGTCTCTAGCAATCACCTTGGCAAGTTCTGGCATTGTCGCCCCTCGAAAGTCATCAGGCACCTGCTCCACATCAAGCTGATAGCCTTGATGCCACAACAGTTCAATATCATACTCGTGGCACATTGACTGCATCAGCTCACCTATATCTGTATCTTTATAGCTTGGATCAGCAACAAGATAGCCAATATCATGCTCTAACGAGACTTCACCATGAATTTGCGCTTCAATATAATGATCAAGATTAGATAAAGCAGGCATGTCGAAACGCGCTCTCACACCTTGAGGTAATTGCTGCCACAGATGATTAACCATATCCGCAGGCTTAATCTCTTTCACTCCTAAAGCATATTGGCGCTCAAAACACTCGCTGAGTAACGCGGCCAATATCACCTCAAAGCAACTTAACGTGCCTTTTTCTTTAGGTAAGCGATAGGAATCCATATAACTGAATGTACAGCGCGAAAGTACTTGAGTGTGGGTAAGAAAGTAACAACTGCCAAATCGAGGTGCCGGCCCCGTTGGGCATAGACCAAGATCTAATGCACCATACTTAGGGCGTAGTTTAACTCCTGAGTAACTATGACCAAAAAGTTGGTTTTCCCAGTGGTCTCTTGGGCCACCTAATTCCGGTGACAATTGCCCATTTGAGATATGAGTTTCAAACTGGCTTTTATAAAAACCGTCCTTAAGTAACCCAGCTGCGACTGATAATCCACGGCTATCAATACGATCGGGGTGAAAATGCAAGGCCACTCGGCCATGTTGATGCAAGGCTTGCATAGCCTTATGAACCGCAGCAGTATCAATATTAGACATTAACAGGACATTTTTAATTACCGCACTTGAGTGCTCACGCAAACAGGCAACGCTATGCTCGATATGGATTTGCGCTGCTGACTTTCGATTCATAACCTGCCCTCCTTTGCATCTGTGATTAACACTATCCAATATCTAACGACTTGCTGGGTAAAATACAGCTAAGTGCTTGTATTTCATTGTATGTAAAATACACGGATTTAGCACAAAAGATTAAAACTAATTCATCTATCTATGCGGTTAACCCTCATCAAGATGTTGAAATACCGCACTCACCATTCTTTGCAGAACAAAACCTCAAATAACTAATCCCTAGGGCCTGTTGATCTTTCAAGGTTGTTTTTGCAGCGAGTTGTTGGCCATTCTATGCATCAAGGGCGCAAGACAGAGACTTTGTGGTGTAGTTATTCTACATAAAAAGTCGATAACGCAGTAAAAATGACCAACAAACGCTGCCCAAAGGGTTCGACTAAAAGCGTTTTACTCTTTGTTGGATGCATTTTGCTTAGATGACTAGGCATCAACTCATCCGCCTCGATTACAACGCTTTTATTTCGAACAAAACTTAACCAGCAAAGAACAACAGGCCCTAGATACTGATGAAATAAGCCCATTGCATATGGCTTATATTCCACTAGTAACGGCCATTAAAGAAGAATATTTAAGCGATTAGATGGCGCTCTAGCAGTGTTTCAGGTAAGCTTCACGCCCGCCATTTCGTGGCCCCCTATTCAGTCATAGCAACGTATACGTTGCCCAAAGAGATCATTCTATGAGTTTTGCCTCACTAGGCTTAAGCGCAGCAATTTTAAAAGCTGTTGAAAAACAAGGGTATGACACCCCTTCAGCAATCCAAGAACAAGCTATTCCTGCCGTCCTAGAAGGCAAAGACGTAATGGCCGCAGCCCAAACGGGTACAGGCAAAACAGCAGGTTTTACCCTGCCATTATTAGAACTACTCTCAAAAGGTCAGCGCGCTAAGCGTGGCCAAGTTCGTGCTTTAGTATTAACACCAACACGTGAGCTAGCAGCACAAGTTGCTGAAAGCGTGTCGACTTACGGCGCAAACTTACCGCTTAAATCTGCGGTTGTATTTGGTGGCGTATCAATTAATCCACAAATTACCACCCTAAGAAATGGCGTTGATATTCTAGTGGCGACCCCAGGGCGCTTATTAGATTTATGCCAACAAAAAGCATTAAGCTTCAGCCAACTTGAAGTCTTAATCTTAGATGAAGCCGATCGCATGTTAGACATGGGCTTTATTCGCGATATTAAGAAAGTCTTGGCTATGTTGCCAAAACAACGCCAAAACCTAATGTTCTCAGCAACGTTTTCGGATGAAATCCGTGAACTTGCAAAAGGCTTAGTGAATAATCCAGTTGAGATTTCAGTTACGCCACGTAATGCGACTGCTAACACGGTTGAACAAAGTGTTTATGCCGTAGATAAGAGCCGTAAAGCGCGTATCTTAACTAAGCTAATTAAAGAAAATAACTGGCATCAAGTGTTGGTATTTTCTCGCACCAAACATGGCGCTAACCGCTTAGCGAAAAACTTAGATGCTGACGGCATCAATGCAGTGGCTATTCACGGTAATAAAAGCCAAGGTGCGCGTACTAAAGCCTTAGCTGATTTCAAAGCGGGTAAGGCACAAGTCATGGTTGCTACCGATATCGCTGCCCGTGGTATTGATATCGACCAATTGCCTTTTGTCGTTAACTTTGACTTACCTAATGTCCCTGAAGATTATGTGCATCGTATCGGCCGTACTGGCCGCGCTGGTGCAACAGGTTTAGCAGTCTCTTTAGTTAGCGATGAAGAAGTGAAGTTATTACATGACATCGAAAGACTGATTAAGCGCACTGTCGAGCGTAAAGTCATCGAAGGCTATGAAGCATGTCATGACTTACCAGAAGCAAGCTTAAAAGGCGGTCATCGCGCGGCTAATCATAAAAAGCCAAACCCGAATCGTCGTAAGCACGCCAATCAAGCTGATGGACAAAAACAAGGCCAAAGCACTAAACAGGGCCAGCGTCCAGCGCCGAAAGGCAATTCAGATAAGCCAAGCCAACGTCAACGCGCCCGCGCTCGTGCAGAAGCTGAAAATGCTCAATCAGATGGTAATAAAAAACCACAAAATCGTCGCCAAGGCCGCACTGACAACTCAAGTTCACAAGGCAAGGTTGATCCTTACGCGAATGCGAGACGTTAATAGCGACTCACTGATTTAGCGTTAACTTAGCTCGATTTTCAGCAAATAGTTAATGATTTAAAGGCATGAAAGCCAAGCTTTCATGCCTTTTTTGTTATTCAAAAACACCAGCATAAAATCTACACCTTGCTTACTCATTAACGATAAACACTTGAAAGTTGCCAGATCCACTCTCATCGTTCATGATAATTACACGGGATAAAGACAATTTTTCATGGAAGAGTTATGAAGTATTTAGGTGTATTGATTCTAATATTATTACTGGCTATTGCCAGCCTGTTTGTTGGTTTACAAATGGGAAAAGGTCAGCTTAATCAAGCAGAAGAGTCTCAAAGTAATCAACTGAGTAAAACACCCACAAGTGAAGGTGTTACCTCCCTGCCATCAGAGTTAGCCATAGAATCCAGTCATCTCGTCAGCGAACTGAAACAAGAAGTGCTGCAACTTAAACAACAGCTTGCTGAAAAAAACAGTTTAATCGACGCTATGAACTCATCAATGGGATTACTCGAACAGCAAGTTGAACTGGCTTACAGCGAGATAGATCAAGTCACAGAGCAAACCCATGACTCGCCATTTCATCCTGAGCCAGACAGCATCAGCACTGATCAAGCAAACCAGTGGGTTCCTGAAAATTTTGCCAATGCGATAGCTTCACAACAAGGAGACATGGTCGCACTATTTAAGCGCCATCACCAAGCTGACATCAATCAAGAATGGGCCACGGAGCGTGAGCAAGCATTAAAAGATTCTTTTGCTTTGAGTGAATATGCTGACATGGTCAATATCACCTCAGTCAATTGTAAAACCACCACTTGTGAGGTTCGCGGTGAAGAGCTAGAACCCAATGGTTGGATGTTAGTAAGCCAGCGACTGCAAGAGACTTCATTAAGTAAAAATGCCAGTACATGGACCTATCTGATAGGAAACGAAGAAGGTGAAACCCTGATCCATATGTTGTCAGAAGTTGATGATTCAACGGTTGAAAATCAGTAATGACCTCAACGCGATGGATAGATAACACCATTCCGACTAAAGACTAATACTGCCAGCGTGATAAAACCAATATCATCAGCGTGCTTAAGCTCGTAAGTCATTAGTTTAAATATCACTTTATATTGATCTACGCCTAACATCAGCTCGTAAGTTACACACGATGCTGTTAACCCAGGATGCTGTTAGCCAAGGTGCTCCTGTGTAGGTAGCGACTTTTGAATTAGCGAAAAATCAATGTAAAGGAATACTGTTCACCATGAAGATATCTTCAATTAATTCAGCAAGTAATGATACCCAAAAAACAGCAGCCCACTCAACAAGTTCAATCAACCCCAACTTGCACATCCAAGTAATGCAGTTGCCTAACTCTGAACATCTCATCTGGGTCATTGATGATTTCATTACTGACTTTGCGTCTCTTGTCGATTACAGCAAAACAAAAGCTTATTTCAATAATGTCGGCGCCGATGGAACCTTGTTTCCTGGCATGCGAGATGAAATGCCACGCCCCTATTATCAATCTTTATCATCGTTAATTACCTTACTGGCAAAGCAGCCTAAAGGTGAATACTTCAAGCAACATCAAATTGCAAAGTGTTGGTTATCTAAAGTCACTTTAAGTCCATTACAGCTCAATGCGAGTCAAACCATGCCACACTTTGACTCCCTTGCTGAACACGATATGGCAGCAGTGCATTATCTCAATGATGTCCAATTGGGCGGCACCAGCTTTTATCGTTATAAAGGCGCTGACAAACTGCACTTATCCCACGACGATAAAGACATTATTTTTAAGATGGTTGATGAGGTTAAGCAAGTTGCAGCAAGCCGAAAAGGCTACATCACAGATTCAGATGACTTATTCGAAAAAGTATTCAGTATTGACGCTAAGCCAAATCGCATCGTTATCTATTCAGGTAATATTCTTCACAGCGCCAATATTACTGATGAAGTAGAGTTTGATAAGCGTTCTGAGCATAATCGCACATCAATTAACTCTTTCTTTAGTATCGCCTAAATTGTCAAAATCAACATTGTGGTTACTGTTAATAAAGTCATTGTTGTGTTTTTTGAAAAACAGGTGATTAAGCTTCATTCATAAACGCTAGATTCACATTACTGGCAAGACTAAGATATGCGTTAAATATTTCTGGATGATATGGATGCCACCCTAATGAAATTTAAGCGCTTTGAAGAACACTCCCATCAACTTGAAAATACTCGAATTAAAGCAAACTACGACCGCCTTCTATGTCGCTTTCGTTTATTAACGCTGCCTGATAATACTCAGTCAGAGACTGAGGTTATTACAGATAAATACTTACTATTAAGTCCTTTTCACAATGGTAGGTTTACCCTAAACGACGTGGATTACCAACTCAAAATACGTTGGTTTCTTATTTGGCACTCATCCATTATAAAGCCCAATATCCGCAGTCAAGATAAAGCAAAGCGAGACTCAAAAAATGTAATCATTCCTGAATTACTGCCCTATAAACGTAAAACATCCATCATGCTATGCATATACGTGTTTTTAATTACGTCATTAAAAATCGGCCTAAGCCTTTACGCAGTTTAATCAGCTCAGCTATCTAATAAACACAAAAAAGCGAATTCAGTAACCACTGAATTCGCTTTGTTTTAAAGCCTATTTATAAAAACTGGCTTACTAAAACTATTTTCTTACAAGCTAGGCTTATAAAAACCAGGCTCGGTAAGTCTTACCTTTAAGGCGGCCTTTGGTAATTTTGTTCAACGCTTTTTTAGAAGCGTCACGCTTAACGGCTACAAACGAACGAATATCAGTGACCTTAATTTTACCAATATCAGCACCATCAATACCGTTTTCACCGGTTAAGCCACCCACAATGTCACCAGGACGGATTTTGTGCTTTTTACCCGCATCAATTTGGATGGTGATCATTTCTGCTTCTTGCGGCTGCTTGTTAAGCACATTCATTGACGGTAAGGTTTCACCATCAATTTCTTTGCCAATCAGCTCTTCAATTTCAACCATTCTGTGGCCATCTGCATGACTAAAGAAAGTGTACGCAGCGCCTTTACTACCTGCACGACCTGTACGACCAATACGGTGAATATGCACTTCTGTATCGTAAGCAATGTGATAGTTAAATACCGCTTCTAAATCTTCGATATCTAAACCACGAGAAGCCACATCGGTAGCCACTAATACGCGGGCACTCTTGTTAGCAAAACGCAGTAACATTTGATCGCGATCGCGCTGTTCTAAGTCGCCATGTAAAGCCAATACACTAAAACCTTGCTCAGCTAAAGTGTCAGCCACTTTTTGGGTTTCACGTTTGGTGTTACAAAAAACCACTGCGCTTTCAGGTTGCTTTTCAAGGAGCAATAATTGCAATGCCTCTAAGCGAGCCTGATTGTCTTCTGTATGGTAAAAATGCTGCTCAATTGTATGGTTGTCGTGAGTCGCCTCAACTTTAACCATCAAAGGCTTATACATAATCTGTTCAACAACTTGTTGAATTTGCTCAGGGAAAGTCGCACTGAACAATAATGTCTGACGCTCATGAGGGGTTTCAGCAATGATTTGATCAATATGATCTTGGAAGCCCATTTCTAACATGCGATCGGCTTCATCTAACACCAACATATTGACGTTACTCAGATCTAAACGATTACGATCAAGATGATCAACGATACGTCCAGGTGTGCCGACAATAATGTGCGCGCCATGTTCAAGCGAACCGATTTGCGGCCCCATTGGAACGCCGCCACATAAGGTCAGCACCTTAATGTTATGAATACCACGGGCTAAAGTACGAATATCTTTAGCCACTTGATCGGCTAATTCGCGTGTTGGACACAGCACCATGGTTTGAATGCGAAAACGTTTCACATCAAGTTTGTTTAATAGACCTAAACCAAATGCAGCCGTTTTACCTGAGCCGGTTTTTCCTTGGCCAATCACGTCATCACCCGCAAGAATAGCTGGTAAGCTTTCAGCTTGGATTTGAGTCATAGACTCGTATCCCATGGTTTTAAGATTATCAAACAAACCTGGTTTAAGATTAAGTGATGCGAAAGCCGTATTAGCGGCCTGTTCAGTAGACTGACTCAAGGTGAATATCCTCTGATATCAAAGCAAAATGGGATAATAGAAACAACTCGGCCAAGGATAAAATACCTTGGCCAAATGTTTGAATGTCTATTGTAGCAATTTTATCCGTTAGTCGCTGACATTTATTCACATAAAACGGATTGAGATCACCCTAGGGCCTGTTGTTCTTTATTGGTTAATTTTTGTTCGAAATAAAAGCGTTTTAATCGAGGCGGATGAGTTGATGCCTAGTCATCTAAGCCCCTTTTATTGGCAAAGATGCATCCAACAAAGAGTTAAACGCTTTTAGTCGAACCCTTTGGGCAGCGTTTGTTGGTCATTTTTACTGCGTTATCGACTTTTTATGTAGAATAACTACACTACAAAGTCTCTGCCTTGTATGAATGGCCAACAACTCGCTGCAAAAACAACCTTAAAAGATCAACAGGCCCTATACAATTTCCCCAAAACGTCCTTGCTGATAATCATCAATGGCCTGATTTATCTCTGCTTGGCTATTCATGACAAATGGTCCCATATGTACGATTTTCTCATTAATAGGGCAGCCTGCTAGTAATAAAATGCCAGTGTCTTGATTCCCAGCTTTGATAAGGGTATTGAGTTCTGGCTCAATAACTAATAGCTGGCCTTCTGTCGCTTTTACCTGCATTCCACTGGTATCGACGTACTCAAGCTCGCCTTGATAAATGAAAACACTAACACTTTGATGAGTCGACAAATCAAGTTGTGCTTGGCCACTTTCATTTAGCATTAAATCCGCAATCGCACCATTACCCGCCAAACCTTGAATGCTGGCCGCTATGATTTGAGGGCTATCGGCAAACTGCCAGTCGCCTGCCAGAGCTTTAAGGTTAGCGCCGCTATCATTGCTTACGACTGGATTAGGCGTGCCTGTTGTGTCTTGATAAATCGCAGGGCGCATTTTATCTTTGGCTGGCATGTTAAGCCAAATCTGAAACCCATGAAGGCCTTCGTTAGCATCAGCAAGGGGCATTTCAGAATGCACTACGCCTCTTCCTGTGCTCATCCACTGCACATCACCTGCACGAATAGCTTTGACATTACCGAGTTGGTCTCGATGTTCAAAACCGCCTTTACGGATATACGTAAAGGTTTCAATACCTCGATGTGGGTGCGGTGGAAAGCCACCAATAAAATCTTGCTGATCGTTTGATTTGATCTCATCAATCATTAAATAAGGATCAAAACGGGTATTCATAAAATCCGCTACCCGTTTAATGTTCACTCCATCGCCATCCATCGCTGGACGAGCGGTAAATTTGCTTAATACTTTCATGATAAAGCGCTCAGTTAACCTTTAATGAGATCACTTTATCAAGCATATAGTCGAATGAATATTGCATTAAAGCGTAGTTATCTTTCGATTTTATACTTGTATTAGATTATATAAAAATAGCTATTTCAGTAAAAAAATAATTAAAATCAAAGGCGTGGCGGTTTTGTTGCTTATAGCGAGTAACGATATAACAGTGTCGATTTTAATCTCACCACATGAAATTAATCTTCACGGAAAATATTCTTCACATAAGAATATTCATCACGGAAGTCTTACAGCTTATTAAACTCTTCTAACCATTCAATAAAAGCGTTTGAGACTTTCTCAACCGTCCCCAAAGCCTGGTTATAAAACCACACAGGTGCATCTTTTTGACTCGCGGCACAGTCAGTTTGCTTAAAACAAAACATGTTGCCCTTACAGTCAGAAGCAAACAGAATATGGCCTTTCGGCATACCGCTCATTTCATATAAGTTTGATAATAAACTCACATCATCAAGACTTAAAAAGTCCTGAACTTCAGATATATCAACACCTAAATCACAAATCTTAGTTAACACATTGGGTGTATGCACTAAACCATAAGTGGCAATTAAATACTTATATGAGTCAGGTAAAACAGCATTTAGTCTTGATTCTAGTGCGTCGATATCATCACTTTTAATCGGTACCATGGCATGTTTACTGCCCCAGTTTTTGACAAAGAGATCAATGCTATTCATTTTAGAGATTCCAATATAATTTAAGGCGTAAACGAGAAAGGATTATACACTGGCTCTGATGATTAAAGCGCTTAATACTGAAGGGTTATGGGAAAAGCGATTTGAGTGTTAGAGGAATATTGAACCAAGCTCATGCCATTAAATCATAGCATGAGCTAAAAATGCTGATTATTCAGAGCACTCTTTATTACAGCACTCTTTATTACAGCACTCTTGTTTAAGGCACTCTTGCTTAGGGTACTATTTTTTACAACACACTTGTTTACGGCATAGTTTAACATTACGCCAATGCGCGTAATCAACAATAAATGCGCCAGCTAACGTCAGTAGTTTCTCACCAACTTCACCAACAATGTCATGTCCATAAACCGATGATGCAACCAAAGTCAGCAGGCCAACAATAGCAAACATCAATACTTTAGCATCACGGTGGCGTTGACAGCCCATTAACACCGCTATCGTACTGGTAGGCAGTACCAACCACACCATCACCTCATGATATAAATGATCGTTTAATGGCAATGCTGATAACGAAGGTAACAAGGCAAGCAATATTGGGGTTGCAATACAATGTAAGGCGCAAAGACTTGATAACCCGATAGCCAGCTTATCCAGTAGCGATTGCATATTATTTGTCATGTGAAATCCTTTTATCTCTTAGTCGTAAGCGCCAATTATTGATTTAGCAAAAGCTAAATTGGAGTGGTATTTAACACTAATTTAACCGAATAAGAAACAGCAACAAGACTTAATTTACTCAGTAAGCTCGTTAATTGATTTCACGATTTAATCGAGTTGAAACTATCCATTGATTAGGCATAAAAAAGAGCGCCGAAGCGCCCTTAAAAAATCGATTAAACATTATTTTGATCGTTTAACTACGAAGCCCGATACCACGGGAAATTAAGTAGTAAGCGACAAACCATAATGAGGCACAAAAGCCGACCATGATTGCAATCGATAACGGTACGCTGATATCAGCAAAGCCTAAAAAGCCGTAACGGAATACATTAATCATATACACCACAGGATTTAGCGCCGATACACCTTGCCAAAAATCAGGCAGTAACGATAACGAGTAAAACACCCCACCTAAATAAGTTAACGGCGTTAAAATGAAGGTCGGAATAATGCTAATGTCATCAAAGCTTTTAGCAAATACCGCATTAATTAACCCGCCTAATGCAAACAGCACTGAGGTTAAAAACACCGTCATAATCACTAAGCCAACATGGTGTAGTGATAAGTTCACAAAAAACATCGCCACCAGCGTGACAATCAAGCCAACAGCCAATCCACGGGCAACACCGCCACCGACGTAACCAGCAATCATCACATAGTGTGGTACAGGCGCGACCATCAACTCTTCAATGCTGCCATGCATTTTTGCACTGAAAAATGATGAGGCTACATTTGAATAGGAGTTAGTGATCACCGACATCATAATAAGACCCGGGGCAATAAACTCCATATAAGACACGCCGCCCATTTCACCGATTCGATTACCAATTAAATTACCGAAGATCAAAAAATACAAGGTCATGGTAATGGCTGGCGGAACTAGAGTTTGCACCCAGATACGGGTAAAACGATTAATTTCTTTAGTCAGAATACTTTTAAAGGCAACCCAATAAAGTTGATTCATTATTTTGCCTCCTTGGCTTTTTCAACTAACTCAACAAACAACTCTTCAAGACGGTTAGCTTTGTTACGCATTGATAATACTTCAATATCTTGTTTACTTAGCTGAGCAAATAACTCATTTAAGTTTTGTGCTTTGGCCACATCCACTTCTAATGTGTGACCATCGACCAAGCGGCTATTCATGTTTTCCAACACAGGGGCAGCTTTAATATCTTGGCGTAAATCAAGAATAAAAGTTTCTACATCAAGCTTACTGAGTAACGTTTTCATGCTGGTGCATTCCACCAACAAGCCTTTATCAATAATACCGATATTACGGCACAGCATTTCCGCTTCTTCAAGGTAATGGGTGGTGAGAATAATGGTCACACCTTGGTTATTAATATCTTTTAAAAATTGCCACATTGAGCGGCGAAGTTCGATATCTACCCCTGCTGTAGGCTCATCTAAAATTAATAGCTTTGGTTCATGCATCAGTGCACGAGCAATCATTAAACGGCGTTTCATGCCGCCAGATAATGCTCTAGCTTGGCTGTCGCGTTTTTCCCACAAATCTAATTGGCTCAGATATTTTTTGGCGCGCTCTAGGGCAAGGTTTCTAGTCACCCCATAGTAACCCGCTTGGTTAACTACAATTTGCAGCACGGTTTCAAACTGGTTGAAATTAAACTCTTGCGGCACTAAACCGATGCACATTTTGGCTCGTTCTAGGTTGTTATCGATGTCATATTCAAACACCTTCACGCTACCAGAAGACTTTTGCACTAATGAACTAATCACCCCGATGGTCGTCGACTTACCGGCACCATTGGGCCCTAACAAAGCAAAAAAATCACCTTGTTCAACGGTTAAGCTAACTCCTTTAACAGCGTGAACGCCGCCTTTATAAGTTTTTTGCAGGTTTTCGATCACCAAAGCATTGGTGTTGTTGCTCATTGTCATTCCTCTGATCCATAAATTGCGAATTACACGTTTACATGACTTGCTATCAATAGCCTATTGTAAACAAGGTATTGTAAATGACGCAGCGTATACGTAAAAGACGCAAAACTTTATGACGCCCAAAACAAAACTCCCGCCTATAGCGGGAGTTTACATTCAAAAGGTGACATTAATCTAATGGCACAACTTTCGCGATGTAAGGCAAGTTACGATACTGCTCAGCGTAGTCGATACCATAACCTACGATAAATTCGTCAGGAATGGTAAAACCGATAAAGTCGACAGGTACGTCTACTTCACGGCGCTCAGGCTTATCCAGTAAAGTACACAGCGCTAAGCTTTTTGGCTCACGCAGTAATAGCATTTCACGTACTTTATTTAAGGTATTGCCTGAATCAATTAAATCTTCAACGATCAATACGTCACGATCGATGATCTCAGATGATACATCTTTTAAGATCTTCACATCGCGTGTGCTTGTCATTGCATTGCCATAGCTTGAAACTGACATAAAGTCGATTTCAACATGGCCCTTAATACGGCGACATAGGTCAGCCATAAAAACCACAGACCCTTTCAATAAGCCGACCATTAACAAACGCTCGCTGTCTGCGTAATGGGCATTAATCCTTTCAGCTAATATATCCAGTTTTTCGTTGATTTCTTCTGCAGAAATCATCACTTCGGTTGTGTGTTTCATATTACTCTCGGTTGTCGTGATTTTCGGGCTTAACTTAAGTTAAATTGCGGTGTCGTCGCGAGACTTTTGTGCAGCATAACCCCAGCGATTTGTCAGCCCATGTTCAATGCCCAAATGATCTAGAATTCGGGAAACTATGAAGTTTACCAGATCTTCTATCGATTGGGGATGGTGATAAAAGCCTGGCGCTGCAGGCATGATGGTCGCGCCGTTACGTGTCAGGCTTAACATATGTTCTAAGTGTATGGCGCTAAAGGGGGTTTCTCTTGGTACTAAGATTAATTGACCCCGCTCTTTTATTACCACATCTGCGGCTCTTTCTAACAAATTATTGCTCATTCCTGTTGCAACGGCTGCTAAAGTGCCTGTTGAGCAGGGACAAATCACCATTTGCTTTGGCGCAGCGCTGCCTGATGCGGGCGGCGAAAACCACTCATCTTTGCCCAATACCACCAGCTCACCAACTTCTGAACCAGTCATATTAAAATGGCTCAGCAATTGTTCGCGGGCTTTTTCAGCATTGGCACTGAGCTGCAAACCCTCTTCAGTGGCAAGTACCACGCGCGCGGCGCTTGATATCATCAAAAACACTTGATATTCGGCCATTAGTAAACTGTGTAGCAGCTTTAACCCATAAGGCGCGCCAGAAGCGCCAGTCCATGCAAGGCTGATCGCTTTATCTGTTTTTTTGTACTGTGTTGTATTACTCATAAACTCTCTAACGGCTAACGTTGTCGTTAGCCCTGTATACGTTTCATCACTGAAATAAAGGCAATAAAAGCTTCAATCGATGACAATTATTTTAAAGCAGCAATCAGTTTCTGATGAATACCATTAAAACCGCCATTACTCATGATAACGATCGTATCACCTTCACAAGCTGTTGCCGTCACTAAAGCAATTATGTCATTAATATCTGTCGATACTGTCACAGGAATACTGGCATTAGCCATATTGGTTTCAATATCCCAACCGATATTGTCAGCTTGGTACAAAAAGGCACAATCCGCCAATGACATAGATTCAGCAAGAGTATCTTTGTGAACGCCGCTTTTCATGGTATTTGAGCGCGGCTCAAGTACCACAATCAATTTACCTGAAGCCTTTTCGCCTGCCCCCACTTTGGCACGTAAACCTTGTAGTGTTGTTTCAATAGCCGTTGGGTGATGGGCAAAATCATCATAAACAGCAATGCCATTAACCGTATCAAGTAACTCTAAACGGCGCTTAGGCGGGGAAAATTTGGTTAATGCTTCAATGGCATGATGAGGGGCTACGCCCACATGACGAGCCGCAGCTATAGCCATCACTGCATTTTCGATATTATGCTGACCGATAAGGCCCCAGTTTAAAATGCCTTGAGACTCACCATCAAACATCACTTCAAATTCATGTCCATCTGCAGCGATCGTATTGGCATACCAACTTTGAGCCACTTGCAGGCCTTTGGTTGGCGAGGCATAAAACTGCTCTTGCTCGCTCCAGCAACCAAGTTCAATGACTTCTTTAACCGCATCGACCTCAGCAGGCCAAATCACTTTGCCCTCGCCAGGAACAGTGCGAATAACATGATTAAATTGACGTTGTATCGCGGCGAGATCGCTGAAGATATCGACATGATCAAATTCGAGATTATTAATCACTAACGTGCGCGGACGGTAATGGACAAACTTAGAACGTTTATCGAAAAAGGCACTGTCATATTCATCGGCTTCAACCACGAAAAAAGGCGAGTTACCTAATCTTGCTGATACACCAAAGTTTTGCGGCACGCCGCCAATCAAAAAGCCAGGCTCGTAACCACAATACTCCAGTACCCACGCCAACATACTTGAGGTTGATGTTTTACCATGGGTGCCAGATACCGCTAATACCCAACGTTCAGGCAAAATATACTCAGATAAGAATTGCGGTCCAGAAGTGTATTTAAGACCACGATTAAGCACGGCCTCAACACAAGGATTACCACGGCTCATAGCATTGCCAATCACAACCAAGTCAGGTTGATTTTCACCCTCTTTACCTAACTGCACAGGATCAAAACCTTGAATAAGCTCAATGCCTTGCTCTTCTAGCTGAGTGCTCATTGGTGGGTAAACATTGGCATCACTACCAGTCACTTTGTGTCCCATCGCACGGGCTAATAATGCGAGGCCGCCCATAAAAGTGCCACAGATCCCAAGAATATGTACGTGCATGCAATTGCTCTGTCTGAAAAAAGAATGGCTTATTCTAAAGCATTGCGACTGAGATTGTCAGCTCACAATAACAAGCTTTAATGTTTAGCCATCACTAACGCACAACTTAGTTAGAACTATGTAATCGTTGCCAACAACGCCCTACGGTATTGTCCTTAATACCTGAACATCAAGATTGTTAGTTATCCTGCATAATCAATTCTAGCTGGTCATGTTTCTTTATTGATAAAAAAGCCGTAATAATGGCTTAGCCGATTTTCAACAAGGACTTAATATGAATAACCTCATCAGCAATAAGACCAAGCAGTGGATATCACCTTTTAAACGCTCAGCAAGCCTGTTGGCATGTATGAGTATCACTGTACTGGTCAGTCACAGTAGTGTTGCCGATGAACAGGATATTCGTTTTAATCAACTTGGTTTTGGAGTGAATGCAGCAAAAACTGCCGTGGTCAGTAATACAGCGTCTGAGAATTTTAGCCTCATTGAACAAACGTCAGGTAAAACAGTTTATCAAGGTAAGCTCAGCGCCGCTAAAGCGTGGGCACCCTCAGCAGAAACCGTAAAACTCGCTCAATTTGATGATTTTACTCAAGCGGGGGAATACCAGCTAAAAGTTGACTCTCTTGCAACCTCCCACCCTTTTTCAATCTCTGAATCTCGCTATAATCAGCCATTAAAAACAGCCATGCGTGCTTACTTTTATAATCGCAGTGGCGCTGTAATCCAACAAGAGTATGCAGGTATATATGCCCGCCCTGCGGCGCACCCAGATACCATTGTGTATATTCATAAATCTGCAGCGTCAAAAACTAGGCCCGAAGGCACAGTGATTTCATCGCCAAAAGGCTGGTACGATGCTGGCGATTACAACAAGTATATCGTTAATTCTAATATCACGGTTTATACCTTACTCAGTGCACTTGCTGAACAAACTGACGTCCTATCGAACCTCTCACTTAATATTCCAGAATCAAGTAATAACTTGCCCGACACCCTTGATGAAATCCTGTGGAATATGGATTGGATGCTCACGATGCAAGATCCCGCTGATGGTGGTTTGTACCACAAGCTCACCACCAAACGCTTTACTGGCGAAGATGAAATGCCGCACATGATGGACCAGCCCCGTTATATCATCGCTAAATCTACCGCTGCCACTTTAGGTTTTGCAGCGACTATGGCTAAAGCGAGCCAAATATTGGCTCAGTATGATGCAAACTTGCCAGTAACCTCCTTTGATAACACTAGCTACAGCCAGCAATTACTTCGCGCGGCCAAATATGCATGGCAATGGGCGATTAAAAATCCCGACATTCATTATCAACAACCCGATGATATTCACACAGGTGCTTACGCGACAGCAGGAGACAACCTAAAGGATGAATGGTTATGGGCTGCTGCTGAGTTATTTGCAGCCACTGGCGAAGATGAATACCTCAATACAATTGAGTTACCCAAACAACTACGAATTCCTGAATGGGATAAAGTCGAAACCTTAGCCTTAATCACCATAGCAACGACTAACAAGTCACCCCAAAAATTAAAGCAGCAAGCCCAGTCACAATTATTGAAGTTGACCGATAACTGGACAAAGGTGGGCGAAGATTCAGCTTACGGCCTTGCGATTAGTGAGCAAGATTTTGTCTGGGGCAGTAACTCCAACATGCTTAATAAAGCAGTGACTTTGCATCGCGTTAGTCAGTTATTATCCACCACAGAACAACAAGACAGTTTATATAACAAACATGCAGAGGCCATTGTCGATTACATTTTTGGCCGTAACCCTTTAGGAATGTCTTTCGTGACAGGTGTAGGGCTAATGTCACCAATGAATGTTCATCACCGAGCCTCTATGGCTGATGGCATTAAAGCGCCAATCCCAGGATTCTTAGCTGGCGGGCCTCAACCGGGTCAACAAGATGCTGGCGACTGTAAAAAACAAGGCGGAATTTACCCGTCGAAACATCCTGCTAAGTCATATATTGACCATGGTTGCAGCTATGCCAGTAATGAGGTGGCGATTAACTGGAATGCGCCACTGGTATACATGCTAGCGGCGCTTTCTCAGTAAAATGAACTTAAGCAACTTAAACAACTGAAGCTAAGATCCATATTGTTAACGTGCCCGTTAGCTTCGTTTGCTAAGTGTGAAAAGTGCTAGAAAAGTGCTAGAAAAGGATAAAGAATAATCCAATACTGAGTACGGTGGTCAATAAAGTATTACCAGTGAAATACGCAAGTAACGTGGCCACCACACCACAAACTAAATAGGTATTATCAAACGTTAAGTTCAACTGGCCTTCGGGCACAAATACAATCGGCGCTAAAATGGCGGTTAATACTGCTGGCGCCGAATAACTCAAAAAGGTCAGCGTTTTATCGCTGAGTTTTAGAGGCAATTTAGGCTCTAACAGTAAATAGCGGCTAATAAAGACCACCGCAGCCATAGATAAAATAATCAACCAAGTCATGACTGCTCTCCAGTTGAGTTAACATTAGCTTTTTCATCTTTATGTTCATTAGTCAGTTTGGCATAAGCAAAGCCTGCCCCCATCCCAGATAGTGAAGCAATTAATAACCCTGCTTGAATCTCAAATACTGCACATATCACAGCCAAGGTTAATGACACCAAGACACAAATCAGAATCGAAGGCTTTTTAACGGTAGGAACCACTAAAGCAATGAACGTTGCCGCTATTGCAAAATCTAACCCTAGTTCACCTAAGTTATCAATGGATTGACCAGCAATAATGCCCAGTAAGGTGGCAATATTCCAACCAATATAAAACGTCAAACCACCACCTAGTGCGTACCAACGGTCAAACTTGTGTCGTTGGCTTTCAGGCGATTGCTTTTCGGTTTTTAAGCCCTCTTGTTTCTCTTTTGGGGGATTTAGGCTGTCGGGTTTTGATCGCGCAGGGGCCTGACTATGATTTGAAATCGCGAATAGCTCATCGGTAAGTAGAAAGCCAAGTCCCAAACGCCATTTTAGCGGTAATGGGCTAATCTGAGTGCGTAATGCCATGGCATAGAGTAAATGCCGTGAAGTAATTAATAGAGTGGTAATTAAAATACTGCCTAAGCCCACACCCGCTTTAATCATTCCAAGTGCAACTAACTGCGCACTACCGGCAAAAATAATCGCCGACATTGCTTGGCTTTGAGTTGCTGTTAAGCCGATTTCTAATGCTAAAGAACCCGCTAAAATCCCCCATGGGATCACTGCAATGGTTAAAGGCAACACCGCCAATAGCCCCTTGATAAAGGATTGGCGTTTTTGTTTAGCCTCCCGATTATCGAGCATATCATTCGCGGCATTAGTATCATCAACATCAACATCAGTATCAGTATCAGTATCAGTATCAGTATCAGGCATAGTTTCGGTACTTCCTTGTTAAAAACACTTTTCATATTTTGACTGCGACACATATACGGGACAATAAAGTAAGGTCGCTAACAAACGTCGAAAACCATTGAAAATTAGCATACCTGAATAAACAGTTTGAGGAGAAGTAAAGCGTGAAAAATAGAATAATCTGCGTTGACCGTTAAGCTAATAGCAGTAAAGAATTAGCGACTATTATCCTGTTATACAATATTCAGCCATAAAAAAGACTTCCAAATGGAAGCCTTTTTATTTAATTATTCATTTAACAAGTCGATTGGCTAGCTCAATTAAGCGAGCTAAATCCCGCTGCATTAAGCTTTCTTGGCCAGCATCTCAGTCAGCTTATCTATCTTATCATTAAGCAATTTTATATCTTCAGCCGTTGCGGTTTGCTCATTTGGCGTGTCATTTTCATCCGCTTGCTCATCACGCATGATTTTAGTTTCTTCACCCATCACATCTAATACGGCGCCAACCATCATGTTCAGGAAAACAAAAGTGGTTAAAAAGATAAAGGTTAGATAGTAAATCCAGCTTAATGGGTACACTTCCATGGTTTCGTACATGATGGATGTCCAAGACTCAAACGTAGAAATACGAAACAAGGTCAGCATCGCAATGGAGACATCCCCCCATAAAAAGTCATTTACATGAGCAAAGAACATGCTGCCAACAGCGCCGTAAATATAGAAAATCACGAACATTAATAGCGCTATATAACCCATGCGCGGAATGGCTTTTAGTAGCGCATTAATCAGCATTCGCAGCTCTGGTACCATAGAGACCAACCGCAAAACTCTGAATATACGCAGTAAGCGCGCCAGTAATATCGTTGAGCCGCCTAACGGCACTAAACTACCAATAACAATGATGGTATCGAAGATATTCCAGCCTTTCGAAAAGAAGGATTTGATGCCATCACTGGCCATAAAACGGATAATCAGCTCAAATAAAAAGAAGGCCGTTATGGCAATATCAAGTACCCATAAGCTTTGATCAAGCCAAGGCGGTAAATGATAGGTATGCGCACCAATCGACAAAGCCGACACGATAATGACAAAAATAACAAAGCCCTGAAAGGTTTTACTTTGATCAACTTTTTTTAAAACAGATAGCACACCCGTAGCTTGCATGATGACGTTTTTTCTCCCAGATAACCCCTCAACTTTTGAGGATCGCAGAGCCTACTTAACCAAACTTAAAATAGGCTTAAAAATCACGGTTTTTACGGTTAAGTTTTATCCACCTGTAATCCCTATAGAACACACTAATTCCAAAAAAACCAATAGCTCCTATTTGTGTATAACAACTAAAATTACCAGTATTCTAATTTAAATCAGCCCGTTATAACTTTGCATTAACAATATATCAAGTATATGATCTTGTTAATATTAGTAAGCTCAATATATGCACAGCACACAAAATGTTATTAATGAAATGGAGTTCAACTTGAAAATTATTATATCGTTATTGTTTATATTCGCTTTACAAGGTTGTAAGTCGACTAAAATACCTGAATATGAACCTAGTACAAATACCAATTCGGCAGAGTTAAAAGTGAGCGCAGGACTTTCTGGGCTATTTCTACATGGGAAAGTGACTCAGCTAGAAATTTTTGATGGGTGCTATAAGAAAAACTATAATTCAGAAAATGTAATCGGCCATGTCATTACCGAGCATAAAGATAAAACACCTGATATTTTATTGATTCCTGCTGGAAATAAGCTGTATTTTCAATTCGGTACAACAGAACCTAGTTGGAATTGTCATACCCACTTCAGCTTTACTCCTTTGCTTGATGAAAAGTACGAAATACACTATGGAATGGCATTTGCTGGCTGCGAAGTGAAAGTATCCAACAGGGGTAATATAGTTAGAGATGTAGAATTTTTAACTGCGGAGCCCGGTTATAGTAAAGAATGGCGTAAATGCACAGAAGAAATATGACCAACTAATCTATATGTAACAAGAATTTTGTAATTACGTCCTTCCCCCCATACTAAAAAGCCCCAGAGTTATAAACTTAGGGGCTTTTATTAGCAGTTGATAATCATAACTGGGCAAATTGCCGTATCAAGTTGTGATAAACGTGATGCAACTTATCTAGTTCGGTGCGATCGGTATTACCTGCTGCAATTAATACTTGGATAGACTGATCGAGCTGATATAAGTTTTGCCTTAAGCCTGAATCTGCCACCATACTTTGCATCCAAGTGATCGCAGCTACACGTTCGCCGCGGGTCACGGCAGTCACTTTATGCAAACTACTTGATGGATACACCACAGCATATCCGGCAGGTAGCTTAATAGATTGCTCGCCAAATTCAGTGGCAATAATGAGCTCGCCACCGTCATACTCTTCCGGCTCAGACAAAAATACCGTCATCGACACATCACTACGAAGCACCACCTGAGTATTAGGTACTCGCATCACAGCAGCATCAACATGAAAACCGTACTCTTCTGATTCAGAGTAACGATTAAAGCAAGGCGGGAAAATCTGATGTGGCAGTGCAGCAGAAACCACTTTTGGCGTAGCGCCAATTTTAGTGAGTAACTGATTAGCTAGCTGTTGCACATCAGGATCGCTAGCCAGTGCTTGGCGGTTGCTTTTCACATCAGCCGCCATGCCCATGGCTGTATTGCGGCCATCATCCCAATTTACTGTTTGCAGTTGCTTTCGATATAAAGCCACTTCTTGTTTCGACAGTATTTGCTCAATCACAATCATAACGACATTAAACTCTGTTATTAAAATTCATAAGTAGCTGATAGTTTAGCATTTCTTGCATCACCTAAATACATAAATGAGCCAGAACGGTATGCCGCTGTAAAGTACTCTTCATCAAGTACGTTACCCACATTTAAACGGAAAGTCAGCGCCTCCGTTGCATTGTAATTAGCAAATAAGTCAACCACTTGATAGTCAGGCACTACGATACTGTAACGGCCATTTTCGGCATCATAACCTGCTGCTGTATCGGGTTGTCCGCCGTACATTTCGCTTTGGTAGGTGTAACCTGCACCAATCACGAATGCATCATTAATTTGATAACGTAATTGTAAATAGGCACTTTCATCAGCAAAGTTACTTAATGCAAGGCCCACGTTTTCTTCGGTAAATGACTCCAGCACTTCTGAGTCCATAATTGCGGCAGAGAACTGAACACTAAATGCTTCAGTGATGTTACCAACCATACCGAATTCAACACCTTGCACGCGGTTTTTACCGGTATTTAATGTTCCTAGCGTCGAGTAACTATCACCTACACTTTCCATTACATCACTTTTAGTGATTTGGAATACCGATGCTGAAAACATAACTTTGTCTTCAAATAGCATCCACTTAGTGCCTAGTTCAATGTTTTCTACTAATTCAGGGTCTGCTGCACGGGCTTGTTCAACATCACCACACACGCCACCATAGCCACAACTTGCGCCTAAATCAGACTCGCCACCATTAATATTGGTTGCCGTGCTGTAATTGGCGTAAATATTACCTTCATCTGTAATGCTGTACACTAAGCCGATATGACCGTTATACATAGTGTCATCGTACTCATAGAGTATGTCGCCATTACGTGTACTTGATGTATCGTTTTGATAATCAAAACTATCCTGTCTTACACCAAAGAAGAGTTCTACATCCTCAGTTAGCGCAACAGTATCCATAAAGTAGGCAGAAACGGTTTCGATTTGGTACTCAGCATCGTTAGTGCCTTTACTATATGTACGCCCCATTAACTTATCGATGTTATCTACAGTATTGCCGTCGCCATCAAGAATACAGTATGCGCCAGCATCACCACGGCGGCCTGCCGTTATACAGTTAGTTTCATTGGCGTATGCGATGTCGTAAATGCCGTTATCAACTTGCTGATCGGTATACTCAAGTCCAAATACAAATTTGTTTTCCATACCCAAGATTTGAGTATTCCAAAACAGATTGAACTGAGTGCTAATGTAGTCAACTTCTTGATTGCCCTGGTGCGTACTTAACGTCAACGTATCTGCACCTGGTGCTTCAAGGTCAGTTTCACTTCTTGTTGTACCGCGCACACCCGTGGTGATATAACCATTTTCGGTTTTACCAACTCGAGTCGCGTTATAAAATGTCAGGTTATCATTGATGTCATATTCAGTACGTAGAGTAAATGTCATTACCTCTGAATCTAAAAAGTCGGATTCTTGGGCATAAACAGGAATATCTGAAATAGGTTCACGTGTTGTTTGATCAAAATAGCTGCCTAAGTCAGCCACATCTTTGGCATCTAAATAGTAACCATCAGCGGTAAAAGATAAGTCATTGCTTGGTTCAAAAACTGCCGATAATTGCACACCATTACGCTCGCGGCTAATGCCCTCACGCCCAGGCTTATCTTCATCAGACAATAAGCCATTAAATCTCACGCCAACTGTATCTGAAATAGCGTGGTTATAATCCACAGTTAAGCGGCGGTGTTCATCAGTGCCTAAACCTAAATCAACGCGGCCTAAGTTATACGATGTTGACGCTTTTTTAGTGACGCTGTTAATCGCACCACCAGAAGAACCACGACCAGCAAATGTTGAGCTAGGGCCCTTGGTGATTTCAACAACTTCTGTGGCAAAACTTTCACGTGTCGTCATACCTGGGTCACGCAGGCCATCAACAAACACATCACTGCGCGCTTCATGACCACGAATAATATAACGATCGCCAAAGGCATTACCGTTTTCACCCGTGCCTAATGTAATACCAGCCTGGGCAGATAAAATATCTTTTAAATCGGTCTTACCTGACTCTTGGATCTGATCTTGTGTCAGTACGGTAATCACCTGCGGAGTATCAACTAAATCTGCCACTCGGCGTAAATCACCAGATGATTCAGAAAGATAAATCGAGCTCTTAACGCCATGAACCTTAATCCGTTCAATCGCCTCAGCTGATTGATTTTTATCACACTCAACACCACTGACTTCTGGGTTACAGCTTTGCTGATTCACTTCTTCAGCTGATGCGACTGGGCTACCAAACACTAGTGCGGCAGCAACGGCTTGTGCGCCTAATGATAAGTTTTTACTCTGTACAGGTTTCATCTTATGAACTGTCCTTTGTTAACAACTTCCTAAAAATTAGGCGCATCCTAACAAAGAATTAACACCAATGTAAATCGTTATCATTTAGATTTACATTAATAATTAAGCTCATTTTAAATTAGTGAACCATTAAGTGAAGATTCAAAATAATAAACAGGGATATAAAGAGCCTAAATAATTATAAATACTAGGCTTTTATTTCATAGTAATGACTGGGTTTAACAATAAGGGAGGGAGGATTAAAAATACGAATTACACTTGGTAAATCTCTAACGGCAAATCATCAGGGTCACTAAAAAATGTAAACTTTTTACCTGTGTACTCGTCCACTCTAACAGGCTCAACATCAATACTGTGACTGACTAAATACTTAACTACCGCATCAATATCATTAACCTTAAACGCCAAATGGCGTAAGCCTTGCGCTTCAGGATAGCTAGGTCTTTGCGGTGCATTAGGGAGTGAAAACAACTCTATTTGACTGCCATCAGGTAAGGTTAAATCGAGCTTATAGGAGTCTCTTTCTTCACGGTAATTTTCGGCAATGACGTTGAAACCTAAAATCTCAGTGTAAAAATGCTTGGACTTAACATAGTCATTGCAAATAATCGCCACATGATGAATTCCGTTAAACATATCGCTCCTGTTTAAATACTTGATAAAAACAAACCCTGATAGATCACTCTATCAGGGTTTGCTGTAGACCTCACTATTGAGGAGTCACTGCTGAGAACTCACAGCTGAATGAGATTCAAACAGTTTTAACCCAACTAATGACTAAACGCCCACTTCAGCGCCATCGTCTTTACGAATAATCACAGTGGCCGCGCGCGGACGCACTGTGGTGCCATCTGGCGTTTCTTCAGTTGCAACAGCGCTATAAGGCCAGTTACGTGGATGCTGAATGTTTGCAAACACTGTGGTGTAATCAGGCGTAATCGCAAAACCTGTTACTTCACAACCATTTGGACCAACAAAGAAGCGCTTTAATTCCGCTTGGTTATCTGCACTGACGACCTGTTGTTGACCATTGTCGTCTGTCATCGGTGAAGGCACGATCGCTAGCATTTGATCGTTAGTGTATTCTTCAACTTCATCAGCGCCATTATCGGTTTGCACCCATAAAATACCGCGCTTATCAAATGCTAAACCGTCAGGACTCGCAAACTGATTCATATCAGTTAGGCCTGAGCGGTTAGTCTCTTCATCGCCATCAGCAGGTGAACCAAATACAAAGATATCCCATGTAAATTCAGTAGCATTGCTGCCTTCATCCCAACGGATAATATGACCAAAGCTGTTATTTAAACGTGGGTTAGCAGGGTTAGTGCTATCAACACGCTTAGTGTTATTGGTTAGGGTTAAGTAAACAGTCCCAGTGAATGGATCAACACTTGCCCATTCAGGGCGATCCATTGGCGTTGCGCCCACTAAATCAGCTGCACCTGCTGTATTGAGAATGATTGAAGCTACTGAATCAAAGCTGTCTGCTAGCGTGTTTCCATCGGTAGTCACACTGTCTAGGGTTAGTGCTAACCATTCTCCCACGCCATCTTCACTGAACTTGGCAACATATAATGTGCCGTCATTCATGTACTTATCACCAGTAATGATGCGATTAGCTGAGTTAGCATCAGCTTCTGTCCACAGCGCGGTAGACTCGTATTTATAAAGGTATTCAAAGCGAGAATCATGACCTGAATAAAATACTACTGGCTTACCTTCTTCAAGCTTACCAAAGGTACAACCTTCATGGCGGAAACGACCCAGTGCTGTACGTTTTACAGCACGTGAATTGGGGTTGTAAGGGTCAATTTCAACAATGTAACCATGGCCATTGGCTTCGTTACGGTAATCATTAGCCGCACTTGTACCTGAGGGCGTGACATCAAAACGAGCAAATTCATCTAAGCGTTCATCATCGTTACCAGCTAGGTGATCCCAGCCATAACGAGTGCCAGATGTTGATAGACCGATACGCTCTTGCTCTTGCGTTAACTCACCTCGGTTAACAAAGTAACCAGGCCAGTTTTCTTCACATGTTAAGTAAGTGCCCCAAGGCGTGTAACCATTACCACAATTGTTCAGTGTGCCACGCGCTTGGCTACCATCTGGAGAGTAACGCGTTTCAAGATAGGAGCTATAGGCTAAAGGACCGGCGATATCCATGACTGTTGCGCCCGTAAAGCGACGGTTATAATCGTCATTTTTAACCGTTTCCCACATACCATTGTTAAGTTTGATACGAACAACAGAAATACCATGGGCATTGATTTCTTTGCGGATTTCATCAAGTACAGTGCGGTTACCATCAGCATCAACCGTTGGTCCCATTGGATGCAAAGCTGCTTGGTCAATATATTCGTGGTTCACACATAATAAGCCGTCATCACCCGCTTCAGTTAATGGGAAAAAATGCATTCCATCATGATGCATGCCCATAGAATTAGCCTGATCTTCAGCAGTATTAGAACCGTCCTCTTTAAACGCATTAGCTTTATCGTTTAACGGCTCCCCCCAAGGCGCAAGTACATAGGCCGAGTAACCAGCAGCAACAGTTACCGCATCAGTTTTAGAACCAGCAATAGATTCAAAGCCTAGAGTAGCCTGACTCACATTCGGTGTATCTGGCGTTGAAGGTGTGCCATCGACAGGGTTTGAGTCATTATCAGAACTAGAACTACAACCTGCGATACCGAAACCACTGAAAGCCGTCATAGCACTTAATCCAAGACCACTTTTTACAAAGTTACGTCTTGAAAGGTGTTTATCTAATACTTCGTTAAACGGTGTATTGTTGCTTTTATTAAAACGAGTTGGATCAAATGTAGCCTTGCTCATAAATTATCCTTGGGATCAAAAGTTGCCAAACATTGTTGTAATTTTTCGATAAAGATAAGAATTAAATATGACAAGCCGATGTGATGGAGATGACAAATAAATGTGACAAAAATGACAACAGGAAACAGATGAACAACAACTGAATCCTACAAGATACACTTAAAGCAATGATTTTTTTTTATAAAAATAACGGCAATAAATGAGCTTATTGCCGAGATAATGAAACTAAGTTGCGTTGAAAATACCTTTTTAGCGTTGTTTTTTGGCAGATTTTGCCAGTGCTTTTTGGCGCGCTTGCTGCTTCAGTGAGCCTTTTTTAGTTTTACGCGTCACAGGCGCGACTTGGCTTAAATCAGGCTCAAAACCGCTATACCATTGCTGTGGTAATCGCCTGTCTAAAAAGGCTTCAAGCTTTATTAATTGTGGCTCATCATCAACACTTAATAAGGTAATCGCTTGGCCTTCTTTGCCTGCCCTGCCCGTGCGGCCAATACGATGAATATAGTCTTCATTTTGAAATGGCAGCTCAACATTAACCACATAATGCAATTCATTAATATCTAAGCCTCTGGCCGCGACATCGGTAGCCACCAACGCTTTAACTTCACCCGATTTAAATTGCTCAAGCACGGTTTCACGCACCGCTTGCGATAAGTCAGCATGAAATGCCGCCGCATTAACGCCCGCTTGCACCATTTGTTTTGCAAGCTTATCCGCACCTTGTTTAGTACGGCTGAACACTAATGCCTGTTGCCAATCTTCTTTTTTAATAAGGTGGCATAACAAAGGCAGCTTATTACTAGCATCGACGTTATAGACTCGCTCCACAATTTTGGCTGCCGTTGTATTGCGCTCACTCGCTTCAATCACATGGGGTGATTGCAGTAATCGCTTACTAAATTTAAAAATGCGATCATCCAATGTGGCTGAAAAAAGACATGTTTGGCGAGTTTTCGGTAAGCGTTTCAAGATGTCGATGATTTCATCTCTAAAGCCCATGTCTAACATGCGGTCAGCTTCATCAAGCACTAGATAGTTAATGTCAGATAAAGACAAAACCTGCTGACGAACTAAATCCAGCAGGCGCCCAGGCGTTGCAACAATAATATCAGCGCCACGTTTTATCGCTTCGATTTGCGCTTTAATAGCAACGCCGCCATAAACAGACACTGTCTTAACAGGCGTTAACTTAGCGTAGCTTTCGACACTTTGGCTTACTTGCTGCGACAGTTCTCGGGTTGGAACCAATATTAGTGCTTGAGTTGAACCAGATTGCGGAGCTGCTGAGTGTGGAGTCGCTGGTTCAATCTGATTAAGTAATTGCTGCAAGATAGGTAATGCAAACGCCGCCGTTTTACCTGTGCCAGTTTGCGCGCCAGCTAATACATCTTTACCAGCAAGAATGACAGGTATTGCTTGTTGCTGTATTGAAGAAGGCTGTAGGTATTTCAACTCGGTTAAACGTTGTAAAAGTTGAGTCTGAAGCTCAAGTTCGGCAAAAGGCATTAATCTATCTCCAAAAATATTGACCGTTATTTTACCATGTCAGTCACATTTTCACGATGTAGCAGTGATGATTTCCGCCACTAAATTCTCATCATAAACGTCATTTTCATGCAAAAAATTTAAATATTATTCAAAAATATCACTAATTCAATGGGAACAAAAACAGCCATAAATACAATATGTTATAACATATCAAAAAATTAATCCTTTATAATTCAAACATTAATAAACAGATTATATCAGTACAATTTATTCAGTTTTAAGTGGTCACATTTCGGTCATCAAAACATCAAATAACTGCAAGCTAACATTCACAACATCCGATTAACCTTTGTGCGTTTTCATTGGGCAGCTAACTCTGCTTTCAACCACCACTCGTCAATAGGATAGACAACATAATGAATAAGACCTGGAAAGCATCATATGGTGTGCTTGCTTTAGTCATTTCAAGTGCCTTAAATGCTGAAGTGCTACCGTCATATCAAACTGAGAATGCTTGGTTTACTGATGCGCAAAGCGCAATCGACACAAAACTGGATACTAATAATCAATTTAAAGCCAAAAACGTGATCATTTTTGTCGGTGATGGGATGGGCGTTTCAACCCTAACTGCATCGCGCATTCTTCAGGGACAAATGGCAGGACAACCTGGTGAAGAAGGTTACTTAAGCTTCGAAACATTCCCTCACACTGCTTTAGTAAAAACCTATAACGTTGATGCTCAAACGCCGGATTCTGCGGGCACGATGACAGCCATGATGTCAGGCCTTAAAAGTGATGCTGGTGTTCTAGGTGTTGATGAAGATATCGTTCGCGGTGACTGTTCAACGGTTGCTGGAAATGAAGTGGTTACTGCACTTGAACTAGCTGAAATCAAAGGCTTATCAACGGGTGTTGTTTCAACAGCGCGTATTACTCATGCAACACCAGCTGCAACCTATGCAAAATCAGCTGATCGTAACTGGGAAGATATCTCAGACATGCCAGAAGATGCACTAACTGGCGGCTGTAAAGACATTGCCGAACAACTGGTGAATTTTGAAGCCAATCTCGAAGCACGTTTTCAAGGTGTGGATATCGATGGTATCGAAGTTGTCATGGGTGGCGGTCGTCGTCATTTTTTACCAAAAGACGCCACATTTAACAGCGCAGATGCCGTGAGTGAAATTGAAGGCGATCGCACAGATTCACGTGATTTAACCGCAGAATGGCAAGCCAAATACAGCGAAGGTGTTTACGTCATGGATCAAGCAGGATTTGATGCCATCGACACTGAAAATACCAAGCAAGTCATGGGACTATTTAATGAGTCTCATATGCAATATGAAGCAGACCGCGACAATGATGTGGCAGGTGAACCTTCAATAGCTGAAATGACAGGTAAAGCGATTGATATTCTTGATAACAATGACAATGGTTTCTTCTTAATGGTTGAGTCTGGTCGTATTGACCATGGTCATCATGCTGGTAGCGCTTATAACGCATTAACTGACGCTATTGCCCTATCTGATGCAGTTAAAGAAGCTGTCGCAAAAACTGACCCAAGCGAGACCCTTATTTTGGTTACCGCTGACCACGGCCATGTATTCACTATTGCTGGTTACCCAAAACGCGGCAACCCAATTTTAGGTAAAGTCGTCGCTATTGGCGAAACTGAACCAACAGTGGCATCTGATGGCTTACCGTACACAACACTCGGCTACACCAATGGTAATGGTTTCCATGATTTAGGCGACGAAACCAATGCCGATGCGGGTTATGGCGAAGACGTAAATGCTGGTCGTCAGGACTTAACAAACGTTGATACCACTACATCAGGATTTCACCAAGAAGCCTTGATTCCAATGAGTTCAGAGACCCATTCAGGTGAAGACATTACTTTGCATGCACAAGGCCCTGGCGCACAACTTGTGCAAGGTGTTGTTGAGCAAAGCGTAGTATTTCATCTTATTGAACAATCTCTCGACTTAATTCAGGAATAAGCAGGAAATGAATATGAAAAACTTAAATCTATCTCTTGTCGCCCTTGCTGTAATCGGTCTATCTGCTTGTTCAGACGGTGATGATGGCGCTAACGGAACCAATGGTACTGACGGAACAAATGGTGCTGATGGTTCAAATGGTTCAACGAGTCTTATCGTACAAACAGCATTAGCCATTGGCGACGCTAACTGCCCTAACAGCGGTGTACAAATTGATTCAGGTATTGATGCTGATAGTGACGGTGCATTACAAACCGCTGAAATCACTGCTACAGAATACGTATGTGCACCAGGTAATACTGAAATTAGTACCAGCGAAATCTTAACCAGTGTTAATAACGACTGGTTTGTAGCGGGCCAGCAAGAAATCACCACCGCACGCCAAAATTGGCTGAATGCAACCATGCCAAATCTAGTGGCAAGTAACAGCGCTAAAACATCAGCGCAATCAGTCGCAGCAGTCAATGCTAGCGCCTTAAATGAGTTACGTGGCAGCGCTAAAAACGTGATTTTGTTTGTTGGTGACGGTATGGGTATTTCAACTGTCACAGCAGCGCGTATTTTAGAAGGACAAATGCAAGGTAAAAACGGTGAAGAGCATAACCTTTCATTCGATACCTTCCCATTTGCAGGTCTTGCTAAAACCTACAATGTTGATGCACAAACGCCAGATTCAGCAGGCACCATGACTGCGATGATGAGTGGTGTGAAAACGGATGCGGGCATTTTAGGGGTTGATGAAAATGTTGAGCGTGGCGATTGCAGTACAGTGGCAGGCACTGAGTTAATCACCGCATTAGAACTGGCAGAAATAGCGGGTAAATCAACGGGTGTAATCTCAACTGCACGTATTACCCATGCAACACCCGCTGCTACTTATGCTAAATCTGCCGATCGTAACTGGGAAGACATCTCAGATATGCCTGAAGAGGCCGTTACAGCTGGTTGTAAAGATATTGCTGACCAACTGGTTAACTTTGAAGCCAATCTTGAAGCGCGCATTAACGGGATTGATGTTGACGGTATCGACGTTGTTATGGGGGGCGGTCGCCGTCATTTCTTACCTAAAGATGCAGCTTATAACTCAGCAGATGCAGTCAGTTCAGTTGAAGGCGACCGCACCGATGGTCGTGATTTAACAGCTGAGTGGCAAGCGACCTACACAGACGGTGTGTATGTGATGGATCAAGCAGGCTTTGATGCTATTGATGCCGCTAATACGACTCGTGTGATGGGCTTATTTAACGAATCTCATATGCAATACGAAGCTGATCGCGCCAATGATGTTGCAGGTGAACCTTCTGTCGCTGAAATGACTGCTAAAGCCATTGATATCCTAGATAACAACGATGAAGGTTTCTTCTTAACGGTTGAATCTGGTCGTATCGACCATGGTCATCACGCAGGCAGTGCGTATAACGCATTAACTGACACTTTGGCATTCTCAAATGCGATTGCCAAAGCAGTTGAAATGACGGATATGTCTGACACATTAATCATTGTTACTGCCGATCACGGCCACGTGTTTACCATTGCAGGTTACCCAAAACGCGGTAACCCAATCTTAGGAACAGTCGTTGGCATTGGTAGCGAAGAACCTTCAACAGCTTCAGATGGCATGCCATACACCACACTGGGTTACACCAATGGTCGCGGCTTTAAAAACCTAGGTACAGAAACCGATGCAGATGCAGGTTACGGTGAAGACATTACCGCAGGTCGATTTGACCTCACTGATGTCGACACAGCCTCTTCTGGTTTCCACCAAGAGTCATTAGTGCCTACCAGCTCTGAAACTCACGCGGGTGAAGATGTTGGGATCTATGCTTACGGCCCAGGAGCAATGTTAGTCAATGGCACCAATGAACAGAGTGTGATTTACCACATCATGGACTTTGCTGCTGATTTAACTAACAAAGCTAACGCTGCGCAAACCAACTAGTCATTACTGTAATTGTACTAAGAGCTGTTATAAGAGCTGTTATAAGAGCTGCTATAAGAGCTGCTATAAGAGCTGCAATACTAGCTTTAATAAGAGCAGTTCTTTGAACAGTAATACGAGCAGTTGTAATAAACCCTTTGGCTGTAACCCAGTTGTAGCCATAGGGTTTAATTAATTATTTAGTCTTAACCAATTTACACCGACATTAAGTAAAACAACCAATGTCATAGGAGTTTTTGTGAAGTTATCACTGCCTTTATCATTCATGCTATCAAGCTTACTCATCACGTTATCAAGCGCTGCTGAGGCTCAATGTGAGTTATCACCATCAAACTTGCAGGCAAGTTATCAACTCACCTCCTCTGATAATTCGCCAAACGTATCGAGTAAAAATTCGAGCCACACAAGCAAGCTAAACCTATGGCGTCAGGGAAACACTGTCGCACATCAATATCCACAAACAGACATTACCGAATCGTGGTTTTTGCTCAATAATAAGCAAATCAAACCCACCCGCTTTTTTGATCATTATCAACGCGGTATAGAATACCAACCCGGAGAAGTCGTACACGGGAAATCTGAACACGACTGGTCATATCGTTATCAATTTATCTCAGACAAGCTTATTTCACAGTTAACCCTTAGCGCCGAAACTGGCAAAGGCTGTGAGCGTCAGCAAGTGCTCACTCAAACCTCTGCCAACAGTAAAATTGAGTTAGTTTGGTTACCTGAACTTCAACTTATCAGTCGTTTTAGCTGGACAAAAAACCAAGGAAAACATCAAACACATGAGCAATGGCAACTGACTGAGCTCAGCCATGATGCAAATAAAATCACTGCTTTTTTCAAACAGATTAATCATTACAAAATGACCGATTACGCCGATATTGGCGACGATCATAGCGATGAGTTTTTAACTAAAATGGTGACGCTAGGGTTTGTTGAACACGGTGCATCTGGGTTTTATGACACAGAAGGAAAAGCAATCAGTGATGGGCATTCACACTGACATTAACTTAGACATGGACATAAACATGGACATAAACATGGACATAGACATGGACATAAACATGGACATGCTGATTAAACATTCAGTTTATATAGTGTTTCCAAACCAGTTTTGAGTTAAAGGCGCTCTTTATACCACGCTTTAAAAGGGAGTTGCTCGTAACTCCCTGCTAATCTTTCTTATAAGCAATCAACAAACTTGAGTGATCATTTTCATTCCGGTCGACACTCCACCCTATCTTCTACAACCCGCCCTACCTTCTATCTTCTACCTTCTATCTTCTACAATCCGCCCCCTACCTTCTAGTCTGCAGTCGTCTATGAGGCTTGATATAAAACAAGTGCATTATTGAGTTCAAATAGCTACCTTTATACATATAAGGATAAAGATGATATTTAGGGCCTGTTGATCTTTCGAGGTTGTTTTTGCAGCGAATTGTTGATCATTTGTACAAGGCAGAGACTTTGTGGTGTAGTTATTCTACATAAAAAGTCGATAACGCAGTAAAAATGACCAACAAACGCTGCCCGAAGGGTTCGACTAAAAGCGTTTTACTCTTTGTTGAATGAACTTTGCTTAGAAGACTAGGCATCAATTCATTCGCCTCGATTAAAACGCTTTTATTTCGAACAAAACTTAACCAGCAAAGATCAACAGGCCCTAATCATTCGCAAATAAATGGAACAGAAAATGGGAGAGGCAAATGGATAAAGCACTGCAAACCATGATTGATAACATGCCGGAAAAAACCGGCAAGTCATTACCAGAGTGGCTCGACATACTTGCACAGCAGAATATTGAAAAGCATGGAATGGCAGTTAAATATTTAAAAACCGAACATGGAGTAACCCATGGCTTTGCCAATACGATTGTGACCTTATCAAAACAAAAAGATGAGTCTACTGATGAGTTAGTTACCCAACAATATCAAGGCAAAGAAGCACTGACGCCAATTTACGATTTACTGATTTCTATTGTAAGCAACTTTGGCCAAGACGTAGTAATAACCCCTAAAAAAGCGACAGTGAGCATCATTAGGAAAAAACAATTTGCCCTGATAAAACCAGCCACCAAAACCCGTATCGATCTTGGCTTAAAAATTAAAGATACCGAGCCCCAAGGTTGCCTAGAAGACTCAGGGCCTTTTGGCGCAATGTGTAGCCACCGCATACAGCTCAAAGATATTAGTGATGTGAATGATGAAGTAAAACAATGGCTACAACTTGCTTATCAGCAATCGGTTTAATGCTCACTTGTACCAGCTCATTTGTACTAGTTCATTTGTAAAAGCTGACTTTAATGGTCGATAGCTTGAAATGGAGCTAATGAGCTAACTTCATTTCAAGCAAAGGATTTTGCGGGTTTTGACTAAAGTGCTCACTCTCTTCGACTGCGCCACAATGCTCAAAACTTAGTTTTTCTAAGATACGAATAGAGCCTTTATTTTGGCTGGCAACCTCAGCAATAATCGGCCTTTTAGAATGGCTTTTAACAAATATGCTTACTGCTTGACTGGCTATGCCCTTGCCCCAAAACTCACGTCCGAGCCAATAACCTAAAAACCAATCAGGGTGGGCGCTAGCCGAATTCATCGACCATAACAGCACACTGCCCACCAGCACGTCATCTGCGATTATTCCCTGGGCAAAAACATCCTCTCGGCCTAATACATTGGTGCGCCAATGTTCAAAAAAGCTGTCTCGATCTCTTGCTGGAAAGTCCGCCATTTGATTAGCGACTGGATCATCTTGAAATTGATAAAGTGCCTCTAAATCTGCTTCGGTTAAATCTCTAAGTTGGATCAACATGAATTATCCTTATTCATTTCAGCAAAGCTCTTGTTTTAAGCTCGTGTTTAAAGCTTATGTTAATAGATTATTTTCAAAGCCCATTTCATCACCCTACTTAAGAAAGTTCAGTAAAAATGATAAACTGCTCTGCTTTTTTAGACTGCTGTTTTACAATACACCCAATTGCCTAATGCTAAATAAAATTGAAATGAAAGCAAGTCTGTTTTCAATCTGTTCTTAGCTGCTTTTTAAATTTTTAATAGGACGACCCAAGTGACCGACTCATCAATGCGCCTTAATAAATACATCAGTGAAAGTGGCATATGTTCACGCCGTGATGCCGACCGTTTTATTGAGCAAGGCAATGTGTTTATCAATGGTAAACGTGCACAAGTGGGCGACCAAGTTTCTTTTGGCGATAAAGTTAAAGTAAACGGCCAAGATATTGAGCCAAGAGATGCTGAAGATTTGGTGTTTATCGCACTGAATAAACCTGTCGGTATTGTCAGTACCACAGAAGGCACTGAGCGAGACAACATTGTTGATTTCGTCAATCACTCCACCCGTATTTTCCCTATTGGCCGCTTAGATAAAGACTCCCAAGGTTTGATCTTTTTGACCAATAACGGCGACTTAGTTAATAAAATCCTCCGTGCTGGGAATAATCACGATAAAGAATATATTGTCACGGTGAATAAACCGATTACTGATGACTTCATTAAAGGCATGGGCGCTGGCGTACCTATTCTTGGCGTAGTGACTAAAAAATGTAAGGTTGAACAAGTCTCGCCTTACGCATTCAAAATTGTGCTTGTACAAGGTCTTAACCGTCAAATTCGCCGCATGTGTGAATATTTCAATTTTGAAGTCACTAAGCTTGAACGTCAGCAAATCATGAATGTCAGCCTAAAAGGGCTACCGATTGGCGAATGGCGTGACTTAGACAAACAAGAATTAGATGTGTTATTTGAGATGATCAAAGACTCATCATCTGAAGACAAAAAAGCAGCACCAAAGAAAAAGCCTAAACCTAAGCCCAAAACAGCGTCAGAGCGTGGAAAGATTGAAGGGCCAGAGCACTTTATGCAGCATAACCGCAGCACCAAACATAAAGGCCAAGCAAAAGGTGGCGGCAAAGGCCAAACCAAAGGTCAGCAAGCGAAGGGACAAGGACAAGGTAAAGCTAGCGGTAAAGGTAAGCCAAGTGGCGGTCGTAAACCGAATCGTGCACGTTAATCCTGCATTAAAACAAAACGGGCGTCAGTAGCAATACTGGCGCCCGTTTTGTTTTATGCTCAGTGATTAGTGATTAGTGATTAGTGATTAGTGATTAAGTGCAAACTCAATGTATTTAGCAATGAAAGCTCAAGAGAAGATTCAAAATACTGGTGCTCATATTATTATTTCTTAATATGAGAACTAATTTAGAGGAAAAACCAACTAACGGATAATCTACTAATTATCAGCATCTTCAGTTTGTGCCTTCATCTGCTCAACATCTTCTTTGCTGAGTCCTATCGCTTCTGGCATATAACAGGTTTTCACCAACTGAAACATTTGCACTAAAGAGCTCAATTGCCCTGCATGCATTTGCAGGTTCAATAACGCCATTGCGGCGCCTAGTTCATCACCATCAGCAATCTCAGGCACGTTACTTAACGCTTTATTGGCTTGCGTAAGCTGAGTAATCATACCTTGGTATTCTGTGACCTTTTCAGGCAGATAACAGGTCGACGTTTCAGGGAGTTGCGCTAAAAAGTGTTCGAACTCAGCCACAAACAAGTTGGCTTCAATGAGAGTTTCATTCCCCAATAATTGCAGTTGCTGCACCTTACCACTGTTAAACACCGCGCTAGCACTCTTGCCCGCTTCAGCCATTTGATTAAAGTCATCCATTAACTTGACCTGCATGTCTGAAAGTAACTGACTTCTTTGTGCAATAGGCCTGAGTTTGGCATCAAATTCGAGCATTGCTGCTCGGTTATCGGCATAAGCATTAATACTCAGCCCAGCCATGAGTATTGTTACAGCAACATACTTAGCAAATGTCATTTGAATGGTTTCCTTAAAAATGTAGTGCTGGCACTCTGAGTGCCATTAAACGAGTTAATTCATAGTCACAGAATACCAAAAAATTGAATAGGATTTTAAAATAACAGTATCCTTTTTACTCTTTCAAATACGGACATAATTAACAATGAAGGCTAATTCTATTGATGCTAACTCCCCCGCTGAATATAGCGATATCAACATATTTGATACGGCGATGGCTTTAATTACTCATATTTTCAGAATTACATCACTAAGTATTATTTATATAATAATTAATAGCTTATAGAATACGAAAGTCGTTACTCAACTGGTTAGGTTTGAGTACTTTATATTCAAGGATTAGGAAAATAAAATGGATTTTACCCCCAATTGGCGCCCGTCAATCATTGCGGCTGCGCTTTCAATTGCATTAGTTGGTTGTGGCTCATCAGACTCTGATGACAGCGCTCCAGAACAAGACAAGAATATTGCACCTCAAATAACTTCTTCGGCAATCGTTACTGCGATTGAAGATATAGCATATAGCTATCAAATTACTGTGACAGATCCTGACGACAGTAATAATGGAACAGATCTAAACTATGAATTAACCAACGCGCCTGAAGGCATGCTTATATCAGATATGGGGCTCATTACTTGGATGCCAATTGAAGGAGTTCTGACATCAGGCTCTGTGACAATAAGTGCTTCTGATGGTGGTGAAGACGGTGCCACTGCTGCAACTCAAAATTTTGAAGTCATTGTTACACCTGTCAATGATAGCCCTTTGATAACTTCCACCCTAATGCTGACCGCAGTAGAAGACACACTGTATACATCTCAAGTGGTTGTAGAAGACAGTGATGACCTATTAGAAGGCTTAAATTTTTCGTTAGAAAATGCACCAGAAGGCATGGTTATTGATGCGACTGGACTTGTTTCATGGACACCAACTGAAGGTGTTCTTACTTCTGGCGAAGTAACTCTAACAGTCGCAGACGGTGGTGAAGATAACGCTGTTGCTGCAACAGATATATTTGAAGTCATTGTTACACCAGTCAATGACGCTCCAACGGTATCGTTAATAACAGAACAAACCGTTAATGCGGGTGAGACATTTACATACCAATTAGCGGTATCTGATGTTGATGATTTAAATGTTGAAAATGATATTAGCTTTGAAATGATTTCTGGCCCAGCAGAATTAACCATTTCTGCAACAGGCTTAATCAGTTATAACTCTGCTGTAACTGAGACCACATTAACTGATATATCCATTAGTGTGGCTGATGGTGGTGAAGATGGCGCTGCACCTGCAATCGTTAGCTTTAGTCTTGATGAGAAGTTTTTTGTGGCTGTTTCAGGTAGCACAATCAACTACTTCAATGGCGAAAACATTGTTGACAGTTCCGTCATGCTATCTAACGGTGATACCCAGTCGCAACTGGCCACTTCTGATGCTGATGGAAATTTTTCAATCTTAATTCAAGATACTGAAATAACTGATCGCTTAACTTTATCTGCTGATGCAACTGGTTTCGCTGAAGCAGCCATTAGCTTCTCTAGTTCAGAATTAGCTCAAGCACACAACTTACTCTTATTACCTGTACATCAGACGGTAAGTTTTGATGCCTCACAGGTTAATGAACTCAGTGTTGAAGATACATTATTAATCACTTTACCTGAAGATAGCCTAGTTAATGCCAATGGCGATTTAGCTGAAACTGCAGTTCTCGCTGAGCTAACAATCATTAACCCTGCCATTGATATAGAAATGATGCCAGGTGACATGTTGACCATAAATGAAGCTGGCGAGATTGTGCCGATTGAATCATTTGGCGCAATTACCGTTAGCTTTGAAGATGAAAATGGTAATCCACTACAACTCGCCGAGGGGAAAACTGCAGAAATTCGAATTCCTGCAGTCGGTAGCTTCCCCCCTAGCACTATTCCACTTTATTACTTTGATGAAATATCGGGGTTATGGGTTGAAGAAGGCGAAGCAACTCTAATGAATGACAACGGACAATCTTATTACGCAGGTAATGTGAGCCATTTCACCACTTGGAATGCTGATAGAATTTATGAAACCGTATTCATCAATGGCTGTGTTGCAGATGTTGAAGGCACTCGTCTTACAAGCGCTAGATTAAATTCAGATGGCCGAGATTATTTTGGACGCTCTGTCACTTACTCTGACTCAAATGGTGATTTTAGCTTGCCAGTACGTCAAAACTCTTCAATGTTAATCGGCGCATCATTGGGCTTTCAGAGTAGAACAGAAATAATGGCAACAGGAAGCGAGGATATCACTTTGCCTGAGTGTCTAGTGCTTTCTGAAGCATTAACGAAAATCACCTTAAATTGGGGGGAAGCGCCTCGGGATTTAGATTCACACCTCTTTATTAGCCAAGGTGATACTGAACTAGGACATGTTTATTTTGGAAATCGTGAAGTGACTATTGAAAGTAGTGTCATTTATCTTGATGTTGATGACATCACAAGCTATGGACCTGAAGTTATTTCAATACCTAGCTATCCTGTTGCGGGTGTTTATGATTACTTCGTTTATAACTACTCTAGCTCACCAGCGATAGACCCAGCAACGACTCGAGTAGAAGTTATTTTTAATAATGAGCAATACTTATTTACTCCACCAACAGAAGATATCACTCTATGGTGGCATGTTGCTCAAATAGAGAAGTCTGCTGAAGGCATTCTAACATTTACTCCGATGAATGAATGGGTCGACGCGCCAGACAGAACGCCGCAATCTTTGTCTTTGCCTTCGTCTTATTCGACTCAAGCTGCACCACTAAAAGCGTTGCCTTTAAAAGCAATAGATTCATTAGTGAATGAGCTGATTAACAGTAAATATTACGTCAAATAGTATTAGCTTAGTTCGCTTTCAATTAGGAAATAGCTTTAAAAGGGTTTAGTTCATCAATTAAATCCTTTAGTCATCCAGATTGAAACGTACACAAATTTATTGTCGGTTAAAGCCATGCGCCCGTATTTGTACGGGCGCATTTACTGTTGGACCCTTAATATGTTTTCACCATTTATATCAACCAAAATGACAAAATCAGTCTTTATTGCACTCATTATTTCAGTCTCTATTCCTATACAGGCAAAAATTAAAGCGCCACTATTTAATCCACCTGAAGAGGTGAAAAAAACGGAAAGTTTAGTCCGTAACTACAGTCCTTATTCGTTGATTAATCAAACGGTGAAGTCGATTAACGCTTTACCAGTAGAAGGCAGATTGACACGAATTAATTATCGCTTAGACCCGAAATTTACACCTCATAACTTACACAATAATTATCTTGAGCAAATTAAGGACTTAGGCGGTGAAATTATTTTTAGCTGTATTAATAACGCCTGTGGCAAAGAGTCGAAACTTAAAAATTTTATTAAGCCAATTGACACTGTCGGTGGTCGTAACCCTGCCTTAACCACCACAAAAATAACACTTGAAAGCCGTGATGTGTACGTATCGATATACATCAGTGACTGGAAAAAAGCCACTAATATTCAATTGGATATCATTGAAGTTATTGATGAGCCCTTAGATATAATTGCTATTGATAAAGACTATCTAAAAGCTGAAGTGAGCGAAATTGCCGTAAAGGATAACAGTAGCAAGGATGAAAGAGGCTCGAGCGATCACCCGATGCTCACTCGAATTCCTGGGGCTTACATTCAAGACTATAAGACCTTTCAATTTGGCCAAACCACTGTCGCTTCTAAAAAAGTCGGTAAGAAATTCACCACAGAAGTCATTGAAGGGAAAATTACCGATATTGCTTATCGATTACCTCGCAGCTATTCAGAATACGAAGTGGATGCAAACTATCAAGCTGCACTTAACAAGCTAGGGTTTATCGAGACTTTTAGCTGTATTGCAAAAGAATGTGGAACCGATAGCAAGTTCCAAAGACACTTCAATGCACTCGCCACAAACGGCACCACAGAAAGCCAATTCTATCGCCTTTATTCACTAAAAAAGCCAACAGGCAATGTGTATGTGATGACGTACATAATTGGTTATATTAATGGCCTTTCGAGCGAATTACGGATCATTGAAGAAAATACATTAAACACTGAACGCTTAACCATTGATTTAGATGGCCTAACAGACAAAATAGCGCAAACAGGCCATGTTGCGCTTGATGGCCTATTGTTTGAATTCGACAGTGACAAACTGATGCCAGAGGCAATGGAGGTTATAAAAGTGGTTGCAGAGTATCTTACAAGTCACCCTAAACAAGGTTTCTATGTTGTTGGCCACACTGACGATCAAGGCGGGCAAAGTTATAATAAAGCGCTGTCAGAAAAACGCGCCAAAGCGGTTAGAAATACACTAATAAATGACTTTAATATTAAGCCTTCTCAAGTTGAATCAGCAGGGCTTGGTGAATATGCGCCTGTTGCTAGCAATATGAATGATACTGGTAAAACACAAAATCGCCGAGTCGAGCTGGTGCTGAGATCAGATAGTAAATAAGCCCTGTGATTACAGACACAAAAAACCAGCATCTCTGCTGGTTTTTTTATCAATAACTTTCAGGTAAATAATCTCAATTACATTACAACTAACTCACCTTAAACTGCCCGACTTGTTCACTTAGTTGCTGTGACAAATCATTCATTTGCACACTAGCCACATGTGATTGGTCTGCATTAGTGACGGTTAATCTGGCTTCATCACTAATATTGACAATATTACGGTTAATCTCTTCACTTACCGCTGTTTGCTCTTCTGCTGCTGTGGCAATTTGAGTGGCCATATTCGCAATTAAGGCAACCGATTGAGTAATACTGGATAATGCTTCGCCCGCTTTAGCGGCCTGTTCAGTGCTTTGTACAGCTTGCTGACGGCTTGAATCCATCACTGTCACCGCATCTTGAACACCTTTCTGAAGTTGACCAATCATTTGTTGAATTTGATTAGTAGAATCTTGTGTTCGTTTCGATAACGTTCTTACTTCATCAGCAACAACGGCAAAGCCTCGTCCATGTTCGCCTGCTCTTGCAGCTTCAATTGCCGCATTTAACGCGAGTAAGTTGGTTTGCTCTGAAATGCTACGAATCACATCTAGAATACTGCCTATATTATCAGCGTTATCTTGTAATTGCTGAAGCGCATTGGCAGCTTGCTCCACCCCATTACTCAGTTGTTCGATGGAAGTAATGGTTTGTTGAACAATTTTATCCCCCTGTAAAGCCTGCGTATCTGAACCTTTTGCTGCTTGAGCTGCAAGCTCGGCGTTATTGGCCACTTCAATAACTGTTGCCTGCATTTGATTCATCGCTGTGGCAACTTGTTCAGTCTCGCCTTGTAGACGTTGCATCCCTTCTAAGGTTTCACTACTCGATGCCTTTAGCTGCACACTTGCAGTGCCCAATTGCTGTGTATCGCTACTAAAGTCCGTGATAAGCGTACGAATATTTCGGACAAAAAGATTAAAACTTCCAGCGACTTCTGCTATTTCACTTTGACCGCTGTCATCTAAAGAAACAGTAAGATCTTTAGAACCAGAAGCCACATTGCGCATTGATGTATCTAAAGCTGTGAGTGGGGTTAAAATATTTCGATATAGTATCGATAAAATCACAAGTATGAATAAGCCAATGGCTAAGCTCCCCCATAGTTGAACAGTTGTCGCATTATCTGTGGCGTTTAAGGTTTCTTTTACCGCTAAGGAAAACTTGTGATCTAATTCTTGAGCCAATTCATCTAAATTAGTCGCTAATGTTAACGATGCATCATCAAAACCACCCTCACCTTTCATTAACAAGTTTCCTGCTTCAGTTCCTTCGTTCAAATATGCATCAGCCATATTTTCACCAGAAACATACAAGTCTTGTACCTGTTGTTTAATGCCTTGGGCTTGTACCGAATATTCAGGGGATAATTTTGAGAGTTTATCTAGGTTTGTTAAGGCTGCATTCAAGCTCTCATAAGCTTCAGATTTAGCTTCGTCACTTTTAGTGGCGCCCACATCGGTTAGAAACTGTTGAATTTGCACCACGTAATATCGCGTATCTTTTAAAGCGAATACGGTATTAACCTGTTTCTCTTCATTTAATATACTTTCATGGATGAAAGATTGTTGTGAATTACTTACCCAAGCTAAAATAATTAAAGCCAATAGAGATAACGTAATTGTTACTTGAAGCATTCTCTTAATGGAGACATCAATACCCATAAACATACCTGTAAATTCATCAACTGAGTTATTTCATCACAATAGCCGTTATTGAAATGGCAGACAGTGATTTAGCCCCAGTTAAGCGATAACCATTGCTAAATTAGCGCTCTAAGCACTAATCAATTCCTCATATTCATCGACCTAATAAGCAATTGCTTTAATAGTAAAAAACTAATAATGGTTATTTCAATATTTTGAACTTCCCTAAAACAAAAAAACCAGCATCTCTGCTGGTTTTTTCTTATGTTAAAACAACATTATCGAGACAGATTAAGCTGTTTTCACTTTCCAGTTTACCGTTTCGCCCGCAAAGAATGGTACGATTGGGTTCTGGTTTGGCAAGATGATTTGCTCAGGTACAACCCACTCTTCTTTAACTAAAGTCACTGTACCTGTATTGCGCGGAAGGCCATAAAAGTCTGCGCCATGTAAGCTAGCAAAACCTTCCAGTTTATCTAACGCACCTAAGTCATCAAACACTTGAGCATAAAGCTCTAATGCAGACCATGCGCTGTAACAACCCGCACAACCACACGCAGATTCTTTACGGTGTTTTTCATGGGGCGCAGAATCTGTACCTAAGAAGAACTTGCTAGAACCCGTTGCCACAGCAGCTTGCAATGCTTGCTGGTGAATATTGCGCTTCAGCACAGGTAAACAGAAGTTATGTGGGCGTACGCCGCCAACTAATAAGTCATTACGGTTTAACAATAAATGCTGCGGGGTAATCGTTGCTGCAATATTGCTTGGCGCTGATGCCACAAACTCAGCGGCATCTTTAGTGGTGATATGTTCAAACACGATTTTAAGCGTTGGCATGGCTTCAACAATGCGCGCCATATAGCGATCGATAAACTCTTTTTCGCGATCAAAGATGTCAATGTGCGATTCAGTCACTTCACCATGCACCAGCAATAACATGCCTTGCTCTGCCATCACTTCAAAGATTGGAAATAATGCATCTAATGCTTTAACCGCAGCATCAGAGTTAGTGGTGGCTCCTGCTGGGTATAATTTTGCTGCAACAACGCCTGCCGCTTTGGCATCAATGATGTCTTGCGCAGTGGTATTGTTGGTCAAAAATAGCGTCATTAATGGCTCGAACGAGCTACCTTGCGGGCGCGCAGCTAAAATACGTTCACGATAAGCTGAAACCATCGTAGCGTCAGTAACAGGTGGCACTAAATTTGGCATCACAATAGCGCGCTGAAATAAACGAGCGGTGGCTGGTACGGTTTCAGCTAACATGTCTCCATCACGGAAATGAAGGTGCCAATCGTCCGGCGTAGTAATAGTGATTTGCGTCATTTAGGTTCCCTAAAAATCGATTACGAATAATTGCGCGCTATTGTGCCTGAAAACCCGTTTTCTTGATAGACACGTTATTTAAACGCTGACTTTGCTACAGCAAAAAATCCCTACAATTATTATTGTAATCACAAGTTATTTATCAATCACAAGATTGTATTTTGGTCATGACTCCGTGCTAAATTAAATCAACAACACGATTTGATATTGACGCATAATACAAAACACAACTAGAGCTAGTCGTTCGGTAAGCTTATCGTTATAAAGGGAATTTTATACGTGCATCATTTTTCGCTTTCCAAAATCACCTTAGCCACAGCCTTACTGCTATCCGGTCAAAGCGCTCAGGCCAATATCGACTTTTTTGATCCCATTGATGGCTACTTTGATGCGGGTGAATACCTTGCAGAAAACGCCTACGGTTTTTTACCTGTGCCTAGCATTATTACTGAACCCTCTGTTGGCACAGGTTTACTATTGATGGGGATTTTCCTCCATGAGACGCCCGAACAAACTGAGCTACGCCAGCAAGTCGCGAAAGAGTCAGTGGATGGCGGTGCCCAGCTCCTTACACCCGGTATTTCGGCAGCGGGAATTGGCGCTACCGATAATGGCTCAAAGTTTGGCTTTTTAGGCCACCGTGAAACCTGGAAGCAGGATCATATTCGCTATCTTGTCGGGGGTGGCTATGGCGATGTAAATATGAACTTTTATAGCCAATCTGACTTTGGCCAAGATTTATCCTTAGATCTAAATATGCAAGGCTATGGTCTGATGCAAAAACTGCAATTTAGGCTATTTGATAGTTCAGTATTTCTAGGTGTCACCCAAAAATTTGCCCAGGTCGATTTAGCCAGCAATAAAGACACTTCATTATTACCGCCAGAGTTAGTCGATCGCCTCACTGACATAATCGATCTTTCCCCTACCGTGTCATCCCTTGGCGCCGTGCTGCAATACGACAGCTTAAATAACTTTTTTATGCCCACCAGCGGTTATGACTACACCTTAGAATACGACTGGTTTAATACTGCCATCGGCAGTGATTACGACTACCAAACCATCAAAGCTACTGGGATTAACTATTGGCCACTCATAAAAGATGTCACCTTAGGCGTTAAGCTAAATTATCAAACCATCAGCAGTGATGTTCGCTTACCCATCTTCACTTACCCCTATATTGAAATGCGTGGTATTCCGCGAAACCGCTATCAAGGCGAAGCCGTTTCCACCGGCGAAGTTGAACTTATGTGGCGCATAACCCCAAGATGGATGGTGTTATCTTTTGTCGGAGCAGGTCTTGCGGGCAACAGTAATAGCAACATGTGGGACAGCGACAAGCAAACCGCCTATGGCGCTGGTTTTCGCTACACTATAGCAAGGCGTTACGGTCTGCATATGGGGGTTGATGTAGCTAAAGGCCCAGAAGATACTGCATGGTATATCAATGTCGGCACAGGGTTTTAATGTTTGCTGGCTTGAACTGGTCGTTGCTACTGTGATTTCCAAACTTCGTTTGGATTAACGTCGTCGTTCACTCACTTTGAATTGATGTCTCTGAAATTGTGATTTTCAAACTTCGTTTGAAGTAGATCAAAGTCGTGGCGCTTCGCCCACACCAGACTAAAAGGGAGTGAACTGCGACTCCCTCTTAGAACACCCCGCAGCTCCGGCGAAATTTAAACAGCAAAATTTCCAACGGAGAAACATCCAGCTTTTGACGATATTTGTAGCCTGCTTCGACAAGCTGCAAAAATCACTAACGCTTCCGATGGGGCGTCCCTTCCCCTCGAAAGCTAGCTGGCCATCCATGGCCAGACTCACGTAATTTTCTTGCTTACCTCAATTCAAATTCAACATGCAAATAAAAGCAAAAAAAGTATAAACAACTGCCATAAGTTTTTCTTTATCAGTTCTAATTATCCAAGCATCGAAAAAACAAATGAACCTGCGGGCACAAGAAGCCCCCATTGAAATTGCTGAAATGCGTTGAAGAAAATAGCGTGAGCCTGACAGGACGTCAGGCTAGCTTTAGTTGGCCATGGATGGCCTATCTAAAGCGTTAGCTATTTTCGAGTAAGCATGAGGCTTACTCGCTTTGAAAGAGTAATTTCGTTGGGGCGGCTAGGGATGTCGAGAAGGGAAAAGCTGTTGTTTCCCTTTCGTCGGGTGTGGGCGAAGCGCCACGACTTTTAAACTACAGAATGTTGCCAATCAAAATAGATAATAATTCAACCCAATACGGTTATAGTATCCATTAATAATATAATGTAAGTTAATAAAATAATTACATAAAGTATAAACATGGACTTATAGTGGTTTAGTTTGATTAACCCACTAACTTCCTGCTCTTACAATCTTTCAAAGATGAGAACGCGAGATATTATGAGTAGTAAAACCAATACATTTGAGCTTTTTAGATATCAAATTCTACCTGTAGATAGATATTTTCAAGGTGATTTCTTCAATGGAATTCATAATGTTGAGCAACTAATTAAAGAGAAAAACAAATTTTTCTCGGATGCTCTTTTAGGACAAAGTGACTTTTCAAACTCTCGGCATAAAACAATAGTGAAATTATTAATTCATCAAGATGATTTCTTTTTATATCGCATTGCTCACAATAAAAAATTACACAGAGAAACCCGTGACTTCAAAGATGAAGCGATAGATAGCTGGCCTTCGATATTAGTAGCGGTTTGGAATCATCCAAAGAAACAGTATATAGCTGTCCAAAAAAGAACAACCGCATTCGGTGCATGTGAAACAGTAACTAAATTAATATTAGGAAAATTAGAACCCCAATTAACACACTTCCATTTGCGTGCTATCTATGAGCCACTATTTGAAAAGCAACAATTCTGGTCATTACTTGATAAATATCGAGGTAAAATTAAATCTGTTGATTTTGAAATTATTACTCCCAATATGGCGAATATTTCAGGAACATTACCAGAAGACTTAAAGGCATTCGCAAAATGTACAAACTCTACTAGAAACCATTTAAAAATAGAATCAGAGCCTGACTCATCTTTACATCTTGAAGACAATAACGCAGCCCTTAGAGGTTTAGTTGACTATAGTAGTGAAGGAGGTGGTAACATCTCAATTAAGATAGATGGTATAAAAAAACATCATCAAACATCGAGAACAGTCAAAGAAGTGAGCTTGGGTGAAATGGAACTTACTGGTAACGCTGAACAAATTGCGGCTGTATTAAAAGAGTTATTAAAATGACTAGTCATGTAATAAAAACAGCGCTCATAGCTTTAGGAATTGGCTTCATAGCTGAACTAATAAATTCATGGTTCGGCTCTGAGTTTTTACATAAATTTCTTACTCAAAATTTAGTAACTATATTAATTGCACTCCTTGCTATTAATGCAACGACTATGGGCATTGTACTTACTAAAGTTAGGGATATGATCGACTCCAGCGGTGGAGTGGCATGCTTCAAAAATACTAGAGAACAAATGTTACTTTCAATCAAAGAACAAATCGCCTTAATAGTAATTGCTGTTGTTTTATTCAGTATTAAAGACTCTTACCGTATTTATGCTATCGAAAACGCAACGTTACTACTTAATGTACTATCTATAAGTGTTTTTACTTATTCACTTTTAGTTTTATATGACACAGCTAAAAGCGTACTTATAATTATAGATTTCGACTCTTAATTAACAATTTCATCCCCACCTACCATCCACAAAAAAACCAGCCACTTTTCAAGTAGGCTGGTTTTTTAATCGTGATTGTTAAGCCAACGGCTTAACCAACAATTACCCTTGTGGGCGCATCGCTGGGAACAAGATCACGTCACGGATGGTGTGCGTGTTAGTGAATAACATCACTAAACGATCGATACCAATACCTTGACCTGCTGTTGGTGGTAAACCGTGCTCTAGTGCAGTGATGTAGTCTGCATCGTAAAACATCGCTTCGTCATCACCAGCATCTTTTGCATCAACTTGCGCTTTAAAGCGGTTGTCTTGATCTTCTGCATCGTTAAGCTCAGAGAAACCATTTGCAACTTCACGGCCGCCGATAAAGAACTCAAAACGGTCGGTGATGAAGTGGTTGTCGTCGTTACGACGTGCAAGTGGTGAAATATCAGCTGGGTAACCGGTAATGAACGTAGGTTGCATTAACTGTGTCTCAGCGGTTTCACCAAAGATTTCTTCAAGTAGTTGACCACAAGTCCAGAATTTTTCGATAGTCATGCCAATGCTTTTCGCAAGGTTACGCATGAACTCAACGTCTTTAACTTCTTCGTAAGTCATAGACTGAATCGTTTCGTTGTCTGGGTTGTACTTCTTAATCGCATCTAACATGCTTAAACGCGCGTACGGGCCACCAAAGTCAACAGTGTGCTCACCGTATGGAAGTTGTGGAGAACCACAAAGTTCAGTGGCGATTGAACTTAGCATTTCTTCAGTTAGATCCATTAGATCGTTGAAGTCAGCGTAAGCCATATAGAATTCCATCATAGTGAATTCTGGGTTATGACGTGGCGATAAACCTTCGTTACGGAAGTTACGGTTGATTTCGAATACTCGCTCAAAACCACCAACAACTAAGCGCTTAAGGTAAAGCTCTGGTGCAATACGTAAGTACATTGCGATATCTAACGCGTTATGATGCGTTTCGAATGGACGAGCTGAAGCGCCACCTGGGATGCTGTGCATCATTGGGGTTTCAACTTCCATGAACTCTTTCTTCACCATGAAGTTACGGATAGCCGAAACCACTTTTGAACGCATGATGAAGGCTTCACGTGACTCTTCGTTAACGATTAAGTCAACATAACGCTGACGGTAACGAGTTTCTTGGTCAGTTAGGCCGTGGAATTTTTCAGGTAGCGGACGCAATGCTTTAGTGAGCAATTGGTACTGCTCCATGTTCACGTATAAGTCGCCTTTACCAGAAAGGTGAAGCTTACCTGTAACACCAATGATGTCACCGATATCTAAACCTTGGAAAGTCGCTTTTAAATCTTTTTGAACATCTTTACCCGCATATGCTTGGATGCGACCAGATACATCTTGGATAACTAAGAACGGGCCACGTTTAGCCATAACACGACCTGCAATTGAACGCTGAACGTCCATGCCTTCGAGTTCTTCTTTAGTGTGATGACCGTATTCAGCTTGAATATCGGCAGCCTTGTGTTTTCGATCGAAGTTATTTGGGTGACCATTTGCTGGGCAGTTTTCGCGGATGTGGTCTAACTTCGCGCGGCGCTCTGCAATTAACTTGTTTTCGTCTTGAGTTTGTTCAGTCATCTTCTTCTCTCGTTAAAGGCCAGATTTAAGGCTAGCTTCAATAAACTTGTCCAAGTCGCCATCTAAGACGCTTTGGGTATTTCGGTTTTCAACACCAGTACGTAAATCTTTAATACGGGCATCATCAAGTACGTATGAGCGGATTTGGCTGCCCCAACCAATATCTGATTTGGCATCTTCCGCGGCTTGCTTATCAGCATTTTGTTTGAGCATTTCTAGCTCAAACAGTTTAGCTTTTAATTGTTTCATTGCAGCGTCACGGTTCTTATGTTGCGAACGGTCATTTTGACACTGCACGACGGTGTTCGTCGGTAAATGGGTAATACGAATTGCAGATTCGGTTTTGTTGACGTGTTGTCCACCCGCACCCGACGCACGGTAGGTATCGACACGCAAATCCGATGGATTGATATCAATCTCGATTGAATCATCAATTTCTGGATACACAAACACTGAGCAAAATGAAGTATGACGCTTACCTGACGAGTCAAATGGTGACTTACGCACTAAACGGTGAACACCGGTTTCTGTGCGCAGTGAACCAAAAGCATATTCGCCATTAAACTTGATGGTTGCGCCTTTAATACCGGCAACATCACCATCGGTAACTTCCATTAGTTCAGGTTTGTAATCATGGGCTTCACCCCAACGTAAATACATACGTAGGATCATGTTAGCCCAGTCCTGAGCTTCGGTGCCGCCAGAACCTGATTGGATATCTAAATAACAGTTTGCTGCATCATGAGGGCCTGAGAACATACGACGGAACTCAAGTTCCTCTAAACGCTTCTCAAGATCTTCTAATTCAGTGCTGGCATCATTAAAGGTTTCTTCATCGTCTTCTTCAACGGCAAGTTCAACCAGTCCTTCAATATCTTCAAGACCACTGTCCATATCATCGATGGTTTTCACCACAGCTTCTAATGATGAACGTTCTTTACCTAAGGCTTGGGCGTTATCTGGATCGTTCCATACTTCGGCACTTTCAAGCTCTCTTGTGACTTCTTCTAAACGCTCTTGCTTAGCAGCGTAGTCAAAGATACCCCCGAAGAAGTTCGGTGCGGTCAGCGAGTTCCTTGATTTTGAATTTAACTGGGTTTACTTCAAACATGATTATTTCTACTTTAATGGAAATTTAGATTGCTGCAAACCGAGTATTCTAACCTATAGCAAGCGCTAAACCTAGGGGCAAGCACCCTCGTTTTAGTGACTTTTTATCACTTTATTGGTCTGTGCTAACTATCGGTTTAGATACGAGTATAAGGACAGCTATAAGTAGAGGTATAAGCAACTGTGTAAGTATCGGTTAACAAGAAACCTAGCTTTTACGCTTATCACCTTCTAAAAGTCGCTCAATAGTAGATATTTACTGACATAAAAAAGACGACTCAACATTGTGAGTCGTCTTAATGGAGCGGGATTAAATTAACGTTTAAGTTAGCCCTAATAATAACCTTGTCATTAAGCCTGTCATTAAGCCTTTTTTAGACCTTAAATTGACTTACTAACGTCGATAAATAATCACCAGAACTTGCCACTGAAGTACTCACCTCAGCTGCTTGCTGACTCGATGATAGCAACTCATTGACGATCTCTTGTACCGAGGTGATATTACGATTAATTTCTTCAGTCACTGAGCTTTGCTCTGTTGCGGCCGTAGCAATCTGAGTACTCATGTCGTTAATACTGGTCACCGATGAGGTCACAGCACCTAAACTTTCAGATATCGCTTTCGATGAATCCACCGAACGTATACCACTTTTCTGGCTTTGCTCCATCGCGTCAACCGCTTGGCCGACTAACTTATGCAGTTCAGATAGCATTTCATTAATCTCAACGGTACTGGCTTGGGTTCGACTGGCTAAGCTACGCACCTCATCAGCAACTACCGCAAAGCCGCGACCTTGTTCGCCAGCCCTTGCAGCTTCAATGGCTGCATTTAATGCCAGTAAATTGGTTTGCTCAGCAATGCCGCCAATAACTGTCAGCACTGAATTAATTTTTTTAGACTGCTCACTTAGCGAACTAATATTCTCTGCAGCGCCATCTATTTGCTTCATTAACAGCGAGACTTCATTTAATGAGATATCGACACAATCTTGTGCTTTAAGGACAAAGTCAGATGCGACATCTGTTGCCTCAGCCACACTGTTGGTGTTTTGCGCCACGTCATTTGCCGTAGCTGACATTTCAGTAATCGCTGTAACGATTTGATCGACTTCGCTGTTATGGCTATACAACTGATTTGAAATCGTCACAGTTTGATCGTTAATAGTTTTAGCCGCACCTTTGACTTCATCAGTGGCGCCGGATACTTCAGTAATAATTGCTTGGAGTTTTTCGACAAACAAATTAAATGCGATGCCCAATTGCGCAATTTCGTCATGGCCATTGATCGCTAAACGTTGAGTTAAATCCCCGTCACCGCTCGCAATGTCATTCAGTGAGTTAGCCATATTTTGGATCGGTTGCACCATTCGATGTGCAATTACCACCAGGGCTGATGCGGTTATCACGCCTAATATTGAGGTAATCAACAAAAAGAACATCACACTTTTGTTCATCTCTTCTTGTTGTAAGACCTGAAATTTTTCTATCACACCTTCAATATCATCAATATAAGCGCCCGAACCTAACATCCAATTGGTATTCGGGATCATTACTGCATAACCAAGTTTTTCAGTTAACCCTTGGGTATTTGGCTTTTGATAATAGTAGGAAAAATTACCTTCACCCGATTTAGCAGCATTAAGCAAACCAACAATGATTTTAGTGCCATTGGGGTCGGCCATATCAATTTTATTCTGCCCTTCTAGCTGTGGCTGCATCGGGTGAAAAATATTGACCCCTGCATCATCATAGATAAAAAAGTAACCCGCACTACCAAAGCGCAAATCTCTCAAAGCTTGATTCACATTACCTTGTGGGCCTAAATTAATTTGGTACTCAACAACGCCTTGAGCTATTTCAACAGCTTCTTTGAGCTGATTTTTGCGTTCTAACACTAACTCATGTCGAAAATCTTTAATGTCATTATTAAGAGACTGCTGTTCGCTAATATAAAACAGCACTAACACAACGGTGAGAATAACAATTAATGGAATAAGAGAAAGCGCAAGAAGCTTATTTCGAAGAGATAACCGCAACATATAACTTACCTTTAAAAGTGATAACCTTTGAAGTATATATGTCATATTCAGAGTTGTTACATGAATATGACAATAACCGTAAGCTGATCACAAACATATCTTAATTGTGATACAAATTAGAAAAGTCTTAACAAGAAATCACTAATAACATTATTCCCACGCGCTTTTTTAGCTTATTTTTGTCGATAGGTTAGCAAGTTTTCTCCCAGTAAATCCTTTACAAAGTTGCCTTCTAAAGTGAGTGGAGATAACACACCTCCCTCAAAATGAGACCTCGACCAGACACACGTTTTTTATTAACCGCTTTAGCGCACATAACAAACTTGAATGTGAAGCCGACTGCAAAAATAAACACCGCCTATCTCACTTCATTCTGTTCAGAACTAAATCAGTATATTTTGTAGTACTAATAAAAGGCTAATAAAGCCAATGATAAATTAAACAAGGCCTACAAGATGATTACACTCAAAATAGACGGCAAATCTTTGTCGGTTAATCGTGACAGGAATCTTCTCCAAGCTGCACATGATGCTGGCATTATCATTCCTAGCTTATGCGACCCAAGCCAAGCAAGTTCAGCCCCTAATCCTGATAAACAAGATTGCGATCTTTGTGTGGTCGACATTAAAAATAATGACGGTAGCTGTCGTAAAGTAAAAGCCTGTAAAACCCTCGTTGCCGACAACATGCAAGTCACTACCCAAACGGCTGAATTAAGCGAGCTACGACGCAATGCGTTAACCCATATTTTGTCTGATCATTTTGCTGACTGTGAAGCGCCCTGTCAGCAAGCCTGTCCTGCCGGCGTTGATATTCAAAGTTATCTATTTCATATCGCTCAAGGTAATCACACCGAAGCGGTAAAAGTAATTAAACAAACCTTGCCACTGCCGTTATCTATTGGCCGTGTGTGCCCTGCTTTTTGTGAAGCTGAATGTCGCCGTGGATTAGTCGATGAGCCCGTGGCGATTCGCCAATTAAAGCGCCATGCAGCTGACTTAGATTTAGCTGATGAACACAGCTACCAAATTGAGCGCAAACCCGATACAGGCAAAAAAGTAGCCATTATCGGTAGTGGTCCAGCGGGCTTAAGTGCGGGTTACTTTTTAGCAAACCAAGGCCATAACGTCAGTATTATTGAGTCTATGCCCCAGGCTGGCGGCTGGCTACGTTATGGCATTCCTGAGTATCGTTTACCGAAAGATATACTCGATAAAGAAATTGCCTTACTGACTGATAATGGCCTTAACATTCAAACCAATACTCGCCTCGGCGAAGATGTTCACTTAAAGCAACTCACTGACGATTTTGATGCGGTTTGTTTAGCTATTGGTGCGCAAAAAGCGGTACCGATGAATTACCTTGGTAGCGATCTCAAAGGCTGTTATTTGGGCGTTGATTATTTACGTGATTACTGCACTGACAAAAGTTATGCCGTAGGTAAAAAAGTTGCCGTAATTGGTGGCGGAAATACCGCGATTGATTGCGCGCGCACCGCAGTGCGAGCAGGCCATGATGTCACCTTAATCTATCGCCGTACTCGTGATGCTATGCCTGCAGAGCCCTATGAAGTACATGAAGCTGAAGTTGAAGGGGTTAAATTTCACTTTTTGACCAACCCAGTTAAAAACATCAGCGATGAAAATGGTCAAGTTAACGCGATAGAGCTTGCAACAATGGTATTAGGCGAGCCAGACAGCTCAGGACGTCGCTCGCCAAAAGCCAGTGGCGAAACCTTTATCGAAGCGTTTGATACTGTTATCGCAGCTGTGTCGCAAACACCAGACATGAGCTTTTTAGAGCACCCTGACAGCTATCTAACCAGTGGCGAAATCGCTTTAAGCCGCTGGAATACCTTTATTGGATGCGAACACACCATGTCTGCGGGGGTTGAAAAATTATTTGTTATTGGTGACTCACGCACTGGCCCAGCAACGGCTGTTGCTGCAATTGGTGATGGCCGTAAGGCCGCGATTGCTATTGATAAGTTGCTGCACCAAGGTTTAAGTTGTGAATTAACCCCACAGCAGTTTAATGCGACTAAAGCCGCAAAAACCAATTCTTTAAGCGCTGAATTATACCCAAATACGCAAGCAGAACCGCGCTATAAAATGGCTGAACTCACTGCTATCCAACGCCAACTTAACTTCAATGAAGTTGAACAAGGCTTTGAGCACACTGAGGCGATGAAAGAAGCGGCTCGTTGTCTTGAGTGTGCTTGTCAGGCCAATACCGATTGTAAGCTGCGTGACTATGCCACTGAATATCATGTTGATGCTAAAGCACTCGACACCAGCAAGATGCAGCAATTTTCAGTAGATAAAACCAGTCCGTTTATTCAGTTTGATGCCAACCGCTGTATTAGCTGCGGCAAGTGTGTTGATATCTGTGGTCAGCAGAGCGGTCATAATGCGATAAAGTTTGAACAAGACAGCTTCCAAGCTTTACCAAACAGTCACGATACTGAACGCCAAGCGCCAAGAGTTGGTTTTAATGTCACCATGGCTGACAGTGATTGTGTTCAATGTGGTAACTGCGTGCAAGTTTGTCCCACAGGCGCATTAGTTGATGCCCGCGATAAACGCCAAGGCTCAACTGAAGAGTTAAACACCACTTCAACCATTTGTACTTATTGCGGTGTGGGTTGTCGCATTAATGTCAGTGTGTCGCCAACAACAGGCAAAATTTGCCATGTTGAAGGCAGCAATGATTCAGATGTGAATGAGGGGATGCTGTGTGTTAAAGGTCGTTTTGGCTATGACTTTATTCAAAGTGAGCAACGCTTAACCACGCCGCTTATGCGTAAAAATGGTGAGTTAATCCCTTGCAGTTGGGATGAAGCCATCGACACGATTGCAGATAAGTTAACCCAAATAAAAGCCAACAAAGGCGGCGATGCCATTGCCACCTTAGCCTCTGCAAAAGCCACTAATGAAGATAATTATTTACTGCAAAAATTTGTTCGTAGCATATTAGGGACTAACAACGTCGATCATTGTGCGCGTTTATGTCACGCCAGCACAGTATCGGCGCTGCAACAAAGTCTAGGTAGCGGCGCGATGACAGGCGATATTCCTGGGATCAAAGAATCTGATTTAATCTTTATTTTGGGTTCAGACACCTGTAATGCTCACCCGATTATTGCCTCGAAGATCAAACAAGCGATCCGCCATCACGGTGCACGTTTAATGGTGGCCGATCCTAAACGCGTGTCGATTGCCGATGAAGCACAGCTTTATGTGGCGCAAAAGCCTGGCAGTGATGTGGCGTTAATCAACGCGATTATGGCTGAGATAATTCGCAACGACTGGCATGACAAAGCATATATTGCACAGCACACAGAAGGTTTTGAGGCTGTTATCGATACTGTGATGCGCCCTGAATATACCTTAGAAACTGCAGCGAAAGTCTGCGGCATCAGCGCTGATAACATTGCCAAAATGGCCAAATTAATCGGTACGGCAGAGAAAACTGCTATTTACTATGCCATGGGGATAACCCAGCATACTTCAGGCCATGACAATGTTACTGCCATTGCTAACTTGCAAATGCTCTGTGGCAATATTGGTAAAGCGGGTGCTGGTATTAACCCACTTCGGGGTCAAAGCAATGTGCAAGGCGCTTGTGATATGGGGGCGTTGCCACAATATTACACTGGCTATCAAAAAGTGGATAACCCAGCGGTACAAGCTAAATTTGAACAACACTGGAACACGACTCTTTCGCCTAATGTCGGCTTAACGGCTACCGAGGTGATGCATGCAATCAGTCACGATCAAGTGGATGCGTTATATGTGATGGGTGAAAACCCAGTGCTTAGCGATCCCGACCAAGCACACGTATTAGAAGCACTGGAAAAAATCCCATTCTTAGTGGTGCAAGATATTTTCTTAACCGAAACTGCCCAGTTAGCGGATATTGTTTTACCAGCAGCATCATTTGCTGAAAAACTAGGTCACTTCACTAATACTGAGCGCCGAGTACAGCGCTTACAACCTGTATTAACTCCACCAGGTCTTGCCAAGCAAGATTGGAAAATCATCCATGCTATTGCCAATAAAATGGGCGCTAATTGGGATTACGCTAACGAGCAAGCCATCACTGACGAGATAAACCAAGTGACCCCGCAGTATCAAGGGATCACATGGGACAGACTCAACAATGATGACCAAGGCAAACCAAGCAAAGGCATTCAGTGGCCGTGTGCCAATCAGCAACACCCAGGCACCAGAGTATTACATCAAACTGCGCCTATTAAAGGTAAAGGCTTGTTTACGGCAGTCACCCACCGCAGTCCTGCTGAAACCACCTGTGATGAATACCCATTAGTGTTATCCACTGGGCGCTTATTGGAGCAGTTCCACACAGGCACTTTGAGTCGTAAAACCCAAGGGTTAGATATATTAGGTACGCCAAGAGTGATGATGTCGGTGTTTGATGCTGAGCAATTGGGCGTCAGTAATGGCGATATGTTAAAACTGTCTACCCGACGTGGCGAGTTGGAAATTGCAGCGTTCGTGACTAAGCGTGCTCAAGCTGGGGTGCTATTTTTGCCGTTCCACTTTGCTGAAGCCGCAGCGAACAAGCTCACTATTAATGCGATTGACCCTGTGGCTAAAATCCCAGAGTTTAAAGTGTGTGCAGTTAAAGCTGAGTTAGCTCAAGCTCAAGTTGCACGAGCGGTATAAGCTTTCAGGTGACAAAACGGTAGCACTTGGAAATAAATAGTGATTTGAAGTTAAAAGGACTTTAAAAGCTGTGGTAGCCATATTTTACTGGCGACCACAGCTTCACTTTATCAAGCTTTAATCGCCAGCTTTTTAACATCGGGCGCCTAGAGGTAAACCCTCTTGGTATACCTATACAACTAAACAAACATTAGTGAACAAGCAGAACTAAACAAGCTGTACTAAACGAACATCAGTGAACAGCTATTAGTGAACAAGCTGCACTAAACAATCTGTGCTAGACAAGTATTGTTCCAACCGCTAGCAATAAAAATAATCCCGCTGTCACTCTTCTTATCGCTGTCAAAGGTAACTTGTCAGCCGACAACTTACCGATGAGCACCACAGGAACATTGGCAATCAGCATGCCGATCGTCGTCCCTAATATCACCATCAATAATGCATCGGCATATTGCGCCCCTAAAATCGATGTCGCGATTTGGGTTTTATCACCGATTTCAGCAATAAAGAATGCAATAAAGCTGGCGACAAAGGGGCCACGATTGGAAATTTTTTCGTCATCATCGAGCTTGTCAGGAATAAGCACCCAAGCGGCCATAGCAAGAAAACTGATGCTAACCACCCAAGTTAATACTTGTGGGGTTAAGTAGTCTGCGATCACAACACCAAGGTAAGCCGCTAATGCATGATTGGCTATGGTCGCTAAAAAAATAGCAGCAATAATGGGGATTGGTTTTCGGTATCGACTCGCAAGCAGTAGCGATAAAAGCTGAGTTTTATCTCCGATTTCTGCTAGAGCAACGGTCGTTATGGATATGGCTAAAACGCTCAAAAAGGTCTCTTATAGAGGTGGGGATTATGTTTAACCTAAGACAACGCTCACTCCCCACCTCGGGTTGTGATCATTGTCTATGGTCTCACTAAATTTTTCAGTCAACGACAATTAACCATCATTGAGCTAGGAATGAAATCTTGAACGCCATGATGATTTTGCATCAATTATGTTGACGAACAAACCGACTCAGTAATGTGAGCGGCAAGTTACTCCCCAAAGACAGCGGCAGTGTAAAGATTGTCAGTATCTTTTGCAAGAGTCGCAATTACGGTAAATAAGATAATTGTGATGTAACGTCACTATGTCACTCTCGCTCAAAAATGGCCTTGCGACATTGATTTAGTTTGATAGCCAAGGTAAGTTACCAAAATACTTTGATAATCAAACTAAGGTGTCATTTTGAATTTTGCAGTCGAGCATCATCACGATTTTAATGCCCAGAAAAGTTCAGGGGAGAAAAGAACCCTTTACGTATTAATACTCACAGTCACAGCCATGGTGGTTGAGATTATTGCTGGTACGGTTTTTGGTTCGATGGCACTACTAGCTGATGGTTGGCACATGGGCACCCATGCCGCCGCTTTTTGTATTACCTTGTTTGCTTATCGTTATGCACGCAAGCATGCTCACAGTGATAAGTTTTCTTTTGGGCCTGGTAAAGTCAGCGTGTTGGGCGGCTATACCAGTGCTATTGTCCTTGGTGTTGTGGCATTACTGATGATAGTTGAATCGGTAAGTCGACTATTTAATCCTCATACGATTCAATTTAATGAGGCTATCATTGTGGCCTTTATCGGCTTGGCCGTGAATGTCGCCAGTATATTTTTATTGGGTGACCACCACCATCATGATCACGACGGGCACTCACACGGGCACTCTCATGAGCATTCACATGAACAGGCTGATAAGCTCTCGCACAAACACTGCCATGAAAAAAATCATCACAATAGCCACTCACATGACCATAGCAAAACAGATGAGCATTCCCATGAACATTCTCATGGACACTCTCATGAAAATGGCGAAAAACATCATGACCATAATTTACGCGCAGCCTACATGCACGTAATGGCTGATGCGCTCACGTCGGTATTAGCGATTGTTGCATTGGTGTTCGGTAAGTTTTATGGCTGGCATTGGTTAGATGCTGTTATGGGAATAGTCGGCGCACTTGTGATTACTAAATGGACCATAGGCTTGATGAAGCAAACCAGTCCTATTTTATTAGATGAGAATATTAATGAGGAATATCGCCAGTCAATTAAAGCGGCCTTAGCACCTTATGCTGAAGTAAAAGATCTCCATATTTGGAAAATCAGTGGTCATCATTATTCAGCAGCAATTACCTTAGTGTCGACAAAAAATGATATTTCAATCGATGAATATAAGACCTTGCTGAGTCAATTTGATAAAATCAATCATCTGACACTTGAAGTTCATCCATTACCTGATCAAATGACTGATCAGATGGCTTAATCCAATGACTAATCCAATGACTAATTAAATGGCTAATTAACTAAGTCGATTAACTAGGTCGATTAACTAAGCTGATTAAGCCTGCCAATTGAGCGAATAGATTGAATGTATTTATGAGTTATCACATGAACGATATTGAAAAGCTGAATCAAACCATTACTGAATTTTATGACAAAATGTCTTCTTGGGAGCAATCCGTTGTAAAGGAAACGGGTTACTCGTTGGCACAAACTCATACGATTGAAGTGCTTGGTATTCACGGTGCCTTAAGAATGAAAGAGCTTGCCCAAAAGCTTGGTATTACAACAGGCACCTTAACAGTTCAAGTGGATAAGTTGGTCAGTCTTAATCTGGTTGAACGCTGTGCTCACCCTGAGGATGGCCGCTCAACGGTTATCAAACTCACTGATGCTGGTGATAAAATTCATCGACAGCACAACCAGTTGCACCTTGACTTAATGAACGACTTAACTCGTCATGTTGCCCCTGAACAAGCAACTGTATTACTGGCATGCTTAGAGAAAATGAATCAAGAATTTTAAGGCTATAGCAATAGAAAAATCGACTATAGCCCCAGAGATAAAAGATTTGGCGGGATTCAAATAAGCACTATAAAAAGCTCACCAAGGCGCCAGTCACAGCAAAACCTAACACCAACAACACAATGTTTGGTTTACATGTTTTAAGCACCGCAAAACCCGTTAACACCAATGCCATATCAAGCGGTTCTACCACTGCTGAAGTAAATACAGGGCTATACAGCGCGGCAAACAATAAGCCGACAACGGCAGCATTTACCCCAGAAATGGCGCCTGAAATTGCTGGCCTTTCACTAATGGCATGCCAGCTTTTTAAGCCCACTAGCATTAATAAGAAACCTGGTACAAATATCGCTATCGTAGCAACCAGTGCGCCGAGTATCGGCTGCTCTAACCATAAGTCAGCCCCTAAAAAAGTGGCTAAAGTGAACATTGGGCCAGGTACCGCTTGCGCCAGCGCATAACCCGTTAGAAAGCGATCTGAGCTGACCATTTCACCCACATTGGCTTCAAGTAATGGCAGCACAACATGCCCGCCACCAAAAACTAAACTGCCCACTTGATAAAACTGCGCAAAAACCTGACCTAAAGTGCCCGTTTGGTTAATAAAGTAAAAGCTCGCCAGTAGACCAACAATAAATATTGAAAGCCATGCATAGTTCAATTTAATCGGCGTGTTATCTGGGGTAATATTCGCGCCTTTAGTCAGTACCATCACACCGATAATCGCTGCTATCAGTAACACCACAATTTGGGTTAGTAATGACGGGAACAACATAATACTTACTGCTGTGCCAACCATGAGCACTCGCGCTGTTTTACGCTGACAGAACTGACCAAACATGCCGAGGGTGGCATCTGCAACGACAACGACAGCTAATAATTTAAGACCATGTATCACACCAGAAACAACTTGGGTTTCTAGCCAGTGAGCACTGGTTACAGCAAGCAGAAAGAGTAAAACAAAAGAAGGTAAGGTAAAGCCAACAAATGCAGCAACCGCCCCCGCAAGACCACCACGGTGGTATCCGATAGCAAAACCAACCTGACTGGAACCAGGTCCTGGCATAAATTGGCTTAACGCCACTAAACTGCCATAACGTTTATCATCAAGCCAGTTCAGCTCATTAACAAAGGTCTGTCTAAAATAGCCAATATGTGCAGCTGGGCCGCCAAAGCTAATAAAACCTAATGCTAAGAATCGAGTAAAAATCTGCCACATAATTAAACTACTTCCATATCGCTTAAATACTGTTTTGCATCAGTACAACGGCGACAGACTTTATAAGGGTGAGCTAGATAAAGTCAGTGCGATTGAGACTAAAGATGCTTTCACGCTAATTATATGACAGTTTAATTTAACTTTTATGACATAGAGATAATCAATTTAATCTTTAAGATTCATTAGCGCGTTTTCACAAAGCTGTTTTAATTGACGCAATTGCTCTGCATCACCACCCACTTTACAACGCATTAATTCAGGAATGCTTTTCGCTTGTTGGTGTAAGGCTTTGCCCGCTTCTGTGAGATGCAGTACGCGAACACGTTCATCGTCTTTATTACGATCACGAATAACCAATGCTTTAGTTTCTAATCGTTTTAATAACGGCGTTAAGGTTCCTGAATCTAAATGCAGTTTTTCACCTAATGTTTTCACGCTAATGCCCGACTCTTTCCACAACACCATCATCACTAAATATTGTGGGTAAGTCAGAGATAATTGATCAAGCAAGGGACGGTAAGCTCGAATGAGCGCATTCGTTGCACTGTACATAGCAAAACAAACTTGATTCTCTAACGCCAAGGGATCCATTTTCTGACTCATGGTGACTCCTTTCTCGATAAAATGAATGATACAAACCTATGGCGCTATCTTAACATATTTAATTGCGCACAAGTTAATATCCAGATTGTCGAATTATCAAAAAATAGTCTATAGTTTTTCCAGTTTCAGCCGATAACAAAATACTGCTATCTACATGTCGTATTGTATAGCCGCAACTTATGAGTGAATACCCATGTCTTTATCTATCAATGCACCATCATCAATGCCAACTAATATTGATTCTGGCAGTAGTTTAAAAGTGGCTGTGATGGCTAAAAACCAACAAAAAGTGGAAGGACAAATGGCAATGCAGTTAATTGAAGCTGCACAACCTGAGCCTCAACCTGTTGGCAATGCTGGACACATCATCAACACCAAAGCGTAAGTTGAATGAATACTCCCGCTTTAAAACAGTACTAATAAACACTGAATACGCTATGATTTGTTCTATGAGTTATTTAGAACAGGATGTTGATAACAATGTTGACACCAATGCAAACAATTATGCGTATTCAGACTTCACGACTTTCAACTCTCGCTTTTTCAATTTTATTTTTATCGTGCTCAGTTAATGCATCTGACGCCGTCTCCCCCGCTTTTGATTGTCAAAAGGCCAAAAGCCAAGTTGAAGTGTTAATTTGTCAGGACAATCAACTTGCCAAGCTAGATATGCAAATCAATGCAACATATCAAAAAGTGATCAATCAAATTAGCAGCGAAGAAATAGCCCATGTGAAGGCTTTTCAGCGAGGTTGGATTAAAGGTCGCGATGATTGCTGGAAAGCGGAACAAATTAAGCAATGCGTGCAATCGTCTTATGAAACACGATTAACTGAATTACAAATTGCTGCAGGTGAATTTGAAGTACCTGAACCCATTCAATATGAATGCGGCCTTGAAGCAAATGATACGTTAACCAAAGTAACGGCATATTTTTATAATGACACAGCAATTCCCGCAGCAATGCTCACGGTTTCGCCTACATCCGATTATATTAACGCGACGAATTTAGCCTTGTTAACCCGCACGGCATCAGGGGCAAAGTATCAAGGGCAAAACTTTAGCTTTTGGACTCATCAAAGTGAAGCGACTTTCAGCCAATATGCGCAAGCCGATCTCAACTGCAAATCACATTAATATCACCCCGAGATAAAACCAAAAACCATAAAACAAAAAACCATGTCATATGACATGGTTTTCATTGTTATTCTACAGAAACGCTGTTGCGATAAGTGGTTAATTTAAAATAGTGTAACCACGATTAGCCATACAATTACGTACTACGGTTTCTTTTTCTGCCTGATAATTTGCTTCGTTTGCGCGTCTATCACGTGAGCCACCCAGTAAGCCAGAAACAACACCAACACCTGCGCCGATTTTAGCACCGTCAGAACCACTGCCACCTGCAATCGCAGTACCTGCAGCGCCTACAGCTGCACCTTTAGCAGCACTGCTTACCACGCCACGAGAGTTGCTATTTTTTTGCACTTGCTGTGACATTTCAGTGCATTGATGCTCGTCATACACAAAGTCTTTATCGTCTACGCCTGTTTTATCATAAATGATATTTGCGCTTGCAGAGAAAGCAAAAAAAGTCAGTGAAACCAGTAATAATTTTTTCATTTGAATGCCTCAAGCGGAAATTAATGTCGTCACATTGCAATTGTTATCATTCGCAATGTCATTGATATTGATATTGTATAGCCTACCTTAATTTTAGCGTAAAAAAGGAATATCACCTTTTACGAATGGAATAATGGTAAATGACACAAGGTTTACTCCACTTAATCTCACAAATATAGCTCACAAATATATTACATAAAGCTATATTTCAAACACAAAAATCAGATTTTAAGCATAAAAAAAGCAGCGTTATTAGCTGCTTTTTATCATCAATAACGCTGATGAGCTTATTAATTTAGCTTACTACTTTCATAAGTGTGGCACATCTGTTGAGCTTGTTCTTCGTTATACTCACGTAGTCCGCTTAACACTAAGGTTTTCACTCCACTGCCGATCACTTTGCCTTCGCTTTTTAATGCAAATTGCAATGTCACATCACCACGCTTACCGTTAATCTCCATGTGCTGCTCTACTAACTCTAAGCTCATTTCAGTGAACTCAAACGTGTCTAAATGAAACGACATGCTTTCGTATATCACTAATGGTCGCGTTGGATTAATCATCATGCCGTATTCTTTCATCATAGGCACCAACACATGAATAAAGTTAAGCCCAGAAAAAGCCACATAACTTTTAATAAAAGCCGCAGTTTGCACATCACACTGACAAACTTCGCCTTGGCGTTCGATGTGTAAATACTCTTTACCTTTGGTATCACAGATACTGAACTTCTCGCCTGCATCTTTATCTAGCTCAAGCTCGATGCCATCGCCAACCATACCGGCAAATTTAAACTGCATGTTTTGGCTTAAACCAAACTCAGTTAACACTAAGGCAAATAACAAATCACCAGGGACACAAAAACGTTTGGCACCGACATTATGAATAGGGTTAAAGTCTTCAGCGACGTGTTTTGCAAAGTCACTCGCTTGTTGGGCTGAAATAAACACGCTCTGATCTTGCTTGGCATAATAAGGTGACAAAAACATATACATCCATTCTTAAATCGTGAAAGAAATCCCTCTCTCGTCGAGCTGGGCTTTTTTTATTTGCACCGAGTGTACTAGAAAAATCCCAAAACACTCAGCCGATGACTCATTTAACAACATTAAAGTTAATGATTGACCGAAAACATAATGTGACCTTGATCGCATCCATCTTAATCCAAAGCTCAAAAGCAGCGCAATCGTTAATCACAGTTAAGTAAATGTTGATTTTAATGTTCATTTAAGTAAACTTCACGACAATTAAGATACAAATAGAAACAATTGCTATTTGCATTTTACTTACAAGTCGTCTTTGGAGAACCGTATGACCCAGCGCAACAGCCTTCGTATCAGCATTCTAGCTAGTGCTCTATTAACTACTTTTGCAGCATCCGCTGCTGAAAACGCCACAATGGAGCAAATCTCCATTTTTGGTAGTTCAAATCCTGTTAACAATGTGCCTGGTAGTGCCCATGTTATCAACGACGTTGAAATAGAGAATTTTAAGTACACAGATATTATGCGTACGTTAGCATCTGTACCTGGTGTGTACATTCAAGAGGAAGACGGCTACGGCTTGCGTCCTAACATTGGGATGCGTGGTACTGGTCAAAATCGTTCTGAGAAGATTACTGTGATGGAAGATGGTGTTTTAGCGGCTCCAGCTCCTTACGCTTCACCTGCTGCTTATTACTTCCCGACATCAGGAAGAATGCAGACAGTAGAAGTAATGAAAGGTGGCTCTACGCTTAAATATGGTCCTCGTACTACTGGCGGTATTATTAATATGATTTCTCGCCAAATCCCTCAAGAAGAATTATCGGGTGGAATCGATGTTGCTGCAGGGCAAGATGGCTTTGCTAAATTACATGCTCATGCTGGCGGACAAGGTGAGCGAGTTGGCGCAGTTGCCGAAGTTTATCGTTATCAAGCAGATGGTTTCCGCGATATTAATGGTGTCGGCGGTGATACCGGTTTTACCAAGAATGATGCATTAGCAAAAATTAGCATCGACAGTAGCGAAGATGCAAAGTATCAACAACGTGTTGAGCTAAAATTAAAGTACTCAGATGAAGTCTCAAATGAAACTTATATGGGCTTAACCGAAGAAGACTATAACAGCAGTCCTTTTACTCGTTACTCTGCATCGCAAAAAGATGAAATGACGACTGATCATAAACAGATCCAGTTGAACCATATTATTGATTTCAGTGACACTGTGACATTAGCAACAACTGCTTATTACAATAACTTTGCTCGTAACTGGTATAAAACCTCAAAGGTTGATGGTCAAAGCTTAAATAGCGGCGGAATAGAAGCTGCTGCAGATTTTGACCGAGCTCCGGCTTCTTCATCACCTATTGATGTTCAAGTTAAGGCAAACAACCGTGAGTACTTATCTCAAGGCATTCAAACTGAATTAAATTGGTTGCTAGGTGATCATGAATTGTCATTTGGCGCTCGTTATCACGAAGATGAAATGGATCGTTTCCAGTGGGTTGATACTTACGAGCTCAATAATAACCAAGTGATGTCACTAACTGACAGCGGCACGCCCGGTACTGACTCAAACCGTATCGATAGTGCTGAAGCGTTTGCACTTTATGTTCAAGACCAAATTACTTTAGGTGATTTAGCCATTACTGCGGGCCTTCGTTATGAAGATGTGACGACTCAACGTCGTGATTGGGGTAAAACAAATCCAGGCCGTGAAGGTGCGCCAGATAAAGATATCAGTAACAGCTTTGATGTTTTATTACCATCAGTAGCAGCAACTTATCAGATCACTGAAGATTTAATTGTGCTTGCTGGTGTACAGAAAGGTTTCGCACCTTCAGCGCCTGGTAATGATGATGGTGAAGAGGAAGAAAGCTGGAACTACGAAGCTGGTCTTCGTTACCACACTGGCGCATTAAGTTCAGAAGCAATTGTGTTTTACAGTGACTACAGCAACATGCACGGTAACTGTACCGCTGCGCAAGGTTGTGATGATGACAACATTGGCAATCAGTACAATGCAGGTGAAGTTGAAGTCACAGGCTTAGAACTGAGCTTAGGTTATGAGTTTAATCAAACGGGCGAAATATCATTCCCTGTTAAAATGGCATACACCTACACCAGTGCAGAGTTCCAAAACAGCTTTAGCTCAGATTTTGAATCATGGGGCGATGTAGAAAAAGGTGACGAACTTCCTTACCTTCCTGAAAACCAACTATTTGTCTCTGCAGGTGTACAAGCAGAATCATGGCAAGTAACGATTGCCGGCCGTTACACGTCAGATATGCGCACAGTAGCTGGTCAAGGAACAATTCCATCAGAGCAGTTAATTGCTGACAAAACCATTGTAGATTTATCTGCACGCTACTTTATTAATGATGCATCAGAAGTCTACTTAACCGTGGATAACTTATTTGATGAAACCTATATGACAACCCGTATTCATGGCTCTATCTTCTCAGGTAAGCCACAGACTGCGACTGTAGGTTATAACTACAAGTTCTAACAAACTTATGAGTTAATCAGCCAAAGCCAGCTTAATCGCTGGCTTTTTTTGTGGCTAACAATTTTGATAATACAGGCGTATTAAAAACAACACGCTTACGATCAAAAAGGGTTCACCAGTGATAGTGAACCCTTTTATACATTAATTTGAGCGATGAACTTATAACAAAGACTCTTTAGTTAGCCTAGTTAATGATTTTTTGCCACCAAGAACGTTCTTCACCGCAATTATCAATTGGCTGATAGCTGTCAATGCGGGCTGGCATGGCAACGACATTGTCACAATCAGATTGCTTTGCTACACCGGTAGTTCTATCGAAATAACCTTGGGTAATACCATTGGCAGGAGTCATTCTTAACCCTAAAGGCGGACGATTGTTCAAGAAGGCTTGGTAAACCGCCATAGCGCCGCTGGAACCATATAAGCCTGTCTTAGAGTTATCATCTTGACCAACCCAAATCGCGGCAACGTTTCTTTCATCAAAGCCTGCAAACCATGAGTCACGGCTATCGTTACTGGTACCCGTTTTACCCGCTAAATCAACATTTGGGAAAGCGCGTCCTAAACGTTTTGCCGTACCATCTTTTACCACTTGATTCATAGCATATTGCACCAGGTAATCGGTTGCTGGCTCCATTCCTTGTGTGGCACTTTCTCGGCTCACTTTCAAAGGTTGATTGTTGCTATCTAATACCGCCGTAATCGAGGTCAAAGGACGGTATCGGCCATTATTTGCAATCGTTTGAAATGCTTGTGCCACCATATACGGCGAGCCATTAATCGCACCTAATAACATTGACGGATAACGCGGTATAGCCTCACTCCAACCCGCATCTGCCATAGTTTTAGCCACATTATCCACACCGACTTCAATACCCACATTGACCGTTGGTACATTCATTGAGTTTTTAAAAGCCGTCAATAATGGTACTTCGTCTCTAAAGACTCTATCCACATTTTGCGGTGACCAAGTTTTACCCTGGCCATTTTGCAAAGTAATCGGTTTATCAGCCACAGGTGATGCCAAGTTGTATTTACTGCCTTGCTGAAGCGCCGTAGCGTAAACAAACGGTTTAACCAGAGAGCCAATCGGGCGTCGAATTTCTACCGCACGGTTAAAGCCATCAAAGCTTGGCACTCTATCACCGACCATTGCCGCGATACCGTCAGTATATTTGTCGGTGACAACCATGCCGACCTGCACATTTTTGGCACGTTCATCTAACGTCTTCATGGTCGAAACAACTGCTTTTTCAGCCGCGTCTTGCGCCATAGGATCAAGTGTGGTGTAAACCTTTACCCCAGATTGCTGCAATAAACTGTCACCATAACGACGGCGCAGTTCATTTTTCACTACCGCAAAGAAAGCAGGTAACTTCTGATGTACTGACTTATTAAAGTCACGTAAACCAATGGGCGATTCAACCGCCGCTTTATACTGTTCAACAGTGAGTTTGTCGTCTTCCATTAGTAAGCGCAGTACCAAGTCGCGACGATTCTGAGCACGCTCTGGCGAGCGCCACGGATTGTAATAAGATGGCCCTTTAATCGCAGCGATCAAAAATGCTTGCTGCGATACAGTCAACTCGGCAATTGGACGACCAAAATAGAATTGCGAAGCCAAGCCCATACCATGCACGCCGCGAGACTTATCTTGCCCCATATAAACTTCATTTAAATACGCTTCAAGAATTTCATCTTTGCTATAACGAAAATCAATAATGATCGCCATTAAGGCTTCACGAATTTTTCGCACGATGGAACGCTCACTGGTCAAAAAGAAGTTTTTAGCCAACTGCTGAGTTAATGTCGAGCCGCCTTGAACTGTGCGCCCTGCGGTGATGTTAACGATCGCGGCGCGCGCGATCGCAAAAGGGTTGACCCCGTGATGCTCATAAAAACTGCGATCTTCTACCAGTATTAATGCATCAACAATGGCTTGGGGCATTGCTTCTGTTGGCACAAATAAACGATCTTCGCCCCCAGAAGCTAATATTCTATCTAATAATACTGGCTCTAAATGGAACACTGCCATCTGGCGTTTATCAGACATGCGCTGAACAGCTGAGACACCTTGGCTATCGAATGAAATCATCACTCGCTGTGCAACTTGATCGCCTTCTGGATGCAAAAATGGTCGACGCCATAACTCGATTTTTGTGCTCGACGCTGAAAACTCGCCCACTTGTCTCGGATTAGCAACTTTGCGATATCCCAGTAACTTAAGTTCAGACATTAATTGTGGATGGTTAATCGCTGCGCCGGGATAAATGGCCATTGAGCGACTAAAAACCTGTGCAGGTAAATGCCACTTTTGCCCTTCAAACTTACGCGCAATGATTTGGTCTAAGTAAATGCCATAGGAGCTCACAATCACTAAACCAATCAAGGCTATTTTCCAGAAGAATGACCAAAATACCTTCCATTTAGAGCGAGGTTTCTTTTTCACATTAACACGTTTTACACCTGACTTTTTAGCGGGTGCTTTTTTTGCTGTGGTCTTTTTAGGCGCTGCTTTTTTTACTGCAGGTTTTTTCTTATTATCAGTCATATTTGGGTAAGTCTGTTCGTCCTTGGCTATTACTGTAAGCCTGGTGTTTTCTTTTTAGTGAATTTAGTGGCCGTAGTGTTGGCCGGATCGTCTGGCCATAAATGGCGCGGATATCGACCACGCATTTCTTTTTTAACATCAACATAAGGCCCTTGCCAAAAGCTGGCTAAATCCGCAGTCACAGCAATAGGTCGCTGCGCAGGAGACAATAGTTCCATCGTGACCACCAGCTTACCATGAAGTAATTGCGGGCTTTGTGATAACCCCAATGCCTCTTGCAGTCGCACACTTAATAACGCTCGAGCTTGAATACCGAGACTTTTTCCGTTCTGGCGATTCGTTATTTGATCAATATCTGCATTATCACTGGCAATGTCATCAACTTGATAAGTGATCGGCGCTGATGTCCCTGTTGCCATTTTCCAATGTGTTGGTAACAGCTCATTTAATGTTTGTTGCTGCGACCAAGTTAATAGGTTCTTTACGTGGCCTAATATATCCACTTTTTGCAGTTTAGCAATCGAATTAACCTCAGTTAAATACGGCGCTAACCACTGCGACAAGCTGGCAAGTAAATGCTCTGTATCGATAACAGGCCAATCATGTTCAGGGGCAAACTGCTGTGCTAATTTTAAACGATATTGTAACTGATAAAAGCGCTCATCAAGGTTAAGGATGCTTAACCCTTTTCGTTGAATATGGCTCACTAACGCTTGCACAATTAAAGAAGAGTCAACATTACTCTCTAATGTGCGGCTAACAATAATGTCGCCTATTTTTTGTTGTCGTTCAGCATAAAATCGCCCTTTCACTTCATCCCATTCACAGATTTTATGTTCCGAAATCAAACTCGCTAAATCATGATGTAAATGGTCAGAGTTAATGGCTGCGGCTAAATAGACTCGACCGGCATTGCGCCCTTGTGATTCTTGAAAATCTGCCACCACTAACCAGTCATGATTGGACATATTATCTTCAATATCTATGGTAACGCCTGTGCCGTTACTCAGCTGAAACCCTTGTTTACCCCGTGCTTTAGCTATACGGTCAGGAAAGGCTAACGCCAGTAAACTGCTGATATCACGACTTGCTGCATCACGGGCGATTTGTTTTATATCACCTGACACAGCTAATAATTTCTGCCACTTTCTCACTTGATTAGCCATTAGCCCTTGGGATGCGAGAGAAAGGTACTGACTAATATCCACGCCTTTTTTAGGTAAGCCTCTCGCTTCTAATACGGCAGCGAGTAAGCATGCTAACGACACCAAATCCGCTTGTTGATGAGCATCAGCAAGTGCCTTAGATTGCAATAACATATGCGCTAAACGTGGATGGCAACCCAGTTCATAAGCGGCTTGGCCTTGTTGGGTAATCTTATGTTGAGCATCAACAAGTGCAAGCTGTGCTAACAAGCGCCAAGCAACTTGCTGATGTATCGTTGGCGGCGGCGTCAGTAAAGGTAAGTTTTCAATATTGCTTTCACCCCAATAAGCGCAATCTAACGCCATTGAGGTTAATTCACTAATGCTGATTTCTGGGGCTTCTGTTTTGGCTAAGCGGCTTTGCTCTTCTTGTCCCCATAAACGTACACAACAGCCTGGTGCAAGACGACCTGCACGTCCTGCACGCTGAATAGAGGAGGCTTGGCTTATGCGTTTAAGTGATAAGCGACTCACACCTGTGCGGGGATTAAAGCTCGCTTCACGCTTATAACCACTGTCGACCACAATGGTGATGCCATCAATGGTCAAACTTGATTCGGCAACGTTGGTCGCAATGACAATTTTCCGCTTGCCATCTGGCGCTGGCGCTATCGCTTTATCTTGCTCAGCTGGGGTTAAGTCCCCATACAATGGACACAAGATAAATTGCTGACTATCAAGCTTTTGACTAAGGAGTCGTTGCAGTTTATTAATTTCGCCTTTGCCCGGCAAAAAAGCTAATACTGAACCTTGCTGATACTGGACTGGCACTGTTTTTGACTCAGTGCTGACACTATCGATGATGACACTCGCTAACGCATCTAACCACTGCTGTTGACCCGCTACTGGGCGGTAGACTTTTTCAACATCAAAACTTCTGCCTTCACTGACTAGCATCGCAGCATCAGGCATTAAGTTCTGTAACGGTAAGCCTGAGAGCGTCGCCGACATGGCAATCAGCTTTAAGTCATCTCGTAATGAATCTTGCACTTCTAATGCCAGTGCTAAGCCTAAATCTGTGGGTAAATGACGTTCATGAATTTCATCAAAGATGATCACTTCAATTCCTGTGAGTTCAGGATCTTGTTGGATCATTCGAGTTAGAATGCCTTCAGTAACAATTTCTAATCGAGTGTTGGCGCTGACTTTTGCTTCACCACGCACGCGATAACCGACACTATCACCAACCTTTTCGCCCCGTGATTTAGCAATAAATTGCGCGACACTGCGGGCAGCAACACGCCTGGGTTCAAGCATCAGAATTTTGCCATTGATTTGCGGCCATTGCAGCATTGCCATCGGCAATGCTGTGGACTTACCCGCCCCAGTAGGCGCTTCAAGGATAATTTGACTATGGTCGGTCAATGCTTGCTGCAACGGTGCAAACAAAGCTTGGATCGGTAATGAACTCAAAAGGATAACTTTAACAACGGATGATGCTATTCAGTTTACGCATATTCGAATCTTGATGCCATCTCATAGACTGACACTATTGCGCTGAATTGCGTTGAATTGAGTTGTGTTGCGTTAATTTAGTAACCAAGGGCTGCGAACCCCTGAGGATAATTCAATTAACCGTGCAGGCCTACCAATAGCATAACCTTGGCCATAATCCACACCCAGCTCACGTAATAATCGGCCAATGGTCTCGCTTTCAACAAACTCACCAATCACTTCAAAATCCATGTCTTTACCCAGCTGACATATGGCCGACACAATGGCTTTATCACTGCGGTCATCACAAACATTTACTACAAATTGACCGTCAATTTTAACGTAATCAACATCAAGACATTTAAGGTAAGCAAAGCTTGAGAAACCTGAGCCAAAATCATCTAACGCCAGTTTACAACCTAGTGGCTTAAGTAAGTCAATCAAAGCTGTCGCTTGTTCAAGCTGACTCACAGCCGCTGTTTCAGTGATCTCAAAACACAGTTTTGACACTAACTCAGGCTCGACCATTAAACGCATTTCTAACCAGCTCATAAATTTACTGTCAGATAATGACAATGCAGATAAATTTACTGACACCATAGAAAGCTGTTCCCAAATTTCCATGTGGCGAGCGCCCCATTTTAATAAGTTATCTATGACCCAACGATCGATTTTTGAGGCCAGGTTATAACGTTCTGCCGCAGGAAGGAAAACCCCTGGTGAAACGTATCGGCCATCTTCTTGCACCATACGCAGCAGAATCTCCATATGAATACCCGATTCATCGGACGATAATGGCTCAATAAGTTGATAAAATAGCTCAAATTGATTCAGAGCCAATGCTGAAATGATATCCACTGAAGCGAGCATTTGATTGTACAACTGGTGCATTTGTGGATCGTTTTTACAATAAAAGTGCCAGCGATTTCGGCCGCCTTCTTTGGCAATTCGACAAGCTGCGTCAGCTTGGCTCATTATGCTATATATATCTGAAGTGCGTGAGTCAAGTTCTGACAAGCCCATACTGATACTGACATTATGGGTGATTTCCCCCCAAATAAATTCGTGTTCCGATAGTTGCTGGCAAATTCGTTTTGCCACTAATTCGGCCGATTCCTTATCAGCATAGAACATCAAGATGCCAAACTCATCACCCCCTAACCTTGCGACAATATCACCGGTGCGTAATAGCAAGCTTAGGCGTTTGGATACTTGGCACAAAAGTTCATCACCCGCTTTATGACCACTCACATCATTGATCACCTGAAACTGGTCTAAATCAAGAAAAGCAACACACGCAGGCAGGCGATCTTTAGCATCAATAGCTTCTTCTAACATCGCTTCAAACTGCACACGATTGGGTAAACCAGTAAGAGGGTCATAGTTTGACTGGAATGACAGTTCATCGGCTAATCGATATCGCTCGGAAATATCTTCCACCATCATCAGTAAATGATTTTCGATATCTAACGCACGACAAAAGCTCATTTTATACCAATGTTTTGTTCCAGCGATAATTAATGGAATTTCGCACCAAGACTGATGCAAAGCGCCTTCACGCACAATGTGTAAACAATCTTCCAGCAGCAAATGATCATCTGAGTTAATTACCGAAAATAAACTTTGGTTTAGATGTAATGGTAAGTTCTGGTTGGCAACTTGGTTCTGTTTACTGACATTGTTATCTTTATCGATTAACGCACATGCGACGGGGAGTTGTTGAAATAGTTCTAAATATTGTAATTCTTTATTATTTAATAACTCAGTGACACGAGTCAGCTCCACTTGAGAACAAAGCGTAAGCGCACTTTCATTCACGAGATAAAATTTAGCATCTGCTTGAGCAACAATACCCTTATGTTGATGTTGATACGGCACCAAACATAATCGGCTGTTGCCAATAACGACAGTATGGTTAATGTGTAATTGAATAGGCAGCGTGGATGATGTGATGAATTGATTTAATTCGTCAATTAATCGTACTGAAAAATGACTTTGCTTAACCTCGCGGGACTCTGGCTCTAGGTCTTTATCAGGAAATAAGCCACTGTGTTGATTAAGTAATAATTGCTCACACAGGATTGGAAATGATGCCAATGATAAACCAAGAATTTCGGCATTTTGGCGATTGTTCTCATACACTTTCAATGCATTGGCTTGTAAAACAAAGCCACTGGTAATGTGCTCTGATACTTGGGACAAAATAACGATCACGCCATCGCAGCCAAGTTGCTGTTGCAACGCTTCAACTTCTGTAGCCACTTGCTCTGACGATAACAAGCGACTTAATTCAGAAGATTGTTTACTGACCCATATCGATTCCAATTCGCTATCAATCATTAAATAACTCATTATGTAATTGCAATTTATCTCTCACTATTTAGTCGTATCGCTTTTAGCATTACGATGGTGAACTGTTGTTCCATAACGTTAACTACAATCTTAGCTCATATTATTAACGTCAGGTTAAAAACGACAACTTTCTTGGTTATCCTTAACTTAAGTAACCTATAAATTATCTTAGAGTTTATCTCTGTGCGAGATAATTCAATGCATAACGACTTAGTAAGGCAAACGAATGTCTGAAAATGATAACAAACGCACTTTTATTGGCTTTTCTATATCAATTAATAACCAGCAAAGGCTAATAAACATCCAACAGCGATTAGCATCTCACATCAATCCATCTGCCACACCAGTGCGTAATACTAACTTACACATAACTGCGGCTTTTTTAGGACTGACCAGTGCTCAAGACATTGAAAAAATTGACACAGAGATATCCTCAATGTCATTGCATCGCTTTAGCCAAAGGCTTGAGCATATTAGTTATTGGCCGAAGGCAAAAATACTGTGTATCGAAGGAGTAGCCTCAATTGAATTAAGGAGTATTGTTGAGCAACTCACGCAGTTAACCAAGCAGCTAAACCTGCATCAAAGCCAACATGATTATCGGCCTCATATCAGTTTATTTCGTCATGTAAAAACACCATCTTCAACTCAAGCGTTAATGAATGAGATAACGACAAAAGCTTCCAACATGATAAAACTAGCGCCTATTAGCTTCGATATCACTGAGCTGACTTTATTTGAATCAAAATCAACACCAATGGGCGTTGAATATTTAGCCCTTAAAAGTTGGCCACTGAACTGATAACTGTAAACTGCAAATCGGAAAATTAAACACAAAAAAGCCGCATATAGCGGCTTTTGGGATGTAAATCGATTGTGGACTAACCAATACGACAGCTCTAGATCTCAGCTTATTTATTTAGTATCGCAGCAATAGTCAGAACACCGTGAGCCGTGGCACCCGCGCTCCATAGTGAATTAGCCGATGACGCATAGGCGCCAGCTAAATCCATATGTAACCAGTTAACATCAGGGCGAACAAAGCGCCACAAGAAGCCTGCAGCATTTGAAGCACCACCAGCACCGCCACCTTTCATTGCACGGCTGTTAGCTGTATCAGCATAAGGTGAAGGACACATATCTTTATGCCATGCATCTAATGGTAAAGGCCATACATTTTCAGCAACGCTTGCAGCTTGTTGCTGTGCTAACTGTAATGTTTCCATTTGCGGTGAGAAAATCGCGTTATAATTTGTCCCAACAGCCATGACGGCAGCGCCTGTTAATGTCGCTGCATCTATAATCAGCTCAGCTCCGGTATCGGATGCGGCTTGTAAACCATCAGCTAATACTAAACGGCCTTCAGCGTCAGTATTAACCACTTCAACGGTAACGCCATTTTTGTAAGTCAGGATGTCACCTAACTTATAAGCATGACCACTGATTAAGTTCTCAGCGCAACATAGGAATAACTTCACGCGCTTATTCAGCCCAGCTTTCATTGCTAAACCTAATGCAGCGGTAACAGTGGCAGCGCCGCCCATGTCACATTTCATATCAAGCATGCCTTCAGATGGCTTAATACTGTAACCACCTGAATCGAATGTAATGCCTTTACCCACAAGTGCAGTTGATACTTCTGCATCATCACCTAGTGGATTAAAATCAAGTACCAACATCGCAGGAGGACGCTCACTACCACGACCTACAGCATGTAAGCCAATCCATTGCGCTTCTAATAGTTCTTGGCCTTCCACGATGTCATAACTAACATTGTCACCACCAATGGCCTTAAGCCATTTCGCAGCATGATTTGCCAATATCACTGGAGATAATTCTTCAGGGGTTTCATTGACCAACATGCGCGCAAAGCTGGCAGCTTCAAAGCGATGAGTTAACGTAGTCTGAACCTCACTGTCACCACACCACAATACCTCAAACTCACCTTTAGCAGTGGTAAAGCCTTGTGAGAATGCCCATTGAGAGTCAATGCTCCAAAGCGCACCATCCAATTGAACCTTGCTTACTCCCTGGCTGCGGATTTTTCTTGCCGCCGCCTGCACTTGGCGTAGTTCATCTGTACCTGATAAATGTATAAACGCTTGGTTGCCTTGATAGGTAACATCAGCTTTACCCCAAAGGCTCTGTGGCGCTTCTTGTGTTAGGGTAACAGTCATTATTTCCATTATGATTTCCTTGTTGTACTTGCATTGTCACTTTTGTTTCCAATGGGCTAAGTGTACTGTAATTCGATAATGAAACGTGACAAAAACTACTATAGATTTCAATAAAAATTGTAAACACTATTATTACGGAGAAAAATTTTTCATGGAGTTTACCCCAGCGCTGCAACAGGGAACCTTGATCAAACGTTACAAACGTTTTTTAGCTGATGTTAGGCTTGATGACGGAACAGAAATAACCATTCATTGCCCTAATACTGGTTCAATGAAGAATTGCTTATTTCCTGGTGAACTCGTGTGGTTTTCAACCTCAGATAACCCTAAAAGGAAATATCCAAATACGTGGGAAATCGCTCAAACAACAGAGCAACATTTAATTGGCATTAATACTGGTAGGGCTAATGCTTTGGCTGAAGAAGCCATCAATGCGGGTGTCATCACTGAGCTTACTGGTTATTCAACCCTAAAACGAGAAGTTAAATATGGTGATGAAAATAGCCGCATAGATATACTGCTCAGCGATGAAAATCGCCCTTTATGCTATGTAGAAATCAAAAGCTGTACATTATTAGAGCAAACAGTAGGCTATTTCCCTGATTCGGTCACTACAAGGGGGCAAAAGCATTTGCGCGAGCTTATGCATATGGTTAGTCTAGGTCATAGAGCAGTATTGCTGTTTGTTGTTCAGCATACTGGTATCAATATTGTGCAAGCTGCAGAGCATATCGATCCGCAATATGCATTATTACTAAAACAAGCGGTAAATAGCGGCGTAGAAGTTTTAGCTTATCAAACAGAATTATCGGCTATTTCAAGTACCCTAAGTCGTTCGTGCAAAGTGATTGTTTAGGTCAAAAAAGCGTAAAATACTAAACAAATAATTTGCCACGCTATAGCGTTTCTGCTATAGATAGCGGCCATAAATTTTACGACGCACATAAATCGCTAATTATTACAGGAGATGCGTTATGCCTGAAGGCACTAAAAAACTCGGCGTACTCGCTATCGCAGGTGTAGAACCTTACCAGGAAAAAGCTGGTGAGGAGTATATGGGTGAAGAGCAACGTGGTCATTTTAAAATGATTTTAGAAGCTTGGCGTAACCAGTTACGTGAAGAAGTTGACCGCACGTTAAACCATATGCAAGACGAAGCTGCTAACTTCCCAGATCCAGTAGACCGCGCGGCGCAGGAAGAAGAATTTAGTTTAGAGTTACGTGCTCGTGATAGAGAACGTAAACTCATTAAGAAAATTGAAAAGACATTACAAAAAATTGAAGAAGACGATTTTGGCTTCTGTGATTCTTGTGGTGTTGAGATTGGTATCCGCCGTCTTGAAGCACGTCCAACAGCTGATCAATGTATCGACTGTAAGACGCTTGCTGAAATTAAAGAAAAGCAAATGGCTGGCTAATTCAGCGACCACTGACAATCGGTTTAAGCACTTTCCGATATCAGATATTGGGCGAGATGATTCTCGCCCTTTGTTTTTGTATTTCCCCTACCGCTAAATTGATTTAAGCAAAAGGTATATCGGTGAACTCACCTCATTATATTGGTCGCTTTGCTCCATCCCCTTCTGGCCCATTACATTTTGGCTCTCTTATTGCTGCACTTGGCAGTTACCTTCGCGCTAGACATCAAAATGGCAAATGGCTTGTTCGTATTGAAGATATTGACCCGCCAAGAGAAGTTAAAGGCGCAAGTGATGACATTTTAGCCACGCTCGACGCCTATGGATTACATTGGGATGAGCAAGTTCTTTATCAAAGTCAGCGAACGGAAATATACCAACAGCAAATAGATACTCTATTAAGTAAAGACTTAGCCTACTTTTGTCAATGTACTCGAAAACAAATTGGTCAGATGGGCGGCGTTTATGACAGCCGCTGCGGACAATTAATCTCACCACTCAACCAAGGCGCTATTCGAATTCGAAATACCGCTAAAGTTGATCAGTTCAATGACTTGTTGATGGGTAATATTACGGTCAATGAAGGATTTGCAGGTGAAGATTTTATTATTAAACGCAGTGACGGCTTATATGCTTATCAACTTGCGGTAGTGATCGACGATGCTTTTCAAGGCATTACTGAAATTGTACGAGGCTGTGATTTGCTCGAAACCAGCTGCCGACAATTAAGCATGAATAAAATTCTTGGTTTTTGTTCGCCAAACTGGCTGCATCTACCTCTAGCATGCACTAAACCCGGATTTAAGCTTTCTAAACAAAATTATGCAAATGCAATTGATGTCATTAGGCCACAAGCCAGTATCAATGCGGCTTTGCAATTTTTAGGGCAAGCCCAAGTAGACATAGACCATGTGGATATCATGCTAAAACAAGCATGCGAGCAATTTAGTATTGTTGATATTCCACAAGTATCTGAGATTCTGATAGCGCAGTGATATACTCATTGGCGTACAATTGGTATATCATAGCCGCCAGATTTTTAACCATTTAATTTTAACCATTAATCGTATCGTTCGAGGTGTATTATTTTTCGCCGTATTAGCCAATTCTGCAAACAACTGTTTGAAGACAATAAATCCACTCCGGTCATTGAGCCAGAAGCTCAAGATGACGGATTGCGCCTGGACATTGTCACCAGAGATGCCCATACAATTTCTAGGCGTCAAATCAGTGAAAATGCACTAAAAGTTCTTTACCGTTTGAGCAAGTCAGGCTACAAAGCCTACCTTGTCGGCGGTGGTGTTCGCGATATCCTATTAGGCATGGAACCGAAAGATTTCGACGTTGTGACCAATGCAACCCCTGAAGAAATCAAAAAACTATTCCGTAATAGCCGCCTTGTGGGTCGTAGATTTAGATTAGCGCACATTGTATTTGGCCGCGACGTGATTGAAGTCGCCACTTTCCGTGGTCACCATGGCGAAACCGACGAAAAAATTTCGAAATCAAATGCTGAAGGTCGTCTATTACGCGACAACGTCTATGGCGAAATCGATGAAGATGCAGAACGCCGTGACTTTACAATCAATGCACTTTATTACGATATCAGTGACTACTCTATCCGCAGTTATGGCGGTGGTATTAGTGACTTAGATGCCAGAACCATTCGTTTGATTGGCGATCCAGAAACCCGTTACCGTGAAGATCCGGTGCGTATGCTTCGAGCTGTGCGCTTTGCAACCAAACTGGATATGCAAATCGAATCAAAAACAGCGGCGCCAATTAAAGAGTTAGCACCACTGCTTAAAGATATTCCAGCAGCACGTATGTACGAAGAAGTACTTAAGCTGTTTTTTGCTGGCAAAGCACAAGCTAACTACGAAATGATGCGAGACTTAGGGTTATTCCAACCACTTTTCCCGCAAATTTCAGCGCAAATAAAAGAGCAACCAAACGGTTATACCGCCAAAATGCTCAATGCTGTCATGAGCAACACAGATTTACGCGTAAGCCAAGACAAGCCTGTCACACCGGCATTTTTCTACGCAGCCCTGCTTTGGTATCCATTAAAGCAACGTGCTGATGATATAGCGCTTGAAAGTGGCTTAAGCCACTACGATGCACATGTCGCAGCAATGGGTGATGTGATGGAGCAACAATGCCGCACCATCAGTATTCCGCGTCGCTTTAGCACGCCAGCTAAAGATATTTGGCAACTACAACTTCGACTTGAGCGCAGCCAAGGCACTCGTGCATTTAAATTGCTCGAACACCCTAAGTTCCGTGCAGCTTATGATTTATTACTCCTTCGTGGTGAAGCAGAAGCTGGCAACATAGGTAAAATAGCAGCGTGGTGGCAATCATTCGTTGAAGCGGATGAACAACAGCGTTCTGACATAGTGAAAAGCAGCAAAAAAGGTCCTAGCCGTAATCGCAATGCTCAACAGCGCAAACGTCGTCGTCCTAGTAAGCCTAAATCAGAGTCTGCAGGTACGACTGAGAAAAACTCAGCACCTAAAGCTGAAACAAAAGGCTAACCATGAGCACCACGGTTTATGTGGCGTTAGGGGCAAACCTAAATGAACCAGTACAGCAAATCCAAGACGCTGTACTGGCGTTAAAAAAGATTGCTCTCGATGCGATTGTTAATGTGTCACCACTGTATCGTTCAGTCCCTATGGGCGATGTTGAACAGCCTGATTACGTCAATGGTGTGGCACAATTTAACACCGACCTTGCACCAATAGCTTTGCTCGACGCATTGCAAGCGATTGAAAATACCCAAGGCCGTGTCAGAGAGATACGTTGGGGACCACGTACGTTAGATTTAGATATCTTACTGTACGGGACACAAATCATCGATGAGCCTCGACTATCGATTCCCCATTATGGAATGAAGCAACGCAGTTTTGTTCTCATTCCACTTGCAGATATTAATCAACAATTAATACTGCCATGTAGCACCGAATTAAAAAGCTTAATTACCCGTGAAATGCGAGCTGAATTAATTCAAATTTAATCAGCTTTTATGCCGTTTGCATCGCATATCCATTACTTGAATATGAATTGCTTCTAAGAGTTTATTATGTCAAAAGTCACTAGCTCAACCCTCATAAAATTCAAACAAGAAGGTAAGAAATTTACCGCGTTGACCGCCTACGATGCGAGCTTTGCTGGCGCATTTGATAGCGAAGGCGTCGATGTCCTACTGGTTGGTGATTCTTTAGGTATGGTTCTGCAAGGCCACAGTGATACATTGCCTGTGACAGTCAATGATATTGCCTATCATACAGCCAGTGTTAATCGCGGTTGCAAACGAGCCCTACTTATTGCTGATATGCCTTTCATGAGTTACGCCACCCCAGAACAAACTATGGCTAATGCTGCAATTTTGATGCAGGCAGGTGCAACCATGGTCAAACTGGAAGGCGGTGAATGGTTACTTGATAGTGTGAGAATGTTGACTCAACGCGGTATTCCAGTATGTGCTCATTTAGGTCTCACGCCACAATCGGTGCATGTTTTTGGCGGCTTTAAAGTACAAGGTCGTGAAGAAGATAAAGCTCAACGCATGATTGATGATGCCTTAGCATTACAAGCTGCTGGTGCTCAATTATTAGTGGTTGAATGCATTCCGAGCTCACTGGCAAAACGCATTACTGAAGCATTGACCATCCCAGTCATTGGTATTGGCGCTGGTGGTGATACCGACGGGCAAATCTTGGTTATGCACGATGTATTAGGTATCTCAAGCGGCTATATTCCTAAGTTTTCTAAAAACTATTTGCAGCAAACTGGCGAAATTCGTTCTGCAGTGAAAGCCTATATTGAAGAAGTCGCCAATGGCACATTCCCAGCCGATGAGCACTCGTTTAACTAAGTTTTATAACAAACAACATTGGCATGCAGTGTGAGTTCATCTTAGTAACTGCATTAAAATTTATTGTACAACTAGGTAAATATCGATGATTACCACAGCGAATATTGCTGAAATCAGAGCACAAGTAAAACAATGGCACATGCAAGGCGAAACCGTTGCCTTTGTGCCAACGATGGGTAACTTACACAATGGTCACATAACATTAGTGACTGAAGCGCTAAAACGCGCAGACCATGTGGTGGTGTCCATTTTTGTCAATCCAATGCAATTTGGCCAAAATGAAGATCTTGACGCTTATCCAAGAACGTTAGCAGCAGATAGTGACGCACTTATTAATGCAGGTGCAGAGCTATTATTCACCCCTACTCCTAGCATCATCTACCCAAAAGGTTTAGCGCAACAAACTTTTGTTGAAGTACCGAATATTGGTGATGAGTTTTGCGGTGCAAGTCGACCAGGACATTTTCGTGGTGTAGCCACGATTGTATGCAAGCTATTTAATATCGTTCAAGCCGATGTTGCTTTATTTGGCCGTAAAGATTATCAACAGCTCATGGTGATTAAAGCGATGGCTGAAGATTTATCATTACCGATTGAGATTATTGGTATTGACACAATAAGAGAAGCATCTGGTTTAGCCATGAGCTCAAGAAATGGTTATTTAACTGCTGAGCAAAAGCAACAAGCTGCTGCGATTAAACAGTGTATGGATAAGCTTGCAGCTGATGTTGCTTGTGGAAAAAACATTGCTGAAAGTGAGGCTGTTGCGGCTGAAACGTTAGTGAAGGTAGGTTTTAAAATGGATTACTTGTCTGTTAGAAACGCCACTAATTTAGCCCCTATTACTAGTGAAGATCATAATCTAGTGATCTTAGTTGCTGCCTACCTTGGCAATACCCGCCTTATAGATAATCTTACCTTTAGCCGCTAATCTATTCGCCACTGACTTTGTAAGACTTAGCTGATTGTTCACTAAGTCTTACAAATTTAACGCAAAGTTCTTCTGTGCCAATAAAAAATCTACTGTCAAAAAACTGGTTTTATCGTTAAAATTAGGCCATAGTAATTAAGTATATTTAAACATTATAGCTACAAGCAGCTATAATGATTTACAACCACCTAGCGCCAATGGGTTTTGGCTGACTAGCGGTAACCATCTGATATACCTTCAACACGGTGTTGAAGCGATGTTAGATTACAAAAGGATCTGTGGCCGCATGCCAATAAGACTACTCATCACATTCATTATTGTATTATTCATGGGGCCAACTTTCGCCTCTGCAAATACAATTTATAAGTGCATGAAGGACAATAAAATCGCCTTCAGTCAGACTGTTTGCCCAAAAGAATATCGTCAGCACAAAATTGAATACCAGCTTGGGATCACCACAGAAGTTGATTCGGATAAGGTTGTCTTAAAAGAAGACCCGCTTAAAGCGTTGCTGAAAAAACAAACCATTTCCAAAGAGAAATTAATCCAATTATTGGACAGTGAAGTTTATCGCCTCAAGCAAGAAAATAGTTATTTTGAAATTTTACGTGCCAGTGAAATTCAAAAACTTGATCGTAATCGCTATTGGCACAAGAAAGAAAAAGACGATCCAGATTATGTAGAAGATTTAGCTGAGATTAATAATCGATTTGATGAGTTAATGAAAAATAATCGTCACGTGATTATTGTACTTATCGAACACAAAAACAAAATCCTAGCAGAAAGCGCCAATGATGGCGCTATCGCTAAAGAATAATAGTAAGCAAATCCCTCAGCGCAACGCCCACTAACTAAAGCGTTCTCGAGCTACTCCAGTTCCTATCATCCAGATATTCGCTCAACACCTTACATTAGCCATTCATTAATCAGGCTTAAATACGCCGATGACATTACCTGTGGCTTTTTCAGCGACTTTTGCCTCTGTTTGTTGCTCACGGTAATCACAGTCAGTACACTCAACTGTTTCAACACCATTTTCTTTAAATAGTTGAATAGTATCTTGAGCATGACATTGAGGGCATTTAGCCCCAGCTACAAAGCGTTTTTTTATTTTAGCCATAATCTTATTATTGTTCTTCTGTGCATTTGCGATATCAGTAGCAGTATTTTGCCACGAATTGGTTAATCCAGTCTCGCTCTAGTGTTAAAAAAGTATCAATTACGCTATTATCGCTGCACTTTTTGTATTATCACCAGTCAAGTTGCCATTCATGATTAACATCAGCCAAGCCCAACTCATCCGCGGAACGAAAACCCTACTCGATGAAGCTAACCTTACCGTCTATCCTGGCCATAAAGTTGGCCTAGTCGGTGCGAATGGCACAGGGAAATCATCTCTATTGGCGCTCATTTTAGGCAATCTACAACTTGATAAAGGCGAATTTAGTTTACCTGCGGGTTGGCAAGTCGCCACTGTTGCCCAAGAAACACCGGCACTTGAAGTCTCAGCGCTAGAATATGTACTCGATGGTGATATTGAGTTTCGTCAACTTGAGGCTCAACTGGCTATCGCTCAAGAAAAAGATGATGGCCATAACATCGCGCTGATACATGGAAAAATTGATGCTATCGGTGGTTATGCCATTCGCTCACGAGCGAGCTCCCTGTTAGCTGGTCTAGGGTTTAGTGAGCCAGAACAAAGTAACCCAGTAAAAAGCTTCTCTGGTGGCTGGAGAATGCGTCTTAACTTAGCGCAGGCACTATTATGTCGCTCTGACTTATTGTTACTAGATGAACCCACCAACCATTTAGATTTAGATACCATGTATTGGTTAGAAGGTTGGATTAAAGCCTACCAAGGTACGCTTATCTTAATTAGTCATGACCGTGACTTTATTGACGGGATCGTTGATGAAATTGTTCACGTTGAGCATGCCAAACTGAATTATTACAAAGGTAATTACAGCTCATTTGAGCGTATTCGTGCTGAAAGATTATCTCAGCAACAAGCCGCATTTGAACGTCAACAAAAAGAACGCGCTCACATGCAATCTTTTGTCGACCGCTTCCGTTATAAAGCCAGTAAAGCCAAACAGGCTCAAAGTCGATTAAAAGCCTTAGAAAAAATGGCTAACTTATTACCTTCACAAGTCGACAGCCAGTTTCATATGGCTTTTCGTGAGCCTGACGCTTTACCTAATCCTTTAGCGACCATGGAGAATGTGTCTATTGGCTACGGTGACAAAACCGTATTAAGTGAAGTCAAACTTAACCTAGTTCCAGGTGCGCGTATTGGTCTGTTAGGCCGAAATGGAGCCGGTAAATCGACTCTGATAAAATTACTCACTGGAGATTTAGCCCCTATAACAGGTAAATATCAGCCTAATCCTGGTCTGAATATTGGTTACTTCGCTCAGCATCAAATTGAATTTTTAAGTTTGGATGACACCCCGCTACAGCATTTAGTCCGTCTAGCGCCCAATGCGAAAGAGCTTGAACTACGTAGCTTTTTAGGCGGATTTGGTTTTAATGGTGATATGGCTATGTCGGCTGTTAGACCTTTCTCGGGTGGCGAAAAAGCCCGTTTAGTTCTGGCACTACTCGTATGGCAAAAACCAAACGTATTACTTTTAGATGAACCGACCAACCACCTTGATTTAGAGATGCGTCATGCACTGACCATGGCATTGCAAACTTTTGAAGGTGCAATGGTCATTGTGTCACATGATCGACATCTTTTACGGTTAAGCTGTAGTGACTATTACCTTGTAGACCAAGGTGCTGTAAAGCCTTTCCAAGGCGATTTAGATGATTATCACCAATGGTTGCTCGATGCAGCAAAAGCAGCGCAATCATCTGCCGCTAAAGAGGGTGACACTAAGCCAACAATCGACAAAAAACAGCAGAAACGTTTTGAAGCCGAATTAAGACAGAAAGTGTCTCCATTGCGTAAACAGCAAATTAAGCTTGAGACACAACAGCAAAAAATCAGCACACGTTTAGCTGAACTTGAAATCGACTTGGCTGATGGCTCGCTTTATGAAGCGGAAAATAAAGCTAAAATGACTAAAGTGCTTAATGAGAGAACTGAACTGACACAAGCGATGGACGAAAGTGAAATGACTTGGCTTGATCTTCAAGAGCAGATTGAAGTTATCGAACAAGAGTTTACCCTCAATTAATCTGCCAATTGTTTGAATGAGCTAAATATGTGCCTGCAACAATCATTCAAACAAGAGGAAACAGGTTAAAGCCTCTGATTTAATAAGCTTTAACCTGTAGTTATCAAAATTTAACTATCACCTGAAATGCACCAAGCTTTTCAAGGACAATAAGATTCAAGTTATCGTGCTATCGATAATACAAGATAACGTAATCCTCATTATCAGTCTGAATCTTAAAGAATGGATACTTACACGTTGGAGAAAGTCTAGTGCAACCTTTTAACTCATTAATTTGGCGTGATTGTGACAATCTATACGCGACTAATCCAGTAAGCTACATCAGCGTACAAGACGACTACCAAGTTAATGTAAATCTACTATTGTTGGCCCAATATCTCGATCAACAGTGCCACTATTTACCATTAGCGCAGTGGGAAGTACTCGCCTCGACCATTGAAGACTGGGATACTAAAGTTGTTACCCCATATCGTAAATTACGCCGCTTAGCTAAATCATATTTACAAGCAGGCGAATATCAACAAATGTTAGATATAGAGTTGATGATGGAGCGCAAAACTCAGCAAATGTTGCTGAAGAAATTAAATCAGTTTGAGCAAAGCTCAATTAATGCTGACGCTACTTCCGATATTGCCTCTGATAAAAAAGACACCTATAACACCGAAAATTACTTGTGCTTATTTGGTATCGATGCAGATTATTTTACTCAATTACAAAGTGCTTAAAGCGAGCAGCGAATACCGATATTATCAATATTCGCTGCACCACTTATACATCCGCTAAAGCAATACTATCAGCCGTTAAAACAAAGATTATGAATGACTTTGTTGCGGTAAGCGTGTCGAAATGATTGCTGCTAACGCAATCATCACACTCGAAATCCACAAGCAGGCCTCAAGTCCGTATTGCTGAAATACCCAACCCGATAACAAAGTGCCAATAAGCCTACCCATCGCATTAGCCATATAATAAAAGCCAACATCTAAAGACACGCCATCTTTATCTGCGTAACTCACAATTAAATAGCTATGCATCGATGAGTTCACTGCAAACAATCCGCCGAAAACCAATAACCCGCCGATAAGCATAATATGACTATGCCAATCGAAAGTGAGAGCCAGTGCAATCACTACAGGAATAATAGCCAATACCGCAGCCCATAAGCAGGCACTTTTACCATCAGGGACCTTACCTTGTTTTTTGCCGGTAAAATGGGGCGCAAAGGATTGAACACCACCATAAGCAATAACCCACAAGGCTAAAAAGCCCCCAACATACCAATGATCCCAGCCAAATTGACTGGCAAGAAAGACGGGCAATGCCACCACAAACCATACATCTCTTGCTGCAAACAAAAACAGCCTTGCTGCAGATAAGTAGTTAATGGTACTGCTCTTAGAGAAAATCTCTGTAAACTTGGGCTTCGCAGTCGCTTTGCCTAACTGGCTTTTTAAGGTTAATACGCTAAATATCCACACCAGCAATAACGCGACTGCCATGATTAAGATTGCCGCCTGAAAACCAAACACAGTCAGCAGCGCGCCACCTAAGAAAAAACCCACACCTTTAAGGGCATTTTTAGAACCAGTAAGAATAGCAACCCATTGATATAATTTACCTTCAGCTCCAGCGGGAACCAATGTTTTAATGGCACTTTTGGCGCTCATTTTATTCAAGTCTTTAGCAATGCCAGATAATGCCTGCGCCGCCATTACCCACACCACAGTGAGCCATTCATTGGGTACCAGCAGCATAGACAGAGCAAACACTTGCAAGCCCAGGCCGATATTCATGGTGCGATTTAAACCCACTCTCGCACCAAGCCAACCTCCGACAAGATTAGTCACAACACCAAAAATTTCGTAGAACAAAAACAGCATTGCAATTTCAATCGGGCTAAAACCTAAACCATGAAAATGCAGCACCACCAGCATTCGCAGTGCACCATCGGTCAATGTAAATGCCCAATAGTTGCCAGTCACAATTAAGTACTGTTTTATCTCACTGGGCAAGTTTGCCAATTTTGTGAATAAAGACATCGGTATAACCCTATTAATCACATGTGACTACACGTCAGCTTTATCTTGCAAGCCCACTAAACGCATTAATTCAGCAGTACGATTTGCGTAACCCCACTCGTTGTCATACCAAACATAAAGTTTAAGCTGAGTATTATTAACAACCATGGTTGATTGCGCATCGATAACCGCTGAGCGAGGGTCTGTTTTATAATCAATCGAGACTAACGGACGCTCTTCATAACCAAGCACCCCATCAAGCTCGCCTTCTGCAGCTTGTTTAAGCAATTGGTTCACTTCAGTTTCTGTGGTGCTGCGGCTCAGTTCAAAAACACAATCTGTAATTGACGCATTTGCTAATGGCACACGAATCGCATGACCATTTAAGCGGCCTTTCAGCTCTGGGAAAATATGCGTAATTGCTGTTGCAGATCCCGTGGTTGTAGGAATAAGGCTCATGCCACATGCTCTTGCACGGCGTAAATCTTTGTGGGGAGCATCAAGAATAGTTTGGGTATTCGTAATGTCATGGATAGTTGTCATTGAACCATGAACAATACCTAGTGACTCATGGATGACTTTAACCACAGGTGCTAAACAGTTAGTGGTGCAAGATGCAGCGGTAACAATTGGGTGAATTGATTTATCATAATCTTGATGATTCACGCCCATAACTACATTTAACACACCGTCTTCTTTCACTGGTGCCGTCACTACAACACGCTTTACACCTTGATCAAGGTAAGCTTGCAGCTTTGCTTTGGTCTTCATCACGCCTGATGCTTCAATAACAACATCACAGTTTGACCAATCAGTATCGGCAATAGCTTTATTGGCTGTGCAGACAATCTTATGACCATTAACTTCGATGGTATTATCATGCGCAACAGCTTCATGAGCCCAACGACCATGAACTGAATCAAAATTGACTAAATGAGCCAGTGTGGCTGCATCACCAGCTGGATCGTTAATTTGAACAAATTCAACGTCAGCCCAATCGAATGCAGCACGAAATGATAAACGTCCCATACGGCCAAAACCGTTAATTCCTACTTTAATTGTCATAATCTAGCCTTTCGTTTAATAAAATAAGTTAAATCAGTGTTTGAAATCACTAACAACGATTGCAGTTAGGTCTATTAACCATATCCGCTAAGCGCTTCAGATCAGCTTCAATGAATGCGGTATTGCCTGATGCGGTTTGTGTAATAACGGTTTGAGCCCATTGAGGTAATGCATCATTAAGTCGGTAGTAAACCCACTGACCTTGCCTTCTATCGGTTAACAAACCTTCTTTTCTAAGTTGAGCTAAATGGCGTGATATTTTTGGCTGACTATCATCTAGCGCAGCCATTAGCTCACAGACGCACAACTCCTGATTAAGTGAAATTAAAAGTAAACTCTTCAATCGAGTTTCATCAGCTAAGCATTTAAAAAATATGCTGGGTTGCATAGTTAACCTCTATCATCTTGATTTGTATTCAAGGTAAATAACCAAGAAAAGTATCAAAGTTCAAAATCGTTATAGATAATGCAGCAAGGATATGCGTAAAAACAGATATATGCAAATTCATATATATGCAAAATGAAATGTTTAATAAAAATGTCATATTACTGGACATATTTTGACAAGGGGTAGCAACAAAAAACCGACTGGTTACAGTCGGTTTTATTGATTAAGCCTTCATATCATCAGTCTTTTAATCTGACTTTAGCGATTTATACTAAGAAGGTATTTATCCCCAATTGAGTGTCATTTATGTTTTGGCCGTTAAACGTTCAGCGAGTAACGTAGCATTTCGCGCCACTATGCCATAAATGGATAGTTGTGGATTAGCCCCTAAACTTGTTGGGAACATCGAGCCATCCATGACTGATAAGTTTTCAAAATAATGGGATTGCCCTTCACTGTTAATCATAGATAACGTTTTATCATCACCCATAGCACAGCCTCCCATAACATGTGCTGACGCAACAATCGTCTTGAGCAAACCGATATCCATAGTGGCTATGGTTTCCTTGGCTTGCGCCCAATTAAGCTGCATACCAATACCATCATTAATCGGTAATACTTTTTTAGCTCCTGCAGCAAACTGTAATTCAGCCATGGTCGCAAAGGCACGTCTTGCGGTATCCCAAAAAGGTTGTTCCAGTGGATAATCGAGCGCAAATCCTTCGTCAGTCAGCCTAACTTGACCACCGGGGCTTTGGTCAGAATAACCATCTCTTACAAGTGCTATCATCACTTGTAAGTTATTAAAGTGAGTCATAAGCTCTGCATGACTGCGACCATAACCAATCGTTTTAGATGCTATTAAAATCGGGTGAATTGGAGGCACTTCAAGTTTATAGCCCATTTCACCCGCTGCGCCATCTCGCCAAACAAATTCATCGGAATAGATAGATTGTGGTGCGCCGCTGTGACCATCAATTTGTTTATCAAAAAGACTGCCAGATAACAGCGTTGGATGTAAAAATGTTTTACCTAATAACTTATGTGGATCAGGGGTTTTAGCCCGCATTAAAATAGTCGGAGTGTGTATTGCCCCAGCGCTTAAAATATAATGCTTAGCGCTAAAAGTCAGCGTTGCTGCACTTGAACTGCCCGATTGCGCTTTAGCAGACAAGCCTTCAACTTTGTCCCCTTTATGCTTTAAATCAATAACTTTAGCATTTGAGATTAAAGTTGCGCCTTGCTCTAGCGCACTGGGAATTGTGGTCACTAGCATCGACTGCTTAGCATTTACTGGACAACCCATTCCACAATAACCCGTGTTCCAGCAACCTTTCACATTGCGTTTGATAACAGTGTATTCCCAGCCGAGCTTTTCACAGCCTTCTTTTAAAGCCGCGTTATTCAAATTAGGCTGAAATTGCCATTCACTGATATTCAATCTGGCTTCCATTTTCTCAAACCAAGGTTGCAAGGATTCAGTGGATAAGCCTGTGACAGATTTTTCTTTTTCCCAAAAAGCTAACGCGTTATCAGGCGTTCGAATTGAAGTGGTCCAATTAACCGTCGTCGAGCCGCCAACGCTTCGACCTTGAAAAATTCCAATACCTTTATCAGAGGTTTTCATCGCCGCAGCTTGTTGGTATAAATCAGGATAGGCGGTGCGTTCCTCCATATTGAAGTCACTTGATGACTTTAAAGGACCACCTTCTACCATAATCACACTAAGACCTGCTTGTGCCAGGATTTCAGCAGCCGTGCCACCTCCAGCACCTGTGCCTACAATGACCACATCAGCTTCAAAGTGTTGATTTTCTGTCAATTGATTAGCATCTATATGCTGCCAACCAGCAGCTAAGCCAGTGGTAATCGGATCAATGATATTTGCAGCCATTTGTTACTCCAGAATTCATGTTAATTAGTGAAAATACAAACAGCTTAGGCATCCAAAAATGTAGGTTTAGCGTAGTGCAGACGTCCCCAATGTTCTGGGCAAGCGTAATAGCTAGAGATGATGAGTTCACGCAGCCCAATATAAGCAGTCTGCATCATCTCAAGAAAGTGATGACGCCAATGCTCCAACATTTCATTCAGTTGTTCAGGCGATCTAAGCACCAATGGCGTAATGCTGCTGGTGAGAATAAGCAGGCCAAATCTTGATTCCAGCATGGTCAGTAATTGGGTTAATTCTTGCTTTTGATCTTCAGGCAATACACTGATTGTTTGGTTAATGGCAATGATGGTCCGATTTAAAAAAGCATCACGATAGTTGGCAACTTCTGGTAATGCGCCATCCATAAATATCGGAATAAGCACACTGAATAATAAGCGATGTGTGTCATCTGGGTTATCGTTTACTTCAGGCGTATACAAACTCACACCTAAAGCGAGCGCAGCTGTTCCTGTAAACGCCCCAGTTAAAAAGGTTCTTCTTTTCATTGTTATCCCTTTTCTATTGCCTACTTCTGTACGAAAGCACGGCCACAAATCAAACACTCCCAAGTGCCACATTTGTTGCCACAAAAGCATCTATGCTAAAGTGAACTCAATCAACATTTAAACACACGTTTGAATATTAACAAACCATTGCACATAAAATACCCATATGAAAAAGACTTTTTCACCACCATGGTGGGCTGTAAGTGCCCATATTCAAACGATTTTACCCGTATTTTTCAAAGTGGACAAACCAGAAGTTTCAAGACAACGCCAAGAACTATCTGATGGTGATTTCGTTGATTTAGACTGGGTGGGTGAAGCGGTAAATGGCCAACCTATTTTAGTCATTTTGCATGGTTTAGAAGGCAGCAGTGATTCTCACTATGTGCGTCGCATGCTTCAAGCAGCAAAAGAACAAGGTTTATGTGCCGTGGTACATCATCACCGTAGCTGCTCTGGCGAACCAAACCGCCTAGCACGCAGTTATCACAGTGGTGATACTCAAGATATTCACTTCACCCTCACTCAGTTAAACCAACAGTTTCCTGACTCAGCGTTATACGCTGTAGGCTATAGCTTAGGGGGTAATGTACTGGCGAAATATCAAGGCGAACAAGGTAGTGATAGTTTGCTAGACAAAACCATCATTGTTTCAGCGCCGTTATGTTTGGCCGCTTGTGCAAAAAAATTAGAAAGTGGCTTTTCTACGGTATATCAACAGCATTTAATTAAGCAGTTACAAGACAAAATGCAGGCAAAAGTTGCTGAAGCGCACTTGAGCACTGATATGCCAGTGACCGCGAAAGAAATTGCCGAATTAACAACATTCCATCTATTTGATGATAAAGTCACCGCCCCGCTACATGGCTTCAGCGATGTATATGATTACTATAATCGAGCGAGTGGTAAACCATTTTTAAAACAGGTACAAAAATCGACTTTAGTCATTCATGCTCAAGATGATCCCTTTATGACAGATGCGGTGATCCCATCCAATGAAGAGTTGTCTGATCATGTTGAGTACGAACTACATCAAAACGGTGGTCATGTCGGCTTTATCTCTGGCGGTGTACCTTGGAAACCGACTTTTTATTTAGAGTCTCGCATCATCCAATTTATTAAAGGCTAATTCATGCTAATCCCTTACGAGGCGTTATTACAACTGCCGCAAGAAACACTTAATAACTTGATTAAAGAGTATTTATTAACTCAAGTTGAAGATGGATCTTTTGGTCAACTTGATGATCAACAAATTGCTGCTGCCATTGAAAAGTGTAAGCACTCTCTTAAGCTAGGCGAGCTCAAAGTAGAATTTAGCGAAGAAGATGAATCAATCGCTATAAGGCATAAAGATCAAATCATTTACCCAACTGCTGAGTAGGATTAACATTGCAGCATTGACCTCAATCGATTCAGCCCGTATAAATAGAGTCTGTTTTTCTTCAAGTTTAATCATGAAAGTGTTAACGATGAGCAGAACGATAAAACACTGAACTGTCTCAGTTATTTAGCTAATTTTCACGTTTGATCTAGGTAGGATAAATGTCAACAAAACATCCCATTATTGCTGTTACTGGCTCTTCAGGAGCTGGCACAACAACAACGACAACGGCATTTACTCATATCTTCCGTCAACTGGGTATCAATGCAGCTTTTATTGAAGGTGATAGTTTTCATAACTTTACCCGTGCAGAAATGGAAGTGTTAATCCGCAAGTCTCAAGCTGAAAATCGCAATCTTAGTTATTTTGGCCCTGAAGCAAATAACTTCGTCAAACTCGAAGAGTGCTTCCAAAGCTATTCTGATACAGGCCAAGGCCAAACCCGCAGTTATTTACACACTTTTGATGAAGCTGTGCCATTTAACCAAATGCCTGGCACATTCACTCAGTGGCACCCTCTTCCTGAAAATACCGATATGCTGTATTACGAAGGATTGCATGGTGGTGTTGTTACCGAAGATGCCAACGTCGCTAAGCATGTAGACTTATTGATTGGCATGGTGCCGATTGTCAATTTAGAGTGGATCCAAAAGATCATTCGAGATACATCAGACAGGGGGCATAGCCGTGAAAAAGTCATGGGTTCAATCGTTCGCAGTATGGATGATTACATCAAACATATGACGCCACAATTCTCGCGCACTCATATTAACTTTCAACGGGTACCGACTGTAGATACTTCTAACCCATTTAGCGCTAAGGACATTCCCAGCCTAGATGAAAGCTTTGTGGTGATTCGTTTTCGCGATATCAACAATGTCGACTTCCCTTATTATCTCAGCATGATTGATGGCTCATTTATGTCTCGAGTCAATACCTTAGTGGTACCGGGTGGTAAAATGTCATTAGCAATGGAGTTAATTCTAACCCCATTGATCAAAGAGTTAATGCATAAAAAAGCCGCAGAAAACGCTTAATACTGAGTCACATTCTTACTAAATGAACGATTATTACTTATGGTTGTTTAAGCTTGTTTTAAGCCATAGGTATTATCATCTCCACTATCGGGATTTCAGGCGAAAGAACGATAGTTGATGTGCTCATGGGTGTTAATTCCCCCATCTTTATCTGTTAGCGCACTTGGGCATATCAGCAAACCTACTTTTAGCACGCTCTTCTTCGTTAGTTTAATGACACTAGCAAGGTTTTGATTTCAGCCCGCACGCTGTCCACTTGTTTAATAATTTGATTCGCTGCAGCTTCATTTTCAGGCATATTCTGCCATTGAGTCGACCATACTTGTGTTAATTGCTGCGACTGCTCAATTACAGGCTTGCCAGTTAAACTACTCAAATCTTCTATCAGCCCAACTTTTACCCAGCCAACTCTTGGGTTGCCAAGCTTTAAGTCTTGATCATAATAAGCGGCATAAACCAATTGCTGCAATTGTGCTAACTCAAGTAACATTTCAAAACTCGCGGTTCTCACATTACTATTGTGTTCAGTTATTTCCATTCGCCAAACATTGTATGAAAAACCCATCAACGAAAATAATAAGCTAAAAATGACTGTTAACTGATACCACTTCAATTGTTGATTCATCAAATCACCTCAAAGCTAAATAAAACACCAAAACAAAGCCACCATGCCTATGCTTGAATGATTAAAAACTCGATTTCAATCATTCAAGCATAGGCATTAATAGTTCTGACAGAGAGATGGAATAGAAAATCTTTGAAGTAAAAACAAAAAAACGGCCAACAGGCCGTTTAAGATAGAAAGGTTTGCGTGACACTTAATCCATTAAGGGAATGACTTCTCGGTAAGCCTGACGCTGACGGTACTGCTCGAGGCGCATAATAAATTCATCACTCTGTGCCACTTCCGGATCTTGCTTTAAAGCTTCAATCGCTTTTTGCTGAGTATCAACCGCTAACTCAAATTCACCCATTTCAGCATAACCTGCAGCAAGATTATCTAAGTTAGTCGGATCATTGGCATTATTTTCCAGCAACTGTAATGCTAACTCAACAGCACGTGAACCATCTCTATATTGCTCTTCAGGACAAGTGGCTAAAATCCAAGCCACATTGCCTAATGCGATACTGTCACCGACTTGATTAAACTGATCGAGTGCTTTACCACAGTTACGTTCAACCCCATCACCACCAGCTGAATAGATAAAACCTAAACGAAAGTGAGCGCGAGGATCGCCTTGCTGCGCTAAGGTTTGATACCACTGCTCAGCCACTCCAAGGTTTCTCGGTAATAATTTACCTTCAAATGATAAGTCTGCGATAGTTTGCTGAGCTTTAATATGATCTTGCATCGCCGCTTGTTCAACCCAGTACAGTCCTTGCTCTGTATCTTGGTCAACAAAGCGCCCAGCCAAGTTCATCAGGCCTAACAGGAATTGTGCATCGGCATTGCCTTCAGCAGCACGTAATTGAATGTGCACAAGTTTAGTGCCTGCTTGGGATTCTAATGAAGCAGGAATAGAAAAAGCATGAGCAGGTGTTACAGCACTGCCAAGCATAAATAACGAGCAAGCAAGCCCTAGATTTAATAGCTTTTGAGAATATTTCAAATCAACCCCTACAACTCAACTTCATTTGGTAATCGAATTAACAATAACTATCAATTAGTGGTTTTACAATAAAGGAAATGTGTTTAAGTCTGAAAATATCAGCATTAATAGCGAACTGAGAGTAAAAAAACAGTCAAAATATTGATTTAATAGTTACTTAAAGACTTGCTAAATAATTTAACGCACACTAAATTAGATTGACATAGTTATCTAATGTAGCAAAAATAAATCTTAAATTTAATAAGTTAATACTGACTTAGTCGCGTTTTTCATAATGTTAAACTCGATCTTCATCAAGGTTTTACAGCGACAAGTCACGTACAATTACTTTATTAGATAGTCCTTACTTTCATTTTATCAATCGAGGAAATAAACATGGCTCTGATTGGCAAGCCTAAACCTGATCCAACTTTGGAGTGGTTTCTTTCACACTGTCACATCCATAAATACCCAGCAAAAAGCACCTTGATACACGCAGGTGAAGAATCTGACACGCTTTACTACATCGTAAAGGGCTCAGTAGCTGTATTGATTAAAGATGAAGAAGGTAAAGAAATGATCCTTTCTTACCTTAATCAGGGTGATTTCATCGGTGAACTTGGTTTATTCGAAGAACAAGCAGAACGTACAGCTTGGGTTCGTGCAAAACAACCATGTGAAATCGCAGAGATTTCTTACAAGAAATTCAAGCAACTGATTCAGGTTAATCCTGAAATCCTAATGAAGCTTACTGCTCAAATGGCTTACCGCCTGCAAAGCACTAGCCAAAAAGTAGGTGATTTAGCATTCTTAGATGTTGCTGGACGTATTGCTCAAACTTTATTACATCTTGCTAAACAGCCAGATGCAATGACTCACCCAGATGGCATGCAAATCAAGATCACTCGTCAAGAGATTGGTCAGATTGTAGGTTGTTCGCGTGAAACTGTTGGCCGTATTTTAAAAATGCTTGAAGAACAAAGCCTTATTCAAGCTCACGGTAAAACTATAGTCGTATATGGTACTCGTTAAGTTAAGCTTCAGCTTGATTTAAGAGTAATTAATTAAAGTGATAATTAGTCAATCTGATTATCACTTTTTTTATGGAAGTCTTTCCAATGAGGCTGCTGCCAGCGCTTTTTCTCAGTCTATTTGCATACACTCTCAGCTCAACGACACATGCAATGACAAACGAGCTTCAACATGATGAAGTTCAGCGCTTGGTCACATCTGGTAGCATTCGTTCACTTGATTATTCCCTTACTTTACTTGCACAATACTGTGAAGGTGAATTAATTGATGCCAGCCTCTATCAAGAGGATGATAAATGGCGTTATGATTTACAATTAAAGTTAAAAAAAGGGCATGTTATCCATTTATCTATCGATGCAACAAATGGAATGCCAGAGTCTACTGACCAACTACCAAGTGAATGCCAAATAAATGAAACTGCTACTCGTCGAAGATAATACCCTTTTAGTTGCTGAACTTGAGAAACAACTTAAACAAGCTGGCTATGTTACAGATGTCACTGACAAAGCTGTTGAAGCAGACTATCTAATTAAAGAAACCCAATACGATTGTGTCATTCTAGACATAGGTCTCCCTGACGGTAATGGCTTAACGCTAGTGCAGTCTTGGCGCGAAAAAGGCATCGATACTCCCGTTATCATGCTAACCGCCCGAAGTCAGTGGCATGAAAAAGTTGAAGGTTTTAATGCTGGCGCTGATGACTACCTTGGCAAACCTTTCCATGCCCAAGAGTTATTAGCACGTGTTCAAGCACTTATTCACCGTGCTCATGGCCGACTTAATACCTCATCAAAGCAATTAAGCTATGGCGGCATTACATTAGATGAAGCCGAGCAGAGAGTGCATATCGGTGAAAACCATTTTGAATTAACCGCGATGGAGTTTAGATTGCTTAAAATCTTCCTGATGTCGCCTAAAAAGTTACTCTCAAAAGCCCAATTGACAGACAAACTATACCAATTTGATGATGAGAAAGAGTCAAATGTTGTAGAAGTTTACGTCACTCATTTACGTAAAAAACTCGGTAAAACGGCCATTGAAACTCGACGCGGCCAAGGATACATCTTTCACGGCATCGTGGAATGATATCGATCCGCAGTAAGCTAAGCTTATGGCTTAGTGCACTCATTATTATTGCGACAGTCATTGGACTCATACTGTTTGAGTCCATGCTGCGACAAGCTTTTCACGACTCTATCATCAATCGACTCGAAGAAGATTTAGAGCACATCATTCTGGCAAGTCACATTAATGCTGGCGAAATCATTATCGACCAAAATGAGCTGTCGAGCTTTTACAAACCCGCATACTCTGGACGCTACTTTCAGTTTAATTCAGAAAGCCAAGTCATTCGTTCTCGCTCCCTATGGGATGTGCAACTCGAAATTGAACTACTTGAGCAAAACCAAACTCGCGTCTGGCAAGCCAAAGGGCCAAAAAATAATGATATGCAGTTATTATCTATTGGCTTAGGTTCCACCAGCGGTCAGAAAGTGGCAACGTTAACTGTTGCCCAAGATTTAAGTATTGGCAGGCGGGTATTTAGTGAAGTATTTGGTACTAAGCTTGCGATCAATATCGCCATGCTGCTAGCAATGATTGGCGGTATTTTTATCATTATCAGGCAATCTTTTAAGCCTGTTAAATCCATTCAGGATTCACTCGCTAAACTTAGGCAAGGTGAAATAAACTCTCTCGAGATTAATCAGATCCCAGTAGAAATAAAACCGTTAGCAGAAACCTATAACGAACTATTGGATTACACCGCCAATCAAATTGAGCGTAGCCGTAATAACCTGGGTAATTTAAGCCATGGTCTAAAAACACCGCTTGCTGTGATGCAGCAGCAAGTTGAAGTGCTCGGTTTATCCAATCCTGAATCTGCCGAAGCTATGCAGCAGCAACTCGATCAAATTCGCAATATGATTGAACGTAAACTTGCCGCAGCTCGTATCACCGGCGATATGCTCCCCGCTGCACAAATGGTCATTCCAAGAGATTTCGAGGCGCTCACCAATACTTTAGATAAAGTCCACCACCATAAACAAATTGATTGCAGCGTCAATATCATTGCCAATATCAACCGACTGCCTATTCACCGTGAAGATGGAATGGAACTGTTTGGCAATCTATTAGACAACGCCTATAAGTGGGCACAATCAAATATCATTGTCGATATCGACGTCATAGCCAGTAACAGTAAAACGAGTGAGGTTAATTCAGGTCAAACTCTGACACTCACGATAGAAGATGATGGACCTGGTGTGAATGATGATCAACTCAATCAGTTAACCAATCGCGGTAAGCGTTTAGATGAGGCTGTTGTAGGCCATGGGCTTGGCTTATCCATCGTCAAAGAGATTATCGAACAGTATGGATACAATTTGACGTTTGACCGTTCAGAGCGCTTAGGTGGGCTCAGAGTGACGATTGTATTTAACAATCCGAAAGTGATGACCAGCGTCTAATCGCTCAATCTTCTATACCAGACACTAAAAAGCCCTGAGTCATTTAAATAACATAAAATGACTCAGGGCTTATTCAATAAAAAGCAATAACCACAATAATCAGCTTGTTGCTGTTTCAGTTTCAGTTTCAGTTTCAGTTTCAGTTTCAGTTTCAGTTTAAATAAACCAAAACTTTAGCCTGCAGCGTTAGTGCTTTCAAAAATTTTATCGGCAGAAGCCGCAACAAAGCCAGTATACAAATTGCCATCCGTCATTGGGTATCGGCGAGCAAACTCATAAAAACAGGTTGGGATTTCTAATTCACCATCCGCAAAAGTAACCATCATTCTGTCAGCCATCGTCGAAGATTGCTCTAACAAAACTTCCGCTGAACCTTTCACTTCACCGCCTGAAGTGTTCAATTTAAAGCCGGCACTTTTCAATGCTTCATTGACTGACTCAATACGTTCAAACTCTGGCAGCGCATTGATTGATACTGTGAAATGGTTTGCGCGATAGCCAATAGCGGCAACCCAAGCTGCGTATTCACTTTCAGCTAATAGTGTTTTGTAGCTTGCAAGATCCACATTCCAATGACGACCAGAATAAAGGAAATTATCCGCTTTAGTTGCGCTCTCATCCACTTGGTCAATTAAACCATGAATAATGGCTTGCGCTTCAGGGCTAAACTCTTCAACTAATAGCTCAGAGATAAAGACTTTTGGTTGATTAGCATCAGGATGCTCAAAGTGTTTGGCGATTAATTTCTTTTGCTCAAAGTTGTAATCACCACAAGCCACATAACCAATGGACTCGAAATGTTCGGCAAGCACTGATAAGTTAACTTTAGCAATGTTAAAGGTTCTCAAAGCAATATGATCATTAATGATCGGCTCGCCGTTACTGAGTAACTTATGAATACTATCCGCTGATGGCGTCATGTTGATATAGTCTTGCCATAATGCAGCGAACAAAGCGTTTACGTCGGTATGCATAATAAAATCCTTCTTTATAAAAAAGGCAATGAGTAAGGGCCTGTTGATCTTTCAAGGTTGCTTTTGCAGCGAATTTTTGGCCATTTGTACAAGGCAGAGACTTTGAGGTGTAGTTATTCTACATAAAAAGTCAATAACGCAGTAAAAGTGGCCAACAAACGCTGCCCGAAGGGTTCGGCTAAAAACATTTTACTCTTTGTTGAATGGCTTTTGCTTAGGTGACTAGGCATCAATCCATTCGCCTCAATTAAAACGTTTTTAACTCGAACAAAATTCAACCAGAAAAGATTAGCAGGCCCTAGTCATTGCCTTAGCAGCTTTATTGTTATTTTAAATTGAAAGCCCTGGGCTTAAGTTTGCTGGCAAGCTAACACTGTCTGCTTCCACTGAAGCTACAGGGTAAGCACAGTAATCAGCAGCATAAAATGCGCTTGCACGATGATTACCAGAAGCGCCAACGCCACCAAATGGGGCTGAACCTGAAGCACCCGTGATTTGCTTATTCCAATTAACGATACCTGCACGAATGCGCGCTAAGAAGTAATCATAATCTTCACGGCTGTCAGCTAAGATACCTGCAGATAAGCCATAACGCGTGTTATTCGCCATATCAATCGCATTGTCAAAATCTTGGTATCTAACAAGTTGCAGTAATGGACCAAAGTATTCTTCATCTGGTAATTCAGCAATCTCAGTGACATCAATTAAACCAGGAGACACTAAGCCAGTACCCGCTTCAACATGCGTTAACTCAACTAAAGATTGACCACCAAGCGCTTGTAATTCTGCTTGTGCAGCAACCATACCTTTAGCTGCGCCCTCAGAAATCATAGAACCCATAAATGGTTGTGGCTGTGCATTCCAGCTACCGACTTTAATTTGCTTAATGGCAGCAATAAGTTGCTCAATTAATGCGTCACCCGCGCTGCCTTGCTCGATATAAAGACGACGAGCACAAGTACAACGTTGACCTGAAGAGATATACGCTGACTGAATAATATCGTGAACAGCGGCTTTAGTATCTTGAACATCTTTGATGATTAATGGGTTATTACCGCCCATTTCAAGTGCTAAAATTTTGCCTGGGTGACCTGCATATTGTTGATGCAGTAAATGACCCGTACGCGAACTGCCCGTAAAGAACAAACCGTCGATTTGTGGATGAGACGCTAATGCCTTGCCCGTTTCAAGCTCACCTTGAACAAGGTTAATCACCCCTTGTGGCAATCCTGCTTTATCCCAAAGCTTCAGCATTTCTTCTGCCACTTTCGGAGTCAGTTCAGACGGCTTAAATACCACAGTGTTACCAGCAAGCAATGCAGGAACAATATGGCCATTAGGTAAGTGACCTGGGAAGTTATAAGGACCAAATACCGCAACAACACCGTGAGGCTTGTGACGCAATACTGCACGTCCAGCTGGAATATCGTTGGTTTCTGTACCAGTACGTTTATCGTGAGCTGCTGCTGATAGGCCAATTTTACCTATCATCGCGCCAACTTCTGTTGCCGTTTCCCACTGCGGCTTACCGGTTTCTTGTGCAATCACTTCAGCAAGCTCAGCTTTATGTGCTTCAAGTTCACTGCGGTATGCTTCAACGATAGCTAAACGCGCTTCATAACCCAGCATAAACCAATCAAATTGTGCTGCACGAGCAGCATCAATCGCAGTATTCACTTGAGCTGCAGTTGCAGTTTTACCACTCCAGATAACCTCACCGTTAGCTGGGTTAACTGATGTTACTTCATGGCCTTCGCCATTAGACCATTGGCCTTTAATAAATTGTGTCATTTGTTCTGTCCTAAAGTTCTAGTACGCGAATGTTATCGCCATTAGCCACTTTCAATGCTTCAGCCAACTCTGGGCTGAGCGTTACCTTGTCATGCTTATCCGACACCTTCACTTTTGCCGCTGTCGCGCGATAATCCGCTAACAAAGTATTGGCAATAATGTATTGGTGGTCTGCATGAGGCATTTTGCCGATGGTTACTGTGAGCTCTCTGCTCAGCTGAACTGAGCGAATATCATTTAATGCACACTCTACAGTTGGGCCACCATCAAAAATATCGACGTAGTTTCTAAATTTAAAGCCTTCAGCTTGAAGCAACTTCAATGCAGGCTTAGTGTTGCGATGCACTTCACCGATCACTTTTTGCGCTTTTTTAGGTAAAAGGCACACATGAATTGGACTTCGCGGCATCATTTCAGCCATAAAGGCTTTCTTACCTAAACCTGAGAGATAATCAGCTTCAACAAAATCGATACCGAGGAAATGATCTTGTAACCATTCATAAAAAGGCGAGTCGCCCTTTTCATCGCTAACGCCACGCATTTCGGCAATGACCGTGCTGCCAAAACGTTGCTCATGTTGCGCTAAAAATAAGAAGCGTGAACGTGACAGCATGCGGCCGTTATAGCCACGACGATAATCTTTATTCAAAAATAAAGTACACAACTCTGCCGCACCAGTGTAGTCATGGCACAAGGTCAGGGTTTCAACTTCATTACGAACTGAGATTTGTTTTGAATGATAAACTTCAGTACCTAAACGGTAATGATAAAAGGCATCTTCCATTCCAACAGCGGCTTCGATACCACAGGTACCGACAACTTCATTGGTTTTCAGATCTTCAAGCACCATCAAATAACCTTCATCAAAAGGCTTTTCAACTTGCTTGGAAAAAGAGGCTTCTGCACGAGCGATTTTCGATCGCAATAGCTCTTCGTTGACAGGCAGAGATGTAAACCCATGTCCTGACTCAACAGCTACCTTGTATAGAGCATCGTAATCACTGGCGCGAATTGGTCGAATGATTAGCATCAAACTCTCCTAAAATAACACCTATAAAGCCAGTATTTATGCCTTCAGGCTTAAATACTTAACCTCATTGGTTACCCAAACAAAAAAGCGCAACCCAATGGTTGCGCAATTTTATCAATTAACCTGCAACTACTTTAGCTACAGCACGTTCAAAACGCGCTAAACCTTCAGCAATATCGGCTTCTGGGATCACAAGAGAAGGAGCAAAACGCACTACGTTAGCACCAGCAATCAGGCTCATTAAACCTTCAGCAACTGACGCAACAAGGAAGTCACGACTACGACCAGCGTATTGTTCATTCAGTACAGCACCTAACAACATGCCTTGGCCGCGTACTTCTTCAAATACATTATATTTAGCATTAATTGCCGCTAAACCATCACGGAATAATTGCTCGCGATGCTTAACACCGTTAAGTACTTCAGGTGTATTAACGACATCCATTACAGCGTTACCAATAGCACACGCTAGTGGGTTACCACCATAAGTAGAACCGTGAGTACCAATTTTTAAATGTGCTGCAATTTTAGCAGTAGTCAGCATTGCTGCGATTGGGAAACCGCCACCTAATGCTTTAGCACTGGTTAAAATATCAGGTACGATATCTGTGCCCATGTATGCGAATAGCTCACCAGTACGGCCAACACCTGTTTGTACTTCATCAAAAATAACTAATGCGTCATGCTTATCAGCTAAAGCACGAACCGCTTTAAGGAATTCTGGGTCACCATTGATAATTCCGCCTTCGCCTTGAAGCGGCTCAAGCATAATGGCACATGTATTATCTGAGATGACTGCTTCAAGTGCAGCAATATCATTGAATGGTACGTGAGTAACACTTTGTGGCTTAGGACCGAAACCATCAGAATAAGCCGCTTGGCCACCAACAGTAACAGTAAAGAAAGTACGACCGTGGAAGGCTTTATCAAATGCAATGATTTGATCTTTTTGTGGGCCGTGATTTTCTAGTGCGTAACGACGAGCTAGTTTCAGCGCAGCTTCGTTAGCTTCTGCGCCCGAGTTAGCAAAATAAACACGTTCAGCAAAAGTGGCATTAACTAACTTAGTCGCCAATTCAAGTGCTGGTTCGTTAGTCATTACATTTGAAAGATGCCAAAGTTTTTCGCCTTGTTCTTTAAGCGCGCCAACTAGAGCTGGATGACAATGACCTAAACAGTTCACTGCAATACCACCAGCAAAGTCAATAAACTCGTTACCTTGTTGATCCCAAACTCGGCTACCTTCACCGCGAACAGGAATTACTGCTGCAGGCGCATAATTAGGCACCATAACTTCATCAAATTGGGCACGTGTTAAGTTCATTTCAACGCTCATTACTTTTCGTCCTTTGGTTATTAAGTGATTTAAAAATCACTCTAGTCCGCTGTCTGTATTGGTTTTGGTTTAGTATCGCAGCGGTTGCTTGTCTAACTTGAAGGTCATTATTAGCTAAAATGTGATCAAAATACCAGTTTTTAGCTGTTAACTATTCATTACTGAAATGATTAGTGAATAAAGAGTGATAAAAATGCGCATACAAAGTACTTATATTGCTAAATTTGAGCATAAATAGTCATAAAAAAAGTTATTTGAACTCGATTTACTTAGCTATTCATCAAATATGCATAATTAGACAAGTCAATTTAGTCAATCACAGTCCCATTACTGTGATTACACTAAATCCAATTTGCGGTAGTTTTGCCCTTTCAGCCTGATAAGTTCCTGCTCAGTAAATTCATAATAATCAAACATCACACGCTTTTCTTGCGGATCAATTAGGCGAGATTCTTCTAACAATAACACTTTAGCGAAGCAACTCGCTTTCGCGACGATGGCACTTTCAGCAGAGAACTCGCTAAAGTGGTAATTAAAATCGAGCTCTTTTAGTATTTTTGTCAGCTTACTGTTTTCAAATTCAAGTAAATCCAGCATTTGCCAATTTAACTGCTCACCATGAGACATTACCTTGCTAAATACTTCATTTGCAGGAAACTCAGATGCCATCACAGCATCGTAGAGATTCTTATCTCCTTTAGCACTCGTTTCTCGCAGCCAAGTGCCCCAGGTTTTCTCAAACTGCCTTGCGCTAGCATTCAAGATAGTCGCACTGCCTAATTGCTTCATGAGCGACGCGCTGTAAACCAGTGCCGCATCTTTCTCATGCAATACTGCTAGGGCTTTGGCTGCAATTGCAGTCATCATGCTATATCGCCATAGCTTTCTGGTGGTCCAGACTAGATTGGCATTACCAGAAGGCAACCAGTTACGTAGGCAAAAGTAAGGTATTACCGCTTGTAAGTTTTCAATGCCAATATAATTAAGGACTAACTTAATATCAGTGACTTTAACTTCTGATCGCTGAGGTCTTCTATGGCTTGATGCTGGGCTATTAATTAAATTGACTAAATCGGTATACAACCAGGAGATGTTTTCGACTAAGGGGCGGATACGACGAAGATCAGGGTCTTTATTCAATAGTAAATCAAGTAGTAAGACTTGTGACTCAGCTAGACCAGATTGTTCCAGCATTTGTTTAGGTGAGCTAATTTGATGCTCTAGGGCATTCATCACTGTGATGGTCAGCTGCTCAGAAATACGCTTAAGCACATGCTGAGCTTTTGCTTGCTCTTCCATGCGCGCCTTAATGGCTTTACGCTCGACTTCTAATTTATTGGCATCATCCTCAAGCTGTTTATCGCGATCATCAAACTGCTGGGTCAGCTTTTCTTTCCCTACAATAAGTTGTTTATATAATCGATTTTCAACTTCGATGACTTTTCCTGGTCTGACTCCACCTGCTACCGACACTGCCACTACTGCAAACCTTTAACCTTGATACATGTTGGTGATAATAAAGGATATCGGCCGCTTTATGTATCAATTGAGCGTAATAATCAAAAAAGAAAGACATAAAAAAGGCTTCCAATAGGAAGCCCTTTTAAGGTGAAGCGCTTCATGCATGGCATAAAGTGCTAATTTTCAATATTTACTTAAGCTCTTGCTCAAATAGTTTGTATATACGACGGTATTCATCTAACCAACTTGATGGTTGTCTAAAGCCATGCGGTTCAACTGGGTAAATCGCCGTCTCAAACATTGGTTTTTCAAGTTCAATTAAACGTTGTACTAAACGTACACTGTCTTGGAAGAAAACATTATCATCCAGCACACCACTCATGATCAGCAGCGGCTTTTCTAAACCTTGAGCATGCTCAATTGGCGAGCTGCGCTCATAAGCGATAGGGTCGACATCTGGCGTATTAAGAATATTCGAAGTGTAAGGTGCATTATAATGTGCCCAGTCCGTCACTGGACGTAATGCTGCGCCAGCTTGGAATAACTCTGGCTCATTAAATAATGCCATGAAGGTTAAGAACCCGCCGTAAGAACCACCATAGGTACCCACTTTAGCAGTATCGACATTGGTGTGTTTTGCCATCCAGCTAACACCGTCTTTTAAATCTTCAACTTCAGGGTGTCCCATATTACGGTACACAGCGGTGCGCCAGTCACGCCCGTAACCCTTAGAACCACGATAATCCATGTCCATTACCACATAACCTTGCTGTGTCAGCAGGTTATGGAACATAAACTCACGGAAGTAACCAGAGAAACCATTATGGGCATTTTGTAAATAACCAGCACCATGATTAAAGATGACCGCAGGGTATTTATCAGCATTAGCAGCATCGTACCCTTGAGGCAAATACACTCTGGCATAAATATCTTTAGCACCATGAGTTGAAGGAACTTTTACTACTTGCGGCGCTTGCCATGCGTATTGGCTAAATGCTTTGCTGGTGTATTGAGTTAATTGCTTAAGCTCGCCACCTATTGGCTGTATGTATAGCTCATCTGGGTTTACAGCTGTAGAAGCTGTCAGTAACAATGATTGACCGTCTGGGCTTAGTTTGTAATCTAAAGTGCCTGTCCACTCGGTTAATTGTTCAGTCTTACCAGTTGCAATCTCTACACGGTAGACATTATAGGTGCCAGGATGGTCTTTATTCGCACGGTAATATAAATGGCTTGCATCTGGTGATAATGTTACTTGATCAACGACATACTCGCCTTTAGTTAAAGCAGTAGTTTTACCATCTGCTTTGACATATAACTGAGAGAATCCAGACTCTTCAGACAAGTAATAAAACTTATCTTCACCGGTCACCCAACCAAACTGGTTAAAAGTATAGTTAATCCAAGCATCATCATGTAAACGATGTTCAGTCTCAAGCTTGCCAGACTGTAGATCGACACTTGCGATCCAACGATCTTTGTTATCATGGGCTTCCATCATTACAAGCAATTTATTGTCAGTGTCATGCCATTGAATGGCACTTTGACCCCAGCCCCAGTCTTGCATTAACTGCAGAACACGCGGCTCAGGCTTACTTGTGTAACTTTCGCCTTTGGCTTTAGCATTTTCTGCTTTAACTGATGCCAATACATCTTCATCAAAGCCAGTTAAACCTTCAATCGTGATATCTTTTTTTACATGCTCAACTAAGTCGAGTAATACTAACCTTTCGCCTGGATAGTTGTCTTCTGCCACTCTTGCTCTTGCAGGTACAGCGTCTACATAACCATCTTTGCCTAGGTAGTTAGGCATGATGTCATGTTCAGCTCGCCAGCTATAATTTTTATCTGATAAAGCGACAACAAGATAACGACCATCAGCAGATAAACTCATTTCATCGACAGTTTCACTGTCACCTAAGTACCAGGTTTTAGGTGCAAACGTCGGATCTTGTGCTGCTAATTCTTCTGCGTATTCTGCTCGAGATTTATTCTTGTCATGCTGTAGTGCAACATAAGCAATTAGGCGGTGTTGCTGTTTAGCAATATATGACTCAGGATCTTTAACGTCCGCAGGCGCTTTAGCCATTTGAATATCAACAAGTTGCTCAGTCATACCTGTGTCTAAATGTAATTTGAACACACTGTTACCTTGCATATAAGCAAGATCGCCTGAGTTTAAAAACTTAACGTCATCAATCGCATTATTTTGACGAGTTAATTGTTTAATCTCACCGGAGTTAAGTTGTTTAACAAAGATATTGCCTTTGTAAATATAGGCTTTTTGAGACTTGTCAGTATTAAACACACCACGTTTTTGATCTGCTAAATGCAACTGGTTAAGTTTAAGAATCGTAGCTTGAGACTGATTGATGCCTTGTTGGTATACATCCGCAATCGCAGATTGATGCTCTTGGCGACTAAAATAAACTGACTGGCTATCGTCAGACCAATAAGCATTCTTAGCTAACAATCCCATCCAATCAGGATTAGCCATAATTTGATTCAAGGTCAATGCTTGCTCAGCTTGCGGTGGCATAGCGAATGGCACTACCACACTGGCTGATTGATTAGATACGGTCGAAGAGTCATTGTTGCTTGCTGTAGCGCTGCAACCTGAAATTATTGCGAGAGAAAGCGCACTCAATGCGGCATTTCGCAGTAGCCTGGTCATATTAAATCCCTTGTCATCAAAGATGAATGATATATTCTCGCCTAAACGTTAAAAAGTTTGGCAAGTACTTTTATTATTGGCCTTTTATATCACAAATAATGACAATGTTTGTGGGGATTTATCGCTTAAGTTGTAACAGAAGTTAGCATCGAGTCAGAAAATTATTCAATAGTTCATGACCTTGCTCAGTTAATATCGCTTCTGGATGAAATTGCACACCATAAATTGGCAAACTTTTATGACTCATTGCCATGATTTCTCGTCCATGAATGGGATCATCAAACCAGGCATCTAATTGAAACGATTCAGGCAAAGATTCAACTAGCAGAGAATGGTAACGCGTGACAGTTAACGGCTGATTTAATTGCTGAAATAAACCTAATTCGTTATGGGTTATTGCGCTCGTTTTACCATGCATAACCCGTTGCGCTTTTATCACGCTAGCCCCAAATACCTGTGCAATCGCTTGGTGACCTAAGCACACGCCCAATAATGGTACTTTACCCGCAAAATGCGCAATGGCAGCAAGTGATATACCCGACTCGTCTGGAGAACACGGACCAGGCGAAATAATCAAATGACTTGGATTAAGCGCTTCAATTTCACTGAGAGTAATTTGATCATTTCTTTTAACCACGACTTCATAACCTAAGCGCTGAAAATACTGCACTAAGTTAAAGGTAAATGAATCATAATTATCAATCATTAACAGCATTAAACATCCCAACTTCAAGGTGAAATTTGCACGAGTGTGGTCTTGTGAACTCATCGGTTTGCAAAAGATTCCAAACTCAAACCATTATAAAGTTGATTAATAATCAACAGTCACTCTGTAGATAACCAACCAAAGGGTACAAGCCGCGGATAATATCATAGCTTAGTAGCCCACTTAAATTTTTAGCACTCTGTATGATTTATTTCAGCTGTAACGTTTCGTTGCTAGGGTATAATACGGCTCAATTTACTTTATTTGTCTTCTGGGTTTCAACATGCACAGCCACAAACAACAAATCGACAATACCAGCTTATATTTCATAGGTGATGTCTATGGCCGCTTAGATAAATTGAATGACTTACTCTCTGAAATTGATTTTGATATTGAAGATCCAGAATCAAGCATTCAATTCGTAAAACTGGTGTTTTGTGGAAACTTAATTGCTGCAAATGAAGCTGAAAACATAGAGCACATTGCATTATTGTCATTTGTAAAAGAGTTAGTAGATAAAGGCCATGCTTTTTGCTTGCTGGGTAGCAACGAATTTGAAGCAATAGGATGGAGTAAGCATCACCCCATTACGGATACGCCCTACTTACCTAATGGTTCTACTGAAACCAATAAGTTAACACCGCTATTCTTAAAAGAATTCGCTCAAGGTGATGAGCAGTTGTTCCAGTGGATTGACTGGTTTATGGCATTACCGATTTATCTCGATTTTGATCATATTCGGGCAATACATGCATGTTGGGACGAAACCGTTATAAGCCAACTTAACCCTTATCTATGTTTATCAACTCAAGAGTCTACATCTACGATAAACACTGATTCAGACAAAGGCGGTAAAAATGCTTTGTCTCAACAGTTTTGGCCTGCTGCATTTGATGAGACACATCCGTTATCAGCAATGATGACTTCGTGTCTCAACTATACTGTTCTGGAATTAATTGAACACCATCCACACCATCAGTTATCGACACCTGTCGTAATTGGCCATTACCCCCAAGACAGCTTCCCTGACATTCAAAATGAGCATTTAGTTTGTGTTAACTACAACGCAGCGGTAGGCGATTATCCGTTAGTTAGCTTTGCTTGGCATCAAGGCCGTAAAAAGTCGATTGAGGTAAGCGCCTCTGAGAGTGCTAAATTAAGTTTAGGTGAGTTTTGTTTCATCGATCAGCCCTCAGCAGAAGAACATATTGCTGACGGAGTTGAAAACTTGCTAGCAGGCTTAGTGGAATTATTGCCAAAAACTGAAATCAGTCACACAAAATCGGAGCAATTTAAATCACAAGTGGCTGATTGCATCTGCGTAGATTGGGATCCATTAGATCTAAAACAACACATGCATAATCATCATGCTTATCGTCAATTAATCGAGCCAATTGCTTTGCTTGCACTCGCTCAAGATTCTGAACAACTTTGTGCCTATTTGGCCATAGTCGCACGTTATCAATTAGAAACTGACAATGACAATCTAGAGAACCGCAGCTTAAAAGTCGCGTTTAAATTGACTCGGATGGCAAAATCTTATCTCGACTAAATTAATAGTTTACTTCAACAATCATTTTTAGTGAGACAGAAATGAAAAAACCAGTCACTCATTTGCGACTGGTTTTCTTATGAACCGAACTGACACATTACATCGTTACTTGACGACGGTTAAATGTGCACGTCCTTTTGGTTTTTCAGAATTGCTTGTAGGCTTTTCTTCTGTAACGTCAGCTTTATCCGTTGTTTCAACTGCAGAGAAAGAGCGTGGTGCTGGAGCTAAATCTTCCGATTCATCTTCAGGCATATAAGCATCTTCCATATCAAACACAGTCCCAGCACCGTTTTCGCGCGCATAAATCGCAACGATTGCAGCCATAGGTAAAACAACTTGCTGAGGCACACCACCAAATCGAGCATTAAACTCAACAAATTCATTGGTCATTTGTAAGTTGCCCACTGCACCGCCAGCAATATTAAGCACGATTTGACCGTCCTTAACAAACTCTTGAGGTACCTGTGTGCCCTTTACAAATGCATCCACAACAACATGTGGGGTAAAGTGGTTATCCATCAACCACTCGTAGTAAGCCCGCAACAAATATGGACGGTTAGGTGTAATCGCTTTCATTACATACCCATGCGCATTTCGCGCTCAACCTCAGTTAACGATGCTTTAAATGATTCACGCTCAAAAATGCGTGTCATGTAAGCATGGATATCTTTAGATGTACGAACATCTAAGTTGATACCTAACTCAGGTAAACGCCATAATAACGGACCTAAGTAACAATCAGCTAAGCCAAATTCTTCACTCATGAAGTAAGGCATTTCAGCAAATACTGGCGCTAAAGCAACTAAGCTTTCAGTTAACTCTTTACGAGCTGCGTCAGCTTTTTCACCTTTACGGATACGATCAACTAGTACATACCAGTCTGTATCAATACGGTGCATCATTAGACGGCTTTGGCCACGAGCAACCGGGTATACAGGCATCAATGGAGGATGAGGAAAACGCTCATCTAAATATTCCATAATGATACGAGATTCATACAGCACTAATTCACGATCAACTAGAGTCGGTACTGAGTTGTATGGATTAACATCCAATAACTCTTGAGGTTTCTCACTAGGTTCTACCTGCAATACATCAACAGTTACACCTTTTTCAGCCAAGACGATACGTACTTGGTGGCTATATAAATCATCGGCACCAGAAAAAAGTGTCATGATAGAGCGTTTGTTGGCAGCTACAGCCATTGTTACCCTCCAGTAAAACGGAAAAAACAAAACAAACGAGGGGCAAAGCCCCTCGTTTAAAGTATGCGAATAATGTATTTTACCCGTTATTCGTGTCTAGTGCACATCTTTCCAGTATTCTTTCTTCAACAAATAAGCAACGATGAAGAAAATAAACAAGAATCCGAGTACCCACCAGCCTAAAGCTTCGCGCTCTAATTTTACTGGATCTGCAGAATATGCAAGGAAACCAGTGATATCGCGAACGGCTTGGTCATACTCTTCAGCGTTCATAGAACCGCCAGTCGTCACAACAGTGCCATCTTCTTGCTTAACAGGGATACCCTGTAAATCTTCAAGAACGTGAGGCATGCCCACTAATGGGAATACTGTGTTGTTCACACCAAATGGACGGCTTTCATCTTTATAAAAACCTTTAAGGTATGAATAAACCCAGTCTTGACCACGAACACGTGCAACTAGCGTTAAGTCAGGAGCCGCTCCACCAAACCACTTTGCAGCATCTGCAGGTGGAATCGCGTTTTCCATCAACTCACCAACTTTAGCATCGGTAAACATGTACTTTGTACGCATGTCATCAACTGAAATACCTAAATCTTCAGCTACACGACCATAACGTTGATATTGAGTACTGTGACAGCCAGAACAGTATTGCTGAAATAAATTCAAACCACGTTCTAACGACTCTTTATCATGTAAGTCCACATTGGCACTTTCTAAATGAACATTGCTGCCACCTGCTGCGATAGCAAGTGATGGTAACAATGTAACTAATGCAATTAATAACTTTTTCATTAGTGCGTCACCCTCGTAGGAACCGGTTTTGTCTTTTCATTTTTACTGTAAACCCACAGCGCAACGAAGAAGCCAAAATAAGTAAGTGTAAAGATACGAGCTGCAATAGTTAACGTTGGTGTTGCTGGTACAGCACCTAAGTAACCAAGGATTAAGAAAGACACAGTAAATTGTGCAATGTTAATCTTGTGGATTAGACCACGGTAACGAATAGACTTCACTTTACAGCGATCTAGCCAAGGTAGAACGAACAATACCGCAATCGCAAGACCCATACCGACAACACCTAATAGCTTGTCAGGGATCGCACGTAAGATTGCGTAGAACGGAGTGAAATACCAAACCGGAGCAATATGTTCAGGAGTCTTCATTGGGTTAGCCGCTTCGAAATTTGGCTTTTCAAGGAAGTAACCGCCACCTTCAGGCATAAAGAACAATACGTAACAGAACACGATTAAGAAACCGGCTACGCCCATAATGTCTTTTACTGTGTAATAAGGGTGGAAAGGAATAGCGTCTACTGGCCATCCGTTTTCATCTTTATTCTTCTTAACTTCAACACCGTCTGGGTTGTTTGAGCCCACTTCGTGTAATGCAATTAAGTGAAGGAAAACAAGTACAACAAGCACTAATGGCAAAGCAATAACATGCAATGCGAAGAAGCGGTTTAGCGTAGCGCCAGAAACAACATAGTCACCACGGATCCACAATGTTAAGTCATCACCAATAAACGGTATTGCACCAAACAAAGAGATAATTACCTGTGCGCCCCAGTAAGACATTTGTCCCCAAGGAAGCAAGTAACCCATAAAGGCTTCAGCCATTAACACTAGGAAAATCAACATACCGAATAACCAAAGTAGTTCTCTTGGCTTTTGGTAAGAACCGTAGATAAGACCACGGAACATATGCAGATAAACCACCACAAAGAACGCCGAGGCCCCAGTGGAGTGCATATAACGAAGTAACCAACCGTATTCAACATCACGCATGATGTATTCAACAGAAGCAAACGCGCCTTCTGCTGTTGGCACGTAATTCATGGTTAACCAAATACCAGTCAGTAGTTGGTTAACTAAAACAAGTAGAGCTAATGAACCAAAGAAATACCAGAAGTTAAAGTTCTTTGGAGTTGGATATTGACCAACGTGACGATTATAAGTCGCCGTCATTGGGATGCGAGCATCAATCCAATCAACGATATTCTTAACCATTATGCAGCTCCTGTGTCTACACCGATGAGTACCGTGCCGTCATCAACATATTGATGTGGTGGTACAACAAGGTTTAATGGCGCAGGTACACCTTGGAATACACGACCAGCCATATCAAACTTAGAACCATGACATGGGCAGAAGAATCCAGCCGTAACACCTTCGACTTGCTCGCCAAATGAATCAGGCAAATAAGTTGGTGAACAACCTAGGTGAGTACAAATACCTACAGCAATGAAAAACTCAGGCTTAATTGAACGAGCAGGGTTAGCTGCATATTCAGGCTGTTGTAATTCTTCAGAGGCAGGATCGCGTAATTGACCATCTAATTTTGGCAGTTCACTTAGAATTGCATCTGTACGACGTACAACCCATACAGGTTTGCCACGCCATTCAACACGAATTAATTGACCTGGTTCTACTTTACTAATATTAACTTCAACCGGTGCACCTGCAGCTTTCGCTTTAGCGCTCGGATTCCATGACTTGATAAAAGGCACCGCTACAGCGACGGCACCAGCTCCACCAACTACGGCGGTTGCGGCTGTCAGGAATCTGCGGCGTCCGGTATCGACTGGCGCATTGCTCATCCACTTATCTCCCAGAGGGTGTTGGAATTCTTATATTTTAATAACTTAGCAACATTAGAATCACTAATCGCTAAATCTATACTTTGAGGCGGGGCTCATTATAGCGAAAAATTAGAACCAGATCATAGTAAAACACACAACTAAGTTGCGGGAATTGTATGTTTTTTTTAAGGCGCACAAAAAACAACCAAGCATTTTGATACTTTTTAGAGAATATATGCTGAAGTGAATTTTATAACTTACTGTTAATTAATAAAATTTAATGAAATACTTTGCTTCTAAATTAGTCATAGCTGATTAATTAAGCCAAAGTGCAAAAAATTCAATTTGTTTATATAAAAAGTCGCAGACATAAAAAAACCCGGTAATAACCGGGTTTTTAATCAACTAAATGACAATTTACTTACCATCAATTGATTTCATATACTTAAAGAAGTCACTATCAGGTTCTAGAACCATCACATCACTGTTGCCAGCAAAACTTTCTTTGTAGGCTTCTAAGCTACGCAAAAAACCATAAAATTCAGGATCTTTGTTATACGCATCTGCATAAATTTTAGCAGATAGTGCATCACCTTCACCTCGAACAGTTAACGCTTTACGTTCAGCTTCTGCAACTTTAACCGTTACATCAGCATCAATCGTTGCACGAATGATTTCAGATTGCTCTTTACCTTGTGCACGATGCTCTTTAGCAACAGCTTGACGTTCTGCTCGCATACGCTGGAAAATACTGCTACTCACGTTAGCAGGTAAATTGATTTGCTTAACACGAACGTCAACCACTTCAATACCCAAATCCTGTGAGCTTTCAGCTGCATTTTCTAAAGCATCATTTTGCAGTTCATCACGTTTGCCAGAAACAATTTCTTTAATGGTGCGACGACCAAACTCAGTACGTAAATCATTGTTAATTTTACGTTGTAGCAAGTCTTCTGCAGTTACGATGTTACCGCCACCTGTTGAAAGGTAGAAGGTTTCAAAGTCGTTAATACGCCATTTAACGTATGAATCAACCATCAAATCTTTCTTTTCAGAAGTCACGAAACGGTCAGCTGCGCCATCTAGAGTTTGAATACGTGCATCAAGGTATTTAACCTTATCGATAGCAGGTATTTTAAAATGGATCCCCGGTGCAAGCACACGAGTAACAGCTTCGCCGTTGACATCATCTTTTAAAATTTCACCAAAACGCGAAACAATGGCACGTTCGCCTTCATTTACGACCATCAAAGATGAAAAACCAATCCCTAAAAGGATGACTAAAATAATCAGTCCAAATCTACCCATGAGTTAGTCCCTCCCTTGGCGAGAACGAGCTTCGCGAGTTTGGCGGCCATCAAGCGGCATTGAAGAACCAAACGAATTATTTGAAGGAGTATTGATATGCGTTTCCGCTACAGGCTCAACCACTTCACGTTTAGTTTGATTATCCATCATTTTATCTAAAGGCAAATACATTAAGTTACCACTGTTTTTGGTATCAATAAGTACTTTATTCGTGTCAGCCATGACTGCTTGCATCGCATCTAAATAAAGACGCTTACGAGTCACTTCTGGTGCCATTTCATACTCAGGCAATAACTGTTCAAAACGCGCTACTTTACCTTGAGCTTCTAACACTTCACGCTGTTTATAAGCGCTAGCATCTTGAGCCATACGTTCTACTTGACCACGCGCTTTAGGTTCAATTTCACGTGCGTAAGCTTCAGCTTCACGAATGAATCGTTGCTCATCCTCTTGCGCAGAAATCGCATCATCAAAGGCATCTTTTACTTCTTCAGGCGGACGCGCAGGCAAGAAGTTGACGTCTTGAATTGATAAACCTAATTTATATGGTTCAAGAATACGTTCTAGTTCAGACCAAGTATCACGACGAATTGCATCACGACCAGTGGTCAAGATGTCATCCATAGTGTTATGTCCAATCACATAACGTAAAGCACTATCTGTCGCTTCTCTTAAACTTGCATTGGCATCAACAGCGCTGAACAAATACAAATAAGCATCATCTACGCGGTATTGAACATCTAATTCAACTTTAACCAAGTTTTCATCAGATGTTAGCATGCTGCCAGAAGATGGAATTGATCGAACTGCTTTGATGTTCACAGGGAAAACTTCATCAATAAAAGTCGCTTTCCAATGTAAACCAGGTCCAACTTCGCCAGAATGTTGACCGAAACGTAAGGTCACCCCACGTTCAGCTTCTTTAATGGTATAAAAACCTGAAGCCCCCCAAACCAACAAACCAATAACTAAAACAACAATAATGCTGGTTGAGTTAAATGAAGGACTTGACGATCCACCTGAACCACCTTTACCACCGCCAAAGCGCTTTGAAAGATTACGAAATACTTCGTCTAAATCTGGTGGGCCTTTATCGTTACCGTTTTTGTTTCCCCAAGGGTCTTTATCTTTTCCCTTGTTACCGGGCTCATTCCAAGCCATTTAGCACTCCATAAGTGGATGAAATAAATGTTATTAGCAAGTAACGTCTACTGCTGAATCTTCAAGTGAAGATTCAGAGATAAACGTCTCTAATTCGCCTTGACTCTGTTTTGTTAATCGGCGCCAATTGGCTTCCGACAAACGAACAGACAAAATACAGTTCCCCAGATCGTCATACTCTTTCTGCTGTATCGCGTCCAGTCCATAAAACTGACCAAGATAATGCCCAGCCGTCGCTGGTATTTTCAATGTTTGCTCTACAATCACTTCACCGATTAACTCGTTGATAGCCTGTAATAGCAATTCAAATCCAATTTGTTTTTGTGCAGATACCCAAACTCGTTCAGGCATCCCCTCATCGTCGTAATCGATTCGAGGTACAAAGTCTTCCAATAAGTCGATTTTATTACAAACGACCAGTTGAGGAATAGTATCTGCGTCAATTTCTTCAAGTACATTTTGCACTTGTTCGAAATTTTCCGTCATATTTTCATCAGCACAGTCTATGGCATGCAATAACAAGTCAGCTTGACGAGTTTCTTGCAATGTAGCTTTGAAGGCTGCGACTAAATCATGAGGTAAATGACGAATAAACCCAACGGTATCCGCTAAAATGACGGCACCATCAGGTAGATTTAGTTTACGCAACGTTGGATCCAACGTGGCGAATAACTGATCCGCTGCATAGACTTCTGAAGCGGTTAACGCATTAAACAAAGTTGACTTACCCGCATTGGTGTAACCCACCAATGACACAGTTGATAAGTCACTGCGTTTACGCGATCGGCGGCTTTGTTCACGTTGCTTGTCTACTTTATCAAGTCGACGATTAATACTCTTAATTCGCCCACGCAACAAACGTCTATCGGTTTCGAGCTGGGTTTCCCCAGGTCCTCGCATACCAATACCACCTTTCTGTCTCTCCAAGTGAGTCCAACCACGAATAAGGCGAGTCGACATGTGGCGCAATTGCGCTAGCTCCACTTGTAACTTACCTTCGTGCGTTCTCGCTCGTTGAGCAAAAATATCTAAAATCAGTGCTGTCCGATCTAATACTCGGCATTCACAAATTTGCTCTAAATTTCTTTCTTGTGCAGGACTTAACGCGTGATTAAAAATCACCACATTTGCTTCAGTAGCTGCCACCATTGCGGCTAACTCTTCAACTTTACCTGTACCAACAAAAAACTTTCGATCAGGTGAACGACGGCTTCCGGTAATAACACCAACAGAGCGAGCTCCTGCTGATTCAACTAATAATTGTAACTCAGTTATGTCTTCTCTTCGGTCGTCATCAGAAAAGTCAATATGTACAAGAACTGCGGTTTCACCCGCTTCATAGCGATCAAACAAGTAGCAAACTCCTTAAATATTATTCTGATGCAGGTGCTTCATCATGCTGTGTATGAGTACTTTGAGCTGTCACATTAAATGGACGCGCAGGTACTACAGTCGAAATAGCATGTTTGTAAACCATTTGGCTTACTGTATTTTTTAACAAAATAACGAATTGGTCGAATGACTCAACTTGTCCTTGCAACTTAATACCATTCACTAAATAGATTGAAACTGGTACACGTTCACGACGCAGTGCGTTCAAAAATGGGTCTTGTAAAGATTGCCCCTTAGCCATTTCGATTTCCTTTTTTTTATTTTCAAAATAAATTTTTTGAATAATGTTTTATTGTTTAGTTTGAGTATTATACAGCAACGGCGAATAATCTAGCTCGAATGTCGTATAAGTGTAACTAAATTTCCTTCGGCTCCACTTTCAAGCCAATTTAAGTCTGGCCAACTTCTCAACCATGTTAATTGACGTTTAGCTAATTGCCTAGTAGCTGCAGTGGCTTTTTCTATCAAAGTATCATAGTCAAATTCTTCATCTAAATACTGCCAACACTGCCTATAACCAACGCAGCGCATAGAAGGCATGTCTAAATGCAAATCGCCTCGGGATTTTAATCGCTCAACTTCCTCGATAAAACCCTGTTCCATCATCAGTTTAAATCTTTTCGCGATTAATTCATGTAATACTTTTCTATCAAGTGGTGCAATAGCAAATTGAACCACATCATATGGTAACGCCTCTGACTTAGTTGCTGTCAACTCAGTCATTGTCTTACCTGTTATTCTAAAAACTTCTAAAGCACGAGAAAGTCGCTGCGGATCATTAGGGTGAATTCGCTCACCCGCTACAGGGTCAACCTCGCAAAGTTGCTGGTGTAACACATCCCAACCAAACTCTTCTGCTTCTTTAATTATTTCAGCTCTAATATCGTCATCAGCCGCAGGAAGCGGAGATAACCCTTCAAGTAGTGCTTTAAAGTACATCATGGTGCCACCGACAAGTAATGGGGTCTTACCACGAGCAATAATTTGTTCTATTTCAATCAGTGCATCACGTCTAAAGTCTGCAGCCGAATAGCTTTCACTCGGATCTAATATATCAATTAAACGATGCGGTGCTAATGCTAACTCATCAGCATTAGGTTTAGCTGAACCAATGTCCATTTGACGATATATCAGCGCAGAATCAACTGAAATAATTTCACAGTTATGCTTTTGCGCCATTTCAATGGCTAAAGATGTCTTGCCTGAGGCCGTTGGCCCCATCAAAAACAATACTTTAGGTTGTTTAGCTTGGTTCACATTAATTCTCTTCTAACCAGGTTTTCCATGGTAACGACTTTGCTTGTGACTCAAGGCTCAATTTCTGTTCGTTATCTAATTGACTGTATTTAAACCAAATCTCTGATGCTGCTGTAAATGATTGCGTTTGGTGTTTTGCAATCCACAGTGATAATGCTTCATCTGAAGGAGTTTCTAATTTAATCCAGTTTAATAGTTCTGGAATTAATACAGCTAACTGGCTGTCTCTCAGATATGGGGGCACATTCTTTATTATCAACTGTTGGTAGCGAATTGATAGGGTTAATCCTAGTCTGCGCAGTAATATATCTCGTTCTTCCAGTAATGCTTTCCAATCCACATCAGCTTGAATTGACACAGGCATCAGCAAAGGCTGCCCCACTAAACCAGTGTTAATTTTAGAAAGTATTTCATTTTTTGTAACAATAACTGACACTTGCGATATATCGAGCAAGAGTAATTGGCTTTCTTTGGCCATCACCCAATATTGACCATCTAATAAAGGCGGCATGGTATTAACAACTGAAGTATTAACTTCATTAATTTGTGTTAACGATGCATTTTCTTTATTGGTTTGTAGTAATTGACCATAATTTGCTATCGCAGTGGGTGTCACTTCTGCAGAGTCAATGGCCCTGGCATTACCACCTTGAGAACCACCATATTGATGACCTTGTGCCGGTATCGACATGCTACCAAAGCGATTATTACTCACCTCTCTAGGCTGATATTCCTTATCACTATCGGTATGGTTGGCACCTATTTGGGTTAAATATGCACTCGCTTGAGTTCCTTCTCCACGATACAAATCCCCCTGATGACGCCCATTCTGATGTGGATTATTTGCCTGAGCATGTGACGATTCATGGGAGTCGGTAGTTGTAATACTTTGCCCATTTACATTCACACTATCTGAAAAGTGACCTTCAGGACCGATCGCCAATTCAGAAATCTGCTCAAGTACCGACTGCAAAGCCTGAAGTATAAAATCATGAACTAAACGGTTTTGATGAAACCTGACTTCATGTTTTGCTGGGTGAACATTAACGTCAACTTGATGCGGGTCAATCTCAAGCATCAACACATACCCAGGTTGATGCTGAATATTAAAACGACCAAAAGCTTGTTTAACCGCATGGTTAACTAGTCTATCTCGCACTAGTCTGCCATTGACATAAAAGTAGCAGCTATCGGTAACATGCGTATCACTTGGAGACTGTAAATACCCTGATAGTGTCAGACCATCATGCTCACACGATAAGTGCAGCGCTTGCTCAGCAAATCCGCGCCCACAAATTTGCCCCAAGCGTTGCTGATACTGGATTTCGGTATTTGCAGGTCGATATTGGCGCACCAATTTACCATTATGCGTTAGGGTAAAATGCACATCGGTTCTAGCAATCGCAATCCGTTTAAGCCACTCATCAATATGGGTAAACTCAGTCTTATCACTTTTTAAAAAACGTCTTCTAGCGGGGGTATTAAAAAATAAATCCACCACGTCGATGGTTGAGCCTTTTGGGTGTGCAGCTGGAGTAATTTTTACATCCATTTGCGAGCCTGCAGCGTTTGCCTGCCAAGCTTCTGATTGTTCAGCAGGCTTTGAAGTTAAACTCAGGCGCGCAACAGAGCTAATACTCGCTAGCGCCTCACCACGAAAACCAAAACTTAAAATCGCTTCTAGATCATCTAGCGAGTGAACTTTGGATGTCGCGTGACGTGATAAAGCTAATGCAAGTTCATCTTTTGCAATGCCTTTACCATTATCTCGAATACGGATTAATTTACTGCCGCCTTTATCAATCTCGATATCGACGCGCGTCGCTCCAGCATCTAAGCTGTTTTCGACGAGCTCTTTAACGACTGATGCTGGTCTTTCAACGACTTCACCTGCTGCAATTTGGTTGGCAAGTTGCGGTGGTAGAATTTGAATTGCCATAGTTTATGCCCTCGGAATGACCAGCTTTTGGCCTATTCGTAATACATCGGACTTTAAGTTATTACTTTTCTTGATGCTGGCGACACTGACTTTATAACGCTGGGCAATCACAGATAATGATTCACCGCTTCTTACCGTATGCTTCACATTACTTGTCTTTGCGAATGCAGTACCTGCAGGCGGGTTGGCCTCAAAATAGTTCACCACCCCTTTGTGAATCGCATTGGCTAATTTCTGCTGGTGATTGCCATTTAGTAACTGTTTCTCTTCTTTTGGATTAGAAATAAAGCCTGTTTCAATCAAAATTGAAGGAATATCTGTTGATTTTAATACTGCAAAACTTGCTGATTCAGGTTTATTTTTATGCAGCTTAGTCACTTTACCTAAGCCTGATAAAATATCAGTCGCAATACTGTGGCTTTCCGCCATTGAATGATCCATCGACATATCAATCAAGGTCATCACAAGGTACTGTTCACTATCAGTGTTTTGAATAATGTCGCCCACTCCACCTAACAGCTCCGAGTGTTTTTCTTTATCTTCAAACACACGACCAATTTCAGTATTTGCACGGCGTTTAGACAATACCCAAACTGAAGCACCTTTAGGGTGAGGTGTCGTAAATGCGTCTGCATGAATAGATAACAATAAATCCGCTCGGCTATTTCTTGCTAACTCGGAGCGTTGGTTCAAGTTAACAAAGTAGTCACCACTTCGGGTCATTACCGCTTTCATACCGGGCGTTTCATTAATCTTGCGTTCGAGTCTTTTTGAAATAGCTAATACGACTTTTTTCTCAAAGGTCCCTTTAGGACCAATAGAGCCAGGATCTTCACCACCATGGCCAGCGTCAATGGCAACAATCACATCAGTTGATCGCTTACTCGTTTGCACCACTTGCTTTTTAGCTGCTGGCTGGTTAGCAGAATTATCTAAATCGACCACTAATCGATTGCCGTAAGGCGCTGTTGGTGTCAAAGAAAATAAACTCGCCTTAACCGGAGACGCCAACTCTAAAACCAAACGTAGGGTGCCTTTTTTAGGCGGAGAACTGAGTCGAACTTTATTAATCAGCTTGCTATCTTTGGCTAAATTATCAAATTTCACTTTTGTGGAAGCATCTTTGAGATCGATAACCAAACGCTGAGGGTTTGTTAGCGAGAAATGACTATATGATGGCGCTTTCGATAAATCAAAAACGACCCGGGTAGAATTGGGGGCATCCCAAATGCGGATGCTATCTAATTTATTAGCTGCATCAACTGTATATGAGAAGCTAAGCAACAATATAAACGCAAAAAATCGAGTCATTTTATCTTAAGTCTTAAGTCATTATTATTTTAATTTATTGACGATGAACTGCCCTGAAGGTGTCAGTCCAGTAATTTCAACTTGTCTCTGCTCACCTTGATAACTCAAATGAATCGCAAGATCAGCTGCTGGCAGTAAACCATGCCCTCTATCAGGCCACTCTACGATACTGATGCTTTTTTCAGTAAAATAATCACGGATCCCCATGTACTCAAGCTCTTCAGGATCGAGTAAACGATATAAGTCAAAGTGAAATACTTCCATATCTTTTAACTCATAAGGCTCAACCAGAGTATAAGTCGGACTCTTTACATTACCTTCGTGACCTAAACTTTGAATTAGGCCACGACTTAACGTCGTTTTACCCGCACCTAAGTCACCGGTTAAATATATCACCAAAGGCGCTGAAACCCAGAGCGACAAATCAATGCCTAATTCAATTGTAGCTTGTTCGTCTTGAAGATTTTTTGTTATAGAAGTCATGTTAACTTACCAGCACTTGAGGGATTAATCATATAAAAAGTATCATTTCACAGAGATTAAATACGCTTAACTGTAATATTACCCGATTTAAACAGCTGAAAAAAATAGAGCCAGCTTAATAGCTGACTCTATTTGGAAATATTAACATAAAATAGAAATGGGCAAAATATCTGTTAAATATCTTCCATTCTTAATGCACTATGCACGAGTCTTTTTTGTTGAGTTCGTTCAACTCTTACCAAGTCTAGTAAAGCCTCTTTAATCTCTGTAACTGCAGTACTGTTAGCAGTCTTTTCTATCAGTCCAATTAATCTATTTTCTAAATCAAGATGCAGTTCGAGTACATCATCTTCATTCATGTTGGCAGCTAGAGTTGAGTCATCGCAACGCTTTTTAAAGTCTTCGAAAGTGATATCTTTGTACCAAGTATCCAGCATCCGCGTTGGTGCTTCATCAATGTAATCTTCAATACTGTCATGCACATGTTGTTGATGTTGTTGCAAATACTCCAACATCATTTTTACTCGAGTCGAATCAGCATTGCGCTGTAATCGGCTATAGAGTTGTTTCATGTCTAAACGTGACTTAGCAATAAACTCAAGTAACTCACTTAGTTGTTGGATACGTATCATAAACACTCCACGGTATCTGCATTCTCTTGCAGCTAATAAATTAGTTTGTAAAAGCTTGTATTTATTATGGTTGAAAAATCACAAGGAATATTTGAGCAAGCTCATATTTTACATATAAAAGACAGGTAAATTAGCAAATATGAAATAAACAGACATTAAACCTGTTAAATCCAGCCTACGTGTTCATTAAATCTAAAGAAATTTTTAATTCGGGGTATAACTAAAGGAAATTAGCTGCGACCTGATATTTTCAACAAGCATGGTTTGAACTGATGACCTATACCTTGGAAAAATAAAGGTATCACTATGCTAAAAACGCAACTGAGCTAATTGTTAAATAAGGAGGGTTTCTTGCAAGAGGTATTACTGAAAGAAGTTTGGAGCGACCTAATATTTTCAACAAACGTGGTTCGAACTGATGGCATATCCAGAAAAGATATAGTTGATTTACTTTTTGGGAAGTTTGGAGCGACCTGATTTTCAAAAAGAGTGGTTCGAACTGATGACCTATACCTTGGCAAAATAAAGGTATCACTATGCTAAAAACACAACTGAGCTAATTGTTAATTTGAAAGTTTACTTGAGATAAAACAAAGAGGAAGTTTGGAGCGATCTTATATTTTCAAAAGAGTGGTTCGAACTGATGACCTATACCTTGGCAAAATAAAGGTATCACTATGCTAAAAACGCAACTGAGCTAATTTTTAAATAAGGAGGGTTTCTTGCAAGAGGTATTACTGAAAGAAGTTTGGAGCGACCTAATATTTTCAACAAGAATGGTTCGAACTGATGACCTATCCAGAAAAGATATAGTTGATTTACTTTTTGGGAAGTTTGGAGCGACATATCAGGTTCGAACTGATGACCTATACCTTGGCAAGGTATCGCTCTACCAACTGAGCTAATGTCG
>NZ_JAUOSO010000008.1:0-209475 GCF_030548905.1 Shewanella sp. 2_MG-2023
ATAAATAACTATCAAAGTTTGAAGTAATTACTCTAATCTATAGTTTTTAGACGATCTAATTAACAATGGCTGACCAGTTACTTAAACTTAAGGGTAAATTGTTAACGATTGTTACTGGCAGTTTCCCTTTAATGTGTCTGTATATTTCGAATGCTCAAACAAAATAGAGTTTCTATTGTGCAAAATTTACTAATCCCACGACCAACCTTTAGACCCTTTGATCTAAATGATTTCTGTCCAAATACGTGTCAGTGAGTTGCTGCTGACACGTTCATGCCCCATTGTAAGTTTCAGATGATAAGCAGCATAGAAAAGTCAAAAGCCAGTTGACCTACTTTTACCAATCGATAAATGACAATTACTGATTACTTTAGATAAGGGAGCAATATCAATGCTCACGTTTCAATTTTTCGTGCTCGCTTATTCAACACCACTCTGGTAGAGTCCTTATAAATCAACAGCTTTGATATAACAAGGCTTAGATGATTGGTTTGTTAAATGTGCATGCGCGTTTTGCCAAATATGCGCATGCGCACTATTTATATGTTGAGCTAAGCCGCTGCGCGGAGCCGAATGAGGACTTAATCGAGTATATTATCCTCATTGAATCAGCTAGACTTTAAAAGATGTGATGGAACACAACAATGACAAGGGAATTTCAATGAAAAAAGTACATATCAAGCCATATAATCAATTCAAAACAGCTCTACAGCCCAGAGTCAGTATCAAAAAAAGCAAATCCCTATAGCATAAAGCATACCAAATTAACCTGGACTTGGCAGATGCCAAGTCCAACAAGCGATTTATGCCCTGCAAACAGCGCAACGCATAAATACTAAAACGTTAAATCTTATGAGTCAGCACTATTGAAGGAGGCTCTGTTGGAAACTAGAAATGTATTTATCGATACGCAAGCAATAATGCGACAAGGGTTTAAGTTTGAAAATAGAGTGCTGTCAAAGTTAAGCAGGCTCGGAGAAGCTGGAAAACTAAACATTCTAATTTCTGAAGTCGTACAAAATGAAGTTACGAGCAAAATTACAGAAAAGCTAGCCCTAATAGAAAAATCAAAATCTGAGATCGAAAAAGCTATATCAATAATCGAGGGATACATTCCAAAAGAAATTGATGAAGCAATAGCTGCTTTAGATACTCAGAGCTTAACAGAGTTAGCTATTGCTAGATGGGATAAGTACATATCGGATTCCAATATTTCTGTCATCGATCCTAATGATATTTGTAATAGTGAATTATTGTCACTTTATTTTGATGGTTCATTTCCATTTAGTGAAGGCAAGAAAAAAGATGAATTCCCTGATGCAATTTCTTTGCTTAGCTTAAAAGTTTGGACTGATGATGAAAGAGAGTCTGTATACGTCATAAGTGATGACAAGGACTTGAAAGGATTTTGTGCCAGTTATGATTCATTTATTAGTGTGGACAAACTCACTGAGTTTCTGGATATCTATAACAGGGCAGAAGAGCGATTGACAACAATCGTTCATTCCTATGTAGAAAAAGCAACGGACTGGGTTAGAGAATCCATTAGAGAAGCTTATATTGAGTGCTACTTTGACTATTCTGACAACTGGAAAGCAGAAGTCCAGAATGTCAAAGTAACGCACGATGAAATTTTTGAAATCAATGTGGTTGAAATCGATAAAGAATCAGCAACATTGAGTCTTAAGGTGAGAATAAAGTGTACGGCAGATGTTAGCGGCCCTGATTATGATAATTCTATTTGGGATGGAGAAGATAAAGAATACATATTTGTCGAAACATTTAGTCAAAATATGGAGTTTGACGAATTTTATGATATTTCAATGAAAGTTGAGTTTAATGAAGAAGATAAAGAACTGACTGAAATTTGTGACATATTGATAGATGAAGGAAGTTCAATAACTCTTCAGTATGATGATGGATATCCATATAAATGATCAAAAAAAGCGCTGCTGCGGCTTTATCGTGCATTAGAGTGCCTAGGGAAAGAAGTTTGATAAAAACGACGGGCTAAAAAGCGCCGTCGTTATTGGTGCTTGGTTAAACTAGTCAAATGACACCGCTAACTCAACCCAATTGATGTAGTCTATTTTTTTTGCACTCAGATTACATACCATTTGTTTGTACAGTGCTCTATTTCTTTCAACATCTGTGGTGTTATGGCCAATGGATTGATTGATATCGCTCAATACCACTCTGCGTTGGCTCTCACCCATTGGCCAAGCATACAAAAGCGATAAATCTAAGTACTCGTTTAGTCCGAAATAAGTTTTTTGGTCACTATGGCCCGTTGTGGTTGTGACAAACGAAAAATCATCAAAACCTGTTGCTATAGAGGAGCTTAGGTTTATATTTGTTAACTTGAGCTCTTCTACAATTTCACGACTATATATATTTTTATTTGATGAATTAGTCCAGAACTCATATAGGCTATAGTGTTTTTCTCGTATTACGAACAAAACTAACAGTAGGTACGTATTGAATGACTTATCTGTGTAGTTTAGAACAGCGAGAAACTTGTCAGTTAACTGTTCTGTTTCCCTTAAGGATAACTTAAAAGAATCTGCAATTTGATGTACCAATCCCGTTAGGTGGCTTCGTTCATGTACCGCCGGGCAGTGATGTACCCAGTTAGACATAGTCTCCACACCACCTAGATATTGTCCTACGAATTCCTTGCGAGATAAGCTGCTAAGGGAGTAACGTCTTTTAAAAAAACGTCCTAGATAAGTCTGTGCATCGAAGTCGTTCCCATATACCGCTTTCACTGCGTGTTGAAGTTGTTCTGTGTCAGTTGCAATTACGAACACTATGTCGCCTATTTCAAAGAAATGTTTGATGACCTCAAGCATCTCAACCGCATAGCTTGGTCTGCATCTATCTAACTCATCTATAAATACAAAAGTAGGTTTTTTATTAGGTTTTTCTGGATCTTGTTGTATTGCTTGGATTGTGTTTTTAAGGCTTGTTCGTAAATGTTCTACTGTTTTTAGTTTTTCATTGTGATCATCGATTAGGCACTTAGCTAACGCCGCACCAGCCTCAGTAGTTAAGTTGTAACTATTCTTACTATCTTCTCCAGTGCTAGGCTCAAGCTCTTCCTCAGTAGACACATCATCTATGTTTAGACCTGTTGCTTTCTTGATTAGCCCCTTTGCAAGCAGCGGTGCGGCTGACTTAAAGAACCGACTGGCTTTTGTACCAAACTCAATTACTTCGGCATTTCCTTCAGGTAGGTGTTTGTTTAGTGCGCTGACGATGGAGGAAATAACTGTAAGCATTGGATCATCAGAGTAGTCTTGTTTCCAAGCGTCGATATAAACAACCGGATGAATTTCTTTAATGCTTTCCACCCAACGATTGATGAAGTAAGTCTTCCCCGAACCCCATGCAGCGTTAAGGTTTAGTACATATCCAGTATCTGATGAATTGTTAGCAAGATATTGGTAGAGAAAATCTGCATATTTACATCTATCTAATGTATCAGAGGGGTATAGAACATCCCCATTTTGACATATTACTGGTTCATCCCAGTTAAAAACTAATTCAGTATGGGGCACGGATTTATTTACCTCTGATGCTATAGTATATTTGATTGATTAAACTAAATAAGTCTCACTTAAAACCGATGAAGTAAGGTGTTTTTTATTCTAGAATTGTAAAATAAATAGAATCGTAAGTTCACTTTTGAAGAAACACTTGCAGAATAAACCTAACGCATTCAATCTTGTTATCGTAACACTGATTACTGTAGTGGTTTGGCAAAACTGGCCACTACTTTGTAGTCAATTGATGTGTTTGGAATAGAATAAGTTATCAGAAAGTTCAGCTACACTTGTTCATCGTAACTCGGAATTGTCCAGAAATGAGTTAGGTTGAATGTTAATAAAGTTCTCTATACGGTCAATAAACCATTTGATGCTAACCTTGCCTATGTCTAAATGACCTTACAAACATGGTTAATTAGTCAGTTCATATAAAACGTTATTTCGGTTCTTGTCATCTCAAATACTGACCAAACGATATCAGCAAAACTAATATCGCACTAATACAGCACTAATACAGCACTAGTACAGCACTATGGAGCAAGTTTTAGAACAATATTAGGCTGGCTGCTTTTGCATAGAAAGCCTTAAATGTGTTCCAAGCACAGTGGCTTGCTTTTCGATTTGATCCATCCATTGCTCCATTATCCATAAACCACGGCCATTGGGTTGGGTGATTTCTGGACACTTTTTGGGCGCTGATAGTTTTACATATTTGGTATTGTCCAATATATCAATGACAATATTATCTTGATGGTTTTGTAGCATCACCGTGACAATTTCTGCATCTTCTGGGCAATGCTGAACCACGTTATTAACCGACTCTAAAATACATAACATGAGCTTAAATCTTTGCTGTGAATCAATATTATTAACAATGAAAAAGGCTTCAATGTCGTCATAAACTTGCTCTGGTGTCATTTCGTTTAAAGCAATATTTATCTGCAAGCTATCCATTGGTTTTGCATTCATTGATAATGTATTCATTTGTAAGCTATTCATAATTAATCCTTAAAAGCCGATGTAGCTATTTTTCATTTTGACTTTGCTGGTTAAAGTTTAGTTATTTACCTTAGAGTCATTATGTTCAGTTTTCATTCATTTCATTCTCGATTTCTTTAATCTCAGATAGAACCTTAGAACAATCTATTTAAGGCATTGTATTTATTCATATGATTACTATCAGTAATAGATATTAAGGTGCTGAAAAAAGCAGTAAAGACATATCATCTTGGGGGTCATTCTGTTTCCAAAGATTCAGCACATATATAAGATGCTTAAGCAGTTGATGCGCCGGCATTGCTTTGGCTTCTAAACAACGCTGTTTAAATCGTTCTAAGCCAAACATGCCGTGTAAGGGGTGGCTAACTTCATAAACGCCATCAGAGAAAAGTAATAACTGTTCACCTGAGTTGAGTTGATATTCAGCACTTTTATATTGGCTATTATTGTCTATCCCAATAGGGAGGCCCGATGGGATTTCAAGAGTGTTAACACCGAGTTTAGATAGTAAAAATGGCATAGGGTGACCAGCGCTACACATTTGTACTGTGTGCGTTTGAGTATTAATTTTTCCGATAATGACAGTGGCGAATTGACCTAAATTGGCAGGGTCGTCAAACAACAGATTTAACCGTTGCATTAAGATTTCTGGTGGGAGTTGCCAGTCCATTCGCTGCGGAGATAATCCTTGTGCCAAGGTAAAACTCAACATTGCTGAAGGCGCCCCATGACCTGATACATCAATGACATAAAAGCCTATCCAGTCTTCAGAAATTCTAAAGCATTGGAAAATGTCACCAGCCAGTTCTGCTGCTGGTTCAAAATAATGTTGAATTTCCCAGTTATCAAATATCAAGTTATCTTTGGGTAATAAAGATTGTTGCAGTGCTGCGGCTTGTTTGAGTTCTGTTTGTTTTTGGCTGAGTATTGATTCGAGTTCAAGCTTACTATCAATAATTAACTTTTTGGCTTGTATTAACCTTACTGCAGCAAGTATTTTTACTTTAAGAACAGAGGCGAGAAACGGCTTTGTTATGTAGTCGTCAGCGCCTGTTTCCATGGCGTAAACCATGTCCTCAGTTTTATCATTTCCGGTAAGTAATAAGAAAAATGCAGGATTATTGGCCTCTTTTAAGCGTTTACATAGCTCTACACCACTCATATTAGGCATGCGCCAATCACTGATGATTAAATCAAAGTGATGTAATTTACAAGTATCAAATGCAGTTAGCCCATCTTCACATTGAGTGATGACGAACTCCACGCCTTCTGGCTGAAAGCTCTGTATGAGGCTAGCAATGTAATAACGCTCACTAAAAGTGTCTTCTACTAATAAAATCGACATACTTTTTGCAGGAGCACTTGCATTTTGCATAGCTGTTTCCTAAAAATAAAGAGGTATAGTGAGTTAAAGCAATTTATGTTCCCAAATTTTTTTGTTGTTGATTATCAAAGTTATATTCGATTATTCGCAATATGCAATATTGCGTATTTTCATTTTGCAAATTAACTTTTGCAAAATGCAACGAGGTGTTCCATAGTGAGTTGTGGCATGCTTTATATTGGATTTATAGTGGTTATTTCTCAATAACATGGATAGGTTTTCAAGCGGCATTAGGAGAAGGAATTTGTCATTTAGATTAAAAGCCATTATCGCAATTGGGTTAATGCAAGCGGCTTTACTTTTGCTGCTGATTTTTAACAGCCTCGGAGTAATCCAAATTGCCAATCAAACTGAAATTCAACAACAAGGTCACTTGTCTGCCGTTTTAGTGGCCAATAGTGTTGATGTCAATAATCCACGCCAATCTATATTACTGCTTAAGCAATCTTTAGAAGAACATCACATCAGCCATATTGAGTCTGTTCAAGTATTTAAAGGCGACAACCGACTTTATGCTGCCCAAAGAAATAACCAAGGTATTTTTGAGTTACTCGAATCTACTGATCCAGTAAATGTTGAGGATTTAGTTTTAGTGGAAGCACAGTCCAATAATGGAACTGGGGTTGAAATTAAACTGATGGTCAACACTGAAGAATTTGATGACAGTGTTGTCAGCGTTGCAATGAAATATAGTGCTCTGATGCTGCTGGTTATTATTCTGATTTCTATTTTGTCTTGGTTTCAAGGCTTACGCTTAATTAAGCATGTATTTAATATTCAGCATGCTTCAAAAAGAGTATTGAATGGTGAAATGGGAGTGCAGGTGGATGAACCTGGTACTCAAGATATTACCGATACCACCAATGCATTTAATGAAATGCTAAAAACCGTAGATGAAGAACGACACGATTTAAAAGGTGCCAATGTTCGCCTAAATACCATTCTAGACTCTGCAGCTGATGGGTTTGTTATTATAGATGTAGATGGTGTGATTAATGAAGTTAATAAAGCTGTCAGTAAATTATTTGGTTATCAGAAAGATGAGTTAATCTCCGAGAATGTGTCGATTTTAATGCCGATGGCTGATCGTTTTATGCATGACGGTTACATTCAAGACTATTTAAATGGTGGCGATGCAAAAATAATCGGTTTCAGTCGAGGTCGAGAGTTACAAGCGCAACATAAAGATGGCCACTTATTTCCTATTGAGTTATCAATTTCCAAAATGGAAATTGATGGTCAAGTGTTGTTCCTCGGGTTTATAAAAGACGTCTCTGAGCTTAAAAAGGAGCAAGCTTCAGCTGCAAGAACTCAGTCAATTCATTTAGCGACCTTAGAAGCCAGTCATGATGCGTTAATCACCATTAATATTGCCGGCCGTGTAGAAGAGTTTAATGCTGCTGCGGTAAAACTATTTGGTTATGAACGTGAAGAAGCACTAGGCGAATTACTAGAAGACCTCATTATCCCAGATGGCTTTCATAAGGCGCACAAAAATGGCATGGACCATCATCGTAAGACTGGTGAAGGCCCTGTATTGAATAATCGAATAGAAGTCCCTGCGCATGATAAAGCAGGCGACGAGTTCCCAGTTGAATTAAGGGTGATTCCAATTCAGCTAGGTGATGAAATGTATTACACCGCATTCTTACGTAATATTTCAGAGCAAAAAACCAAAGAAGAAGAGTTACGCCAAGCTAAAGAGCAAGCGGAGGAAGGCAGTAAAGCGAAATCCCGTTTCTTGGCAACTATGAGCCATGAAATTCGCTCGCCGCTTAATGCTGTTTTAGGCAGTGTTGATTTGCTGTTGGACTCCAGCCTTGAAAAAGGTCAGCGCATGTATGCGCGAACTGCTAAAGAAGCGGGTTCGGTATTGCTCAGCACCATCAATGACATACTTGATTTTTCTAAAATTGAAGCGGGTCAAATGGTGTTAGATCCCAAAGAATTTGAGCCTGATCAGCTTGTGGCTCAGGTACTGCAAATTTTATCCCATAAAGCCCACGATAAAGGCGTGCATTTAGCCAGTTACATTAATCGTAATGTGCCGCAAATGCTGGTGGGGGATGCGCAGCGAATTAGGCAAGTCGTTCAGAACTTAGTGGATAATGCGATTAAGTTTTCGACCCATGGTTGTATTTCAGTTGAAGTGTGGATCCCTAATCGTGGTAATGACAAAGTGGAATTATGCTGTCGCGTGACTGACCAAGGTATTGGTATTGGTGAAGCATCACAAGAGAAACTATTCCGTGAGTTCTCACAAGTTCATGACACTCATACTACGAGTTATGCAGGTACGGGATTAGGCTTGGCAATTTGTTCTGAACTGGCAAAAATGATGGGCGGTTCAATTTCAGTGACCAGTAAGTTAGGAGAGGGCAGTCAGTTTACGCTTTCTGTTCTTTTAGATGAGTCTAGTCAAGCGACAAACCATAATGTCAGATTACCAGAACACCCTCGAGTGCTGTTACTCCACCCTGATGAAACGGTATGTAAGTTGATTAAGAAACAATATAGTCAATATGGTGTTGAGACTAAATACGAACACCAGGTTAGCTCAGTGTTTAAAAACGCTCGAATCCGTGGCCGTTTTGATTTAGTGATGTTGGATGATACTTGTTTACTAGCCGCACAAGAAAAAGAAGTTACTTCACTGCGTAGCGACTATTTATTTGAGTCTGGGTATATTTCAGCTTTATCTTCAGGAGTGAATAATGATGCTCAAACGCTTATTTCTGCATTAGGTATTGAAGAGTCAGTAAGCAAACCATTAAGCCGTGCAATGTTATTGAGTTTAATTAAAGGCGCAACGGCTGATAATACTCATGAAAAACCATTAGAGAAAGTTGCCACCTTACCTGACGGTTGCCGCATATTATTGGCCGAAGATAGTCCTGCAAACCAAATGGTTGCTGGGACTATGCTGACTAATGAAGGCGCTGTGATGACTTACGCTAATAATGGCGTTGAAGCGGTTGAACTCGCGCTGAAACAAGAATTTGACTTGATCTTGATGGACATCAGAATGCCTGAAATGGATGGACTAGAAGCTTGCCAAAAAATCTTAGCCCATAAGCCTGATCAAATCGTATTAGCGATGACGGCCAATGTCTTTAGTGAAGAAATTGCTGCTTGTAAAGCGGTAGGTATGCTGGATTGTATTGGTAAACCGGTTAACAAATCTGATTTGATTTCAGGTGTGAGTCATTGGCTTGGTCAGGTAAAGCAAGACAGCGTTATGACAATGGGGATGCAATTTACGCTTGCAGATTCTGGCTCTGATACAGACTCTGATGCTGGCTCTGATACAGGCAGTGATTTAGATATAGACTCAGGCTCAGATATAGATTTGGCTGTTGCCAGCAATGAACTTAGTGATAATGTGACTGATGGTATCGGCGATGAAGTTTCTGAAAACAAGGCTGAGATTCAAGATGACAGTGCAACTGATAATACATTATTAAATCAACGGGTCTTTGATGAATTAGAACAAGCGGTAGGTAAAGCGAGCTTGGCTAAAATGATGAAGGTTTTTTATGGTGAAACGTTAATGCGAATTGACACCTTAAAAGCGCTCACTCCAGATGGAAACCGTGACGAGATCGAAGACCAAGTGCACACTATTAAGAGCAGTGCAGGTAGTTTTGGCGCGCAGAAATTATCTGAAGTGGCAACACAGTTAGAAGCGGCTTCTAGAACAAGCAATGAACCACTATCGGCGTTATTTGAACAAATATTTAGCGTGTCCGAACAAAGTTTATCTGAAATTAAGCAAAGGTTTAAAATAGAAACCGATGAATAATATAGTTGAATACCAAAAGGAATTATCACATGGGATTTAGTGCCATTCTTGTAGAAGACAGTATGTCATTAGGTGCGTTATACAGTGAGTACCTTTGCGCAGAAGGCGCGGAAGTGACCCATGTTAATTTTGGCGAAGATGCATTAAAAGAATTAGCGCGTAAACAGCCTGATTTATTAGTACTGGATATCAAATTACCTGACATGTCGGGTATGGATATTTTGACTAAGGTGCAAAAAGAATACCCCAATATTACAGTGATTATGATTACTGCTCACGGCACGATTGATTTAGCCGTTGATGCGATGCGAGCGGGGGCGTTTGATTTTTTGATAAAGCCTTTCGACAGTAAAAGGTTATCAATAACCGTACGTAATGCTTTGAAGCAAAGAGACTTATTGGCATTAGTGTCTAATTATGAAAACAGCCTTCCTAAAACTAATTTCCATGGTTTTATTGGTGACTCCCTGGCTATGCAAACGGTGTATAACACGATTGATTGTGTTGCCAATAGTAAGGCATCAGTTTTTGTCGTTGGTGAAAGTGGCACAGGTAAAGAAGTTTGTGCCCAAGCAATTCATGAAGCGGGGATCAGATCTGAAGAGCCTTTTATTGCGCTTAATTGTGCGTCAATTCCAAAAGATTTGATTGAAAGTGAAATTTTTGGTCACACTAAAGGAGCCTTTACTGGAGCTGTAAGTCATCGAGACGGCGCGGCAACTCGTGCAGATGGTGGGACGTTATTTCTTGATGAATTGTGTGAGATGGATTTAGAGCTGCAAAGCAAATTACTGCGCTTTATTCAGACTGGTGTATTTCAACGTGTGGGCGGCAGTAAAGAAGAAAAAGTCGATGTGCGATTTATCAGCGCAACAAATCGTGACCCATGGAAAGAAGTGCAAGATGGCCGATTTAGAGAAGACTTATACTATCGCCTTCATGTCATTCCTATTGAATTACCGCCACTGCGCCAGCGCGGTAAAGATGTGATTTCTATTGCTAAAAAATTACTTAAACAATATAGCAAAGAAGAAGGCAAAACATTTAAACGTTTCAGCTCAGAAGTTGAAAGGTGTTTTACCCAGTATTCATGGCCGGGTAATGTGCGCCAACTGCAAAATGTCATCCGTCAGGTCGTAGTACTTAATATTGCCGATGAGGTGGCAATTAACATGTTACCTGCACAGGTAACTGCGGCATTATCGCAAGCTAAACTTGATTCTAAAAGCGAGTCGCAAGTGAATCCCATTGCTATTTCCACTGTCACAGAGATTAATGCCAAATCGCAAGAATTGATACGTGATGGTTCACTTACCGCAAGTGATGCGGCTATTGGGGGCAATACAAGTGCGAATCAGAGTAACGTGAGCAGTTCTGCTGTTGCACTCGCTGAACCCGTTGATGTCATCGGATCAGCAGAAGATATTCAACCTCTTTGGCTAACAGAAAAGATCACCATTGAAACAGCGATAGAGCAATGTGATGGCAATATCCCTAAAGCTGCTGCATTGTTAGATGTAAGTCCTTCAACGATTTACCGTAAAAAGCAGCAGTGGGAAGATAAAGGGCTATAAAGCAGGTTGTAAATTTTTGCTTATAAATAAAAGAAGCCCATCAAGTTTGATGGGCTATTGTTCAATCACTTATAAACTTTTACTGCTTAGAAATCACGTTCCCAACCAGCGTAGAAAGTGGTTTCCCAATCGCTACTGGTGTCAATTTCTGGGTATTCACTATAGCCCACAGTACCGCCGATTTTTAATTTACCTTCGTAAAATGGACGATGGTAACTAACATCAGCTTGGTATAAGCGTTCATATCGCCCTGGTGATACTGGGTTCCCGCCTGACGGATTTCCAGTATCGACACCATCAAAGTTTAATTTAGCGTAGCGGAACTTAGTGCTAAGACTTTGGCCATGCTCAAGCTGAGTAATGCCGCCTAGCACCACCACTCGCGAATCATTATCGTAAGTGCTACCTAAGCTTCTGCCATAGTATCGATAACCATCTTGATAAAAACCGTGCTCGTACATACAGTTGTACACATCAGATTCTAAGCCGCATGATGCTGCAGTATCAGAGTATTCTGCAAAAAACCGGGTGCTTAAATCAGCAATGTAAATATCAACACCGCCCATGTTAGACGCATTGATCAGTTTGTTTTTACCATTGTGATAATCTTCATGGATGCGTTCGTAATAAATGCCATAAGGCACGCCCCATGCGGTATCTGACCATCTAAAATCATATCCCGCAAGCATGTTTTCTTGACCATTTACCTCTTCACTTTCGTGAACGCCGCCATTTGTTAGGCCATCCCACCAGTCTGATAAGCTATTTCCGTAGCCTTCACCGCCCCACTGCATAGTCCATGAAAAACCAACTTCTAACTTTGAAATAGGTTTAAAGGTACCGCGTGCGCCCCAGTGTTGAGTATCAGCGACATAACGATCGCTTTCCATTTGACTAAAGCTGGTAGTGAACGTCCATGGGCCAATCCAGTTAAGCCATGGCGTCTCAAAGGCATTACTGTTGTTTCTTGAAAATGTAACCCCAGGCATAGGTCTAGCGTTTGTCGTTTGAATTAAACCTGAATCCCAGCCTGGCCCCCAGTACTTCTGTACTGCACCACCGGTAACAATCCAATTGCCGAGTTTTACCGCTGCGAAACTGTTATCAAGGCGTGATTCATTACCATCGATGGCATCGTAATGGTAGCTTGCCGCTAAACGTCCGCTGAACCAGTCTTGAGTGACTTCTGCCGTGAATTCAACTTCAGCTTTATCACGGTAATCATTACCGTAACCAATAAAGCGTGCTTGTTCATTGGCACCAGAAAGACCTGCGCTTAAGTTCACCGCTTTATGATCTTTGTTGTAGGCACGCATGACGCGATGAAAGGCATCTTTTTGATGCACTGACATCGGGCTTTCAGCAGCGTTATCAAGATCAGACTTAATCCCTGACCACATTAATGGAAATGTAGTAACAGGCTGAAGAATAATGCCTGTATCAGCTAAGAGTTGAATGTCGGCACGAAGAGGTAGGTCGGTAGGTTCAATCCACCAAGCGGCTTGCGTTGAAAAGCTGCTTAGTAATGCAATCCCTGCTAGTATTTTTAACTTCATTTTGTACTCATTTAGATGAAAGTATTACATCAACTAATAAAAAATAGGCTGTTATTCGCAATAATAACAGCCTATTGAGTATTCATATAATAAAGGCGCTTATTTTTTACTGCTTGTTACATAACAATGACTGAGTTGATGGGAATGTTTTATATCAATGTTATTAATTATCACTTCACACACTTTCATTAATACTTTGAGTGGTTTGCATATAAGTATCTAACATATTTTGCTGGTTGTTCATGTTGGCTGCCTGCACGGTGGCGGCTCTTGCATCATCGTTATTTTTAACCATATAGGCAGATGTCGCACTCATCGAATTATCGCTGCCATTAGCAACACCCGCTAAGTCAGAATAGAACTGATATTGAGCTTGAGCCTTTTTGTAGTGGACATAGTTTTCTACTTTTTCTCCATCATTGGGTAATGATGGTTGGGTACCATCTTCAGAGGAAGCAGAATTAGTTTGCTTGGCCTGAGCTGCTTGGTTAGGTATTGTTGCGGCTTGGTTAGATAACGCTATAGCTTGAGCACTTAAATTTACGCTATCAACTTGAGATGCACTTGCACTTGCACTTGATTTTGAAGTTGCAATACTGGCACTTTCTGCTGGTGTAATACTCGTAGTAGTTGCACTTGCATCATTGACTTGTTGAGTACTAACTGACGATTGAATTTGCATATTGAACTCCAAAATGTAACGGATAAATCAAGGTATTAAATGACGTCGCATACTCACAGTTGGCTTTTACTGAGCGAGCAAGAGTGGATAATGATTCTTTTAAAATGGGACTGTTAGCATGCCTCTTTTTACATGCCTCTTTTAAAATGGCTCTGATTTACAGATTAAGCTGAGTAAATATAGCCTAGCTCAATAAGCTCTTACCAAAGTGTCATCACCAATTAACTTTTATCAAAGTGTTATTATCGAAAGCTAACTATAGCTAACAATACCTGAACAACGATTGAACCAATTTAAAATCTTTAAATTATGACTTAATTTCAGTTAGAGGAACTCGCTTACCCCAACTCAATGGTTTGTACCATTTTGATACAGACACCATTTCTTGAATACTTTGAGTAAACTCGCATCTTGTAAGACAACTTGGACACTCACAATCAGTGAAACGACCAGGGTAGTATTCATTGTTTGTCATTAGGTGTTCTTTACAGTGACTGCAATGTACTTTGACTTCTACAATCATTGGTAACCCTATAGATAATTAAGTCTAGTTAATGACTTATTTTAGCGCGAGCAATAAGAAAGGTAATTGATTTATTTATATACAGTAGATTAAGTGCAAGTTATGCAACATATGAGTGGGTGAAACAATGATATTCAAACCATTTATTAACAACAAATCCTTTTTGCAACATACAAACTCTACAATATAAGTAAATTTGATAGGTAAATTGATCGTGTTGATGTCGCTAGGAGTTGGAGTTATTTTTGCAGTTTGAATAAGGATCTGCGCTGTGTATATAAGGAAAAACTAAAGTAAATGGTTTCACATTTTAAAAAACATTTTTAGCTATTTGTGGATGCTGTTGTTATATATTAAGTGCTATTAAGATTCCCGCTATTATCATGATGCTTCCGGCTATTAGGTTAATCACGCGATTGGCTTTTGCTGATTTAAATACTTTTCTCGCTTTCACCGCCATTAATGCATAACAAAGATTAATACTTCCAAAGGCAATCGTTGCGATGCTCATAACGATCAAGGCATCGTTGACACTAATATTGGTTGAGGGGACAAATGCAGGGAAAAACCCAATGTAGAATATAAGAGCCTTGGGATTACTTAGTCCTATCATTAAGCCTGTTGAGGTATTTTTTATCCCTTTGAAATTATTATGTTCTCCTATATCTGCAATTTGAGCTGCTTGTGGTTTCTCATTAATAAGCTGAAAGCCTAAAATGCACAGATAAGCGGCGCTGCAATATTTGATAATAATAAATGCAGAGCCCATCACACTGGCAAGTGCTGTAAGGCCAAATAGCGCAATACAGATAAATAGGTAATCAGCGATGAGTACCCCGAGAAATAATTGCATTGCTGGCATTAAACCATGAGAGAAAGAACGTGAAATTATCGCAAATACAACAGGGCCTGGAACTATTGCTAGTATGAACATGGTAAATAAAAGGCTGAGTGATTGCTGTAGTTCCATTATAATCGCGCTTCCTGAGGCATTATGCTTTTCTATATTGTGAATAGAATATAATAATCAGCCGAGCTTATCTGTAGTTATATGTCTCTTTCTCGTTAAAGGTATACAAGTATTGAAAATCATCTTGCTTACACATCAAAAAGAGCTCACTAGACCGAGCAATACAGGTCGTTGGGTGAAAGCTGTATTAGAAGAGCGTGCACTGGTGATACCTTGGGACAGAGTAAATCCCAACCCGGAACTGACTCAGTTAATCGCGTCAGCGAAAGTGGGATTATTATTTCCTGAATTGCCAGCCCAGCCCAGCCTCGTAGTAGGTTCAATTGATTCTGCAGAGAGAATTGATACCAGTATTAGGCTTGAATCCGATACATTTTCAAATTTTGACGCATTAGTGATTATTGACTCTACGTGGCAAGAAGCGCGCAAAATATACAATCGTAGTCCTTATCTCAAGCAACTTAAAAAAGTCTCAATTGATAGCAAGGTTGAATCCATTTATCAGCTAAGAAGAAATCAGCTTGAAGGAGGCCTGTGTACGGCTGAATGCGCTGCGCACATATTATCTCAAGTTGGAGAGTTAGAATCTGCTGAAAGCATTATGAAATGTTTAAAGGAGCAAATCGCTCATAAAATGCAGTGATAACAAATGACAGGTACAAGTTAGCTTTATACATTTGAGATTTAAAAGCGGGAATTGAGTGACTCAATTCCCGCAAATTCAGTGTTATGGCTATAACTATAACTATAACTATATCTATATCTAAGTTGATTCTTATAGCTTTTATTACTGCTGATAATTAAAACTTTTTTGGAGTCTAATGTCTTCCACTGACGAACCAAGCATAACCTTGAACTCACCCGATTCAGCTAACCAATCATTGGTGTTAATATCCCAAAATGATAAATCACGTTGATTCAGTGTGAAACTAACTTGTCCCGTCTCCCCAGCTTTTAGCCAGGTTTTATCAAAGCCTTTCAACTCTTTCAGCGGACGAGGCACACTAGCCTTAACATCATTAAGGTACAACTGCACAACTTCAGCACCATCGGTTTTGCTGGTGTTAGTGATACTGGCAGTAACAGTTAACGTATCATCTCCGCTTAGTTTACTACTTGAGAAGTTAATGTCGTCATAGCTAAATTCACTGTAAGACAAACCATGACCAAACGGGAATTCAGGAGCAATTTTTTGTTGCTCAAACCAGCGATAACCAATAAATACCCCTTCAGAATATAACGACTCTTTCTCGTTATAATCATTTAGCGCAATAGGTGCAGTATCTTGTAGTTTTTTAGGAAGGGTTATCGGCATTTTTCCACTTGGATTAGCATCTCCAAATAAGATGTCTGTATAGGCATTACCCGCTTCCATTCCGCCATACCAACCCCAAGCAATAGCGTTTGCTTTTTCAGCCCAAGGCATTTCTACAGCCGAGCCGCCAATCATAAATACGACAGTATTCGGATTTGCCGTTAATAGTTTCTCGATAATTTCATCTTGCTGGCCTGGTAACTTCATATCCGGTCTATCAATCGATTCACGATCGTCTGCATGACTTAAGCCGCCAAAATAAATTACCGCGTCAGCATTTTTCGCAGCGGCTAAATACTCATCTTCTGAATTGTATAAACTGTTTGGCGTTTCCCAACCTAAAGTGACTTTATCTTTACCTTGATAAATAAGCTTAAAGGCATAAGTTTCACCAGCTTTCAGCTCTACTTCAGCGTTAATAATATTGGCAGGTTTAGCATTATCATCGACAATGGCCTTGTCATTAATCAACAGGGTTACTTTACCTTGCGCCATTAGCTTTAATGTGTGCTTTCCTGTTTCCATCGGTTTGATATTGGCAAGAATTTCAACGTTTTGTTGCTGACCTTTGGCATCAAACTGCGGATCTGCAATCCATGATTCGCTGCTTAATTGTTTAAGTTGATTATCTGTATAATAGTTAATTTGCCATGATGGGGTCCCAGTCCAATGACGAGTGGTTAAGTAGTCATTTGGGATTGGCATAAATGCACTACTGGCAGGGCGCATGTATTGAATATTAACTTTACGGCCATTTTGTTCAAATTTTGCTTTAAGGCCATCAAGTGGACTGATTTCATATAAGGCTTTTACCTCAGATGACCCGCCGCCAAAGCCATGGCGTTTATCCGCGTTAGGCCCTAACACTAGGATGTTTTTGACCTTATCCGCATCAAGGGGTAATACCTGTTTATTGTTCTTTAATAGCACTACGCCATTGGTCGCAATGGTGCGAGCATCGTCACGATGAGCTTGAGTATTACGTTCACCTGATAAGCGTTGTTTATCCATCATGCCAATGCTTAATTGCACTCTAAGAATACGGCGTACTTTATCATCAAGCTCAGATTCAGGTACTTTACCTGCTTTTATCATTGCTAGGAGTGGATCAGCTAAAAAGTATTCATCATAACTTTCGACAGCGGTGCCCATTTCAATATCTAGGCCGTTCATGGCAGCACCATAGGTATTGATATCGACATTCCAGTCAGTAAGGAGCACACCTTCGTAGGCCCATTCACCTTTTAAAATGGTTTTAATCAAATGATGGCTTTGGTTAGCATTAGTGCCGCGAAACTCATTATATGCGCCCATGATGGCATGCACATTGGCTTCTTTAACTGCAGCTTCAAATGCAGGCAAGTACACTTCTCGTAGGGTTCGCTCGTCAGGTTTGGCATTCACTCCAGTACGGTTTAACTCTTGGGTGTTTAACGCATAATGCTTAACGGTTGCACCGACATCGTTAGCTTGAATGGCTTTGACTGTTGGCACGACTAATGTGGCAGCCAAGTATGGGTCTTCACCCATGTACTCAAAGTTGCGACCATACAATGGCAGGCGTGCAAGGTTAACGCCTGGGCCGAGAATAAGGTCTTTATTACGGTGGCGCGCTTCAGCCCCCAAAACATTCCCATGCAAACTGGCCATTTTAGGATCCCAACTTGCGGCTACTGCGGTGAGTGGCGGCAAATAAGTTGAGTAGTCATTCGTCCAGCCGGCAGGTGCCCAAGAGTTTCTGTCAATTTCGTAACGAACCCCGTGAGGACCGTCAGACATCCACATTTCATGAATATTTAATCGCTCAATTGCTGGGATATGAAATTTTCCGCCGGCATGGACTAAAGACACTTTTTCCTCTAGAGAGAGCTGAGGTAAAAGACGTTCAATTTCAGATTCAACCTGAGATAAACGGTGCTGTAAACGCTGTTGCTCACTTTGACTCAGTACTGATAATGCATGTGACTGTTTCACTGTATTTGATGAATCTGCAGTATTTGATGAGTCTGCAATGACTACCGAACTGCTTAACATCAGTATTGAAGCTGAAATCGAAACTGCTCGAAGCCTATTTTTTGTAAGCGCTTTCATTCTTGTCCGATATATCGGTGTCATCTGAAGCTCCTTGATAGATTAATAAAAGATATTTTTTATGAGGTTAACAATGTCAATTGGCAAAGAGTTCACCAGCATAATTAGCTGACATTGATGAATATATTGGCCGTTAATCGGCCTGTTTGGGGGTTACTATCAATATCTGTTTTAGGACAGACTAAAGTTGAATGCAGCAAATTACCCGGATATATCACCAATCGATGTTGTTTATATTCGATTTGATGATGTTGTTGGTAATACTGATTACTTTCGACAAAATATTTTGCCGGATGCGGAGCTAGTTCTTGTAAATAGGGCTCTGCAGCTCGGAAGTATTCATCCATATTGGCTTGGGTAATACGTTCGAATTGTGTGGGAACGTGCTTAAAAAATGCCGTTGCCCCATGATCCTCTTCGTTAAGGTACTGCAGTAATGCAAAATAATAGGGCGCAGGGGTATCAAAGTGAGGAATACGTTGTAACGTCGTCAAATTTTCTGGCTGGCGATTGATTAACGAAAAGTACGTTGCTTGAGGTTTGATGCGAAGGTTAGTGGGTATTTTGTAAACATCATAAATCAATTGAAATACGTGGTTTAATACTTCAATCACATAATCTCTAGGCAGTTTGGCTCTTATCCCTGGATAATAAGAACCTTTGTCTAAGTTAAAGTCGATTTGATTAGCGCAATGTTGTAGTTCAGAGATGTCAGCAGTAAAGTCATCGATAACAATCACAGGTGTTTTTTGCTCACCAATATAATGGATCTCTGGTTTCAATGGCTTGTTGACGCGTACCATTGGATTGAGATCTGTTGGCTTAGCACTAGATACTTGCTTTTGCACTGTTTGCGAATGTGGTTCTGTCATAAACAACCTTACTGGCTTAATTCTAAATAAACTCAATCATGACTAGTTAAAGCATTTTTGACTTACAGTAATGCTGCACAAAATCATAATGGTCAGGCAAATTCGAGACTTTCTGTTTCGCTTTTGCTTTGATTGAGCCTAAGAAGTGTTCCAGCTCTTCATCTTCCATCATATCGACAATTGGGTGATATTGTTTCGGTGCTAAACCTTGGCCCATCATTACCTGTATCCAAGAACTTTCGCCAAATAATTCATTACCGTGTTTATACACTTTGCCAGAAGCATCAAACATATCGATACGATGTTGCAACGATGAAGGTACGCTCATATTTTTACAATAGCGCCAGAAGCGAGTATCAGTGCGGTCAGTGACCTTATAATGCAATACAATAAAGTCGCGGATGTTTTCAGTTTCTGTGCGAGTTTGCTCATTAAATTCATTAATGTCTTCTTCAACAATACCTTGTGAAGGGAACATTTGCAGAAGACGCACAATACCTCGTTGAATAAGGTGGATGCTGGTGGACTCTAACGGCTCTAAAAAACCAGATGATAAACCAATTGCGACACAGTTTTTATGCCATGTTTTACGGCGACTGCCTGTGCGGAACTTAATCACGCGAGGGTCAGTTAACGGCTCACCTTCAATATTGTTCATTAACGTGGTTTTGGCATCTTCATCACTCATGTATTTACTGCAAAAAACGATGCCATTACCGGTACGGCTTTGAAGTGGAATCCGCCATTGCCAACCTGAATCACGAGCGATTGAGCGAGTATAAGGAATCGGTTTTTCGGTGGTTTTGGTTTGCACTGCAATGGCGCTATCACAAGGTAACCAATGGCTCCAATCATCAAAACCTGTATTGAGTGTGCCTTCGATAAGCATGGCCCTAAATCCAGTGCAATCTAGGAATAAATCACCTTCCACGATTTCGCCTGAGTCAAGTTGTAAGGCTTTAATATTGCCGCTATCTTCATATTGCAAGACATCATTAATTTTGCCTTCTATACGAGTTATGCCATGTTGCTCGGCAATGGCACGTAAGAATTTAGCGTAAAGCGTCGCATCCATATGATACGCATGGTTGTAATCTTGATTCGGCAGTACAGCAAAGCGACCTTCTCGCGCCGCTAAATGCTCAGTACAATAGTCGCCGATTTCACTGACGATGCCACGTTGTTGGCCTTTCAGCCAAAAATGTTGGAAACCACAGGCCCAGCAATCTTTGCCGAGAAAACCAAAGGAGTGAATGTAATCTTTTCCCACATCGTGCCAATTTTCAAATGAAATACCTAATTTAAAAGTGGCATTGGTGGCAGCCATGACATCCTGTTCTTTAATGCCTAATAAACGATGAAAAATATGCAACGTAGGAATGGTGGCTTCACCGACACCTACAGTGCCTATTTGATCGGATTCAACCAGTACCACTTCTAAGTTTTTACCTAGCAGTTTTGTTAATGCAGCAGCGGCCATCCAGCCAGCGGTGCCACCACCTGCGATGACAACTTTTTTAATTGGCTTGTTTGAAGCGTTTGCTTTTTCAGAGGCTTGCTTTTGCATAACAGAATTTCCTTACGATCAATTCACAAAATAGTGATTAACTCTTTATTATTCGTTGTTTGAAAATTAATGAACTCGCTTTTTTATGAGTTTATCGCTTTAACTTATTAATTAAGTCCGCTCTAAGCTTTCGAGCATTGATATCATCTAGAGGTTTAGTCTGCATCCCTTGAGCATCTTTCGGGATATGACTGACATCATCGTCATCATGATCAAATATGTAGTGATTGAACATGGCTTTCCAAGCTTGTCGTTGTGCTTTAGGCAGTGAGCGAAGACTTAACATTGCCATTGCCAGCGCGTTATTCGGTCTACCTAGATAAGCTGGCGTGTCTCGCCACCAATGGGTTATCAACACATTAAAGGCTTCTACACCACTTACTTGATGCCACCACATACTAGGAACATATAGCACATCACCAGGCTCAAGCTCAGCGGTTTGAGCCGCAGCAAGGGCATGTTTATATTTAGGGTATCTATCAAAGTCGGGCGCATCAAAGTCGACCATACTAATTTCTTGGCCACCAGGGGCAAACTCCATCGGGCCAATGTATAAATTACCGACTTGTTCGGGTGGGAATAGGGTAAAAGTACGCTTGCCAACAACGTTACAGGCAAGATTTTGCGGGAAATCAAAATGTGCTGCTATTCGAGATTGATTACCTAACCAGACGCTGGTTAGCGGCTTAATAGACTCAAGCTTTAGGCTGTTTTTATCTGCTAAACCTGGCAGAAACTGATTAATCTCAGTTGAACCCATATAGATACTTGGCGGAAAATCATCATTTTTATGGGTAAATAGCTTATCAATCACCTGATGTAAATTAAGCTGGGCGGCCTGATAATTAAAGCCATTAACTTGATCGTTATAAAATACGCGGCCTTTATGTTCTGGTGCCACGTAATAGGCAGTTACTGGGGTTTGCTGATAAAAAGACAGTAAGTATTGAGCCGCATCTTCTGCACTTTTAAGGCCAGCTTCCACTAAAGGCCAGTGGGCACAAGCTCCTTTAAAAATAACGGGTTCATCGATTGACTCAATCTCATCAATGATGTCACTCATTGAGCTGTTTTCAATCACTCTTACTGTCTGTTTCGTATCCATTTACAACAACCTTATAGATGTGCCTGATACAGCGTTAAGCACTTGTCTGAGCATTTTTGAAGTTCAAAAGCTGTCTTATATTTGATTGTGATGCCAACGTCATATAAATAGCGCTGAGATAACCTTGCTGATGCAGTTCAGCGAGTGTTTCCGCGGGAAGCGTGGCAAGGGTTTGTTCATTGATGGTGTAAAAACCAATCATTTGGTGCTTTTCACCGTTATCAAGCTCAATGTCTAGAGTAAATGACTCAAGCAATTCAAGTTTGATCAGGGTTTCAATAAAGTTTTTGCTATCGATTAAGCCATGGTGAATGGTTTCAAGCATTTCACCAACTTCATCAAGGTAAGGGGTGTTACCACCGTATGGGAAGAATAGCGGCTCACCTTCGGCTTCATTGATTCTAGGATGGTTTGGATCTAAATGAATCACACGTTGAACCTGCTCAACACCATCTTCCTGTACAGTTTGCTGACCGATTAAAAAAGGTTGGCGGCGGACAGTTAATGGAATATAGGCCGCTTGCCATTTACCATCTTGAAGAAACAAGTTTTCTTTATGTTGGAAGCCAAACATAGCAACAGAATAGAATTGGCCGGTATTACTGTCTTTTTGAAAAAAGATTGGATAATGTGCCTGTACACTTCTAAATTCGGCTGGAAAGGTCACTGTGTACCAGAGGTTATCACCGAATTTTTCTGAGCGTTCAGTAATAATTTTTAAGTCTTTATGATCGACACTATTGAGTAATACTGGTTTATTCATGCTGACATCCTAATCAAATACAGTCTTAGCTGTGTTTATTGTTATGTGTAATTGGTCTTGTAATAGCGAGTGTAATTTGTCGTTTATTATTGTATTGCGACTAAATCTTAGGTAATCCATATTGGGCAATTTTTGCCAGCAACTCTCGGTTGGTGGGCAATATTTGCTTTAAGCCTTGTGTACGTTTTATATTTTCACTGAAAAGTTGTTGAGCTTTATGTTGCAATGACGGCTTTAGTTGAGTTGGCACCATGGTCTGAAATTCCATACCATAAAGCACGAATTGAAAACTCGCAGCTGGAAATAATACATCTGTATGTTGAATGTCGTGTATATTCGGCGCTTGATTTCGCCACAGCTCGATTTGTTGTTGTAAAGAATCCGGTATCGTTGATGACTCACGATGGTCATGCCAATAGTCACTGTCGCTTCTTTTACTCAGGACATAATGCAGCTTTAAAAATTCGATAATTTGCTGCCAATGTTGGCTAAAACGTTGATTGACTCGAGAGGCAACAATATCCATTACTTGTCTATTCGCAGGTAATTGCTTAGCAAGGGTATTGGCACTCCATTCAACTAATGCTAGCGCTGATGCTTCTAAAGGCTCGATAAAGCCTGCAGCCATACCGATAGCCATACAATTGTTTTTCCAGCAGACTTGTCGATGCCCCGGTGCAATAGAAAGTTTTTTGAACTCTAGATTATCCACATCAATATTGACTGTGGGTCTAAGGTAATCGATAAGCTGCTTTTCTGCTTGGTCTTGATCGGTATGACTCGATGAATAGACATGACCGACGCCTCGTCTTGTCGGTAAACCAATATCCCAAATCCAACCATTTGTTTGCGCAGTAGAATGAGTGCATGAAGCAATCTCTGAGTCAGGGCTTAGGTAGGGGACTTGTACCGCTAAAGCGGAATCATTAAATAACACCGACTTTTGGCATATAAATGGAACGCTTAACTGCTCACCAAGCAGTAAAGATTTGACTCCAGTACAATCCACAAAAAAGTCAGCCTTGAGGATGCCTGATTGCTTGGTTGCTAAGTGGCTAATATCCCCATTGTCGTTTTTGTGAATACTGGTGACATGGTCTTGAATATGAGTCACGCCAAGTTTTTCGGTGCAATGCTTTTGCAACAGCTGGCTAAACTTACCTGCGTTAAGGTGGTAGCCGTAATTATTTTGAAATTGATACTCACCAGTAGTGATTTGTTTAGGCGCTAAAAATAATTGGCTTAATTGATTTTGCTGACCAACAGCATCTGCAAAGCTGACTTGCTCTCTGTGTGGCATCCAGTAAGGACAAAGATCTAATTCGTTTGTTCCTATAGGTAAACTGAAAGGATGAAGATATTGCTCGCCGGAGCGATTGTGTGTATTAGCTGAGTGAGTCCAGTTGAAAAAACGCGAACCTTGCTTAAAACTTGCGTCGCAATGGATTAAAAACTCAGTTTCACTGATGCCGATATTTTTGAGTGTGCTGCGCATTGAAGGCCAAGTACCTTCACCTACGCCAATGGTCGGCACATCTGGAGATTCTATTAAAGTGATATTGAGCTTAGGAGAGGGCGATAGCTTGCCATTATCAGCGTTGTGCTCAGCAGCCAGTATTCCCGCTGTTAACCAACCTGCAGTGCCGCCGCCAACAATAATAATGTTTTGAATCGCTTGTGCCATAAAATGCCTATTTTATATTTTGTAGTTAAGGCCAGTTTTAATAACTTTAATTCGTATCGATAGAGTCATTTTTTCCGCTAGAGCTTGACTAGCATTGAATATTTTTCAATCGCTTACAAGTGTTTGTAAGTAATAATTTGTAATAATGAGAGAGAATTGTAAATTCATAAAAAAGGTGCAACGTCCATGTTGCTAACGGATGTAGCTTAAAAAAGAGGTGACCATGATAGTCACCTCAAACGACCTTAGTTTACATATTTAAATCGTGTTCAAGTTAGAATGTATAACGCGCACCTAAACTGTATCGAGCTCCTGTTTGGGTGTAATTAAGAACTTGAGAATATGAACGACCATGAGTACGCGTATTTTCTTCAGTAATGTTTAACCCTTCGAAGAATACTGTTAGGCCTTCAACTGCAGCGACGTCATAACCAATATTGAAATCAACTTGTGAGTATTCTTCAGTATATGATGGGTTAGCACCGGTGCCGTCTCCTGTAGAGTTCAAGAACTCATCACGCCAGTTCCATGCTAAACGAGCAGAGAAGCCATAGTTTTCATACATTGCGACAACGTTAGCCGTATCACTGATGTTGGTTAGTACGTTTTGTTCTGCATAACCAGGGCGGTTTAGGTTGAAATTGTCATAAGAATCACCGGCGTTAACGATGGTGTAGTTAGCTTGCATACCAAAACCAGACTCACCAAAGAAATGCTGTACAGCGAACTCCCAACCATCAATCACAGAACTGTCGCTACTGTTAGATGGTGTAGCAATGTTAAAGATTAAATCTGGATCACCAGCACCACCGGTAATTTCAATATTGCCATTGTCTGCATTTCTAGTAACGTTAGGATCTTGACCTAATAAACCGTCGATGGAGTTATAGTTTGTATATATCCAATTACGTTGGTCTACAGCTTCGACTTCACCTGCTGCAATAGCTTCTTGAACATAAGCACCTTGGGTTGGGTCTGGAATGTTATAAAGGTTAGAATTAACAGAGTTACTATCAATAAAGTTGGTTACGTCTTTACGGAAATAGCCCACAGAAACGTAACTGGCATCATCATAATACCACTCTGTTGATAAATCGTAGTTAGTCGACTCAAGTGGGAGCAAGCCTGGAGTACCCGTATTACCAGAACCACCTCCTCGGTTAGCCAGCTCTCCTATTGATGTTCCGCCTTGAATTGAGGTGTAATCAGGACGACCAATAGTTTCACTGTATGCGGCACGTACATAAACATCTTCTATTACTTCGATATTGAAATTAAAGCTTGGTAAAAAATAGTCGTACTCGCCAGTCTCAGTTTGGAAAGCACTGTTGTCAGTAGCAGTGCTGCCTAAAGCAACTTCAGTTTCAGCTATCCAAGTCGCTTCATTATATGTTAAAACTCGAGATGTTGATTCTACGTCGGTTTTTTCATAACGTACGCCGAAGTGAACATCAAATGGCATATCGCCCCATTCGCCTTCGTAATTATATTGAACATAAGCAGATTGCGATTCTTCTTGAGTGTAGCGATCTGTAGTGTAATCAGTTGAAGGGCAGAAGCCGTTACCACAGTCACCAATAGCTGTAGAGCCGTATAGTTCAGCAGCGCGAGCGCGAACCGCTTCAAAATCCCAAAGGAAAATAACATCTTGTGGGTCAATAGAGGCAGAGCCTTCATAATCTGAGAAGTCACCTTGCGAACCATCAAATTTATCTTGAACACTACCCGCTGGGAACCAAGCTGCATCTAAATCACCAGCGTTACCAACCCCCCCCCAGTCATTACGTTGGACATTAACCTCTTGTGAATGGTTATTTACGTCAGTTGCTGCGATACCAAAGTCGATGCTACCTGCTTCTTCGAAGACGTAAGTACCATTAATTTGTAGTTGTTCAACTTCTGATTTATTACGAGCATTACCAAATACTGAACCAGTAACGCGCATATCTTCAGGACGAACAGCATTACCACCGCCAACAGCGAGTACTGGTACGTCACCGGTGAAATCAGTTGCAGCGCTTGTACGAATAAATGCTGCAGTACTTAGGTTACTGTTACTTCCGTTCGGGCTATTAGGTGAACGCTCTGCTTCTGAAGTATGGTAATCCAATGATAAGAATAAGTTATCAGTTGCATCCCACTCTAAGTTAAAACCTAAAGAACCGCTTTCATCACGAGTTCCGTAATCACCAGCAGCCATTGATAAATCAGCGCCGCCATCAGGGTAAGTTTCAGAGTAAACCAATGGAGATGATACTGGGCCATCTGACCAAGTACTTTCTTGAGTTCCAACAAAGTTAAACCATGCTGATACATCATGTGATTGGGTATCAACATCATTTTGCATATAAGTGTAATCTAGAGTTGCACGTAACGAGTCAATAGGCTCGTATTGCAAAACTAACTGACCATTAGTACGAGTACGTTGCTGCTCTTCAAAACGATAAACAGTGGTTTGAGGCACTGAGTAAATATCATCTTCACCGGCACGGTTAATTTGATTATCATCTTTTGGTACGCCGCCCCATTCTGCATTATCGCCGCCCCAGTCTTGGTCAACAATACCTGGGAAGCTACGCCAGCCTGTGCCGACTTGAGCTTGTTGGTTACCGCTTTCACGTTCTTGGTAACTCGCAGAAATAGATATACCAAATTTGCCATCAGCAAATGTATTTGAATATAAACCTGATAGTTCTGGTGTAACAGAGCCTTCATCAGTTGATTGATCATCAACAGCTTTAACACCGAAAGTCGCTTTAAGGCCTGGAGAGCTTAGTGGGCGATGAGTTAGAACATTAATTGTTGCGCCAATACCACCAGTTGAGTTTTTCGCTTGGCTTGTTTTCTCAACTTCAACAGCACTAATTGCTTCTGATGCAATGTTAGCGAAGTCAAAAGAGCGAGAACCGGTTGTTACTGGCATTTGACGGTTATTGAGCATAACCAAGTTTTGGTCTGCACCGAAACCACGAACAGAAACACGGCTACCTTCACCATTTTGTCTGTCGATTGATACACCCGTAATACGTTGCAAAGACTCAGCTAAGTTACTGTCTGGGAACTTACCAATGTCTTCAGCGTTAATTGCATCAACGATACCGTTAGAGCTACGTTTTAAATCCATTGATTTAATTAAGCTTCCGCGAATACCCGTGACTTGAAGTACTTCAATGTTTTCATCTGCAGCGGCTTCATCAGCTGCGAATGCTGGCATCATGGTACTTGCACTCAGTACTACCGACAAACTAGTGGCAATTCTGGTCTTTTTAAATGTTCTAAATTTCATCTAAGTCTCCCCTCGACTAGATCTCAGGCTACTACTCTCTGATTTTTTTATTCGGATTACGCATTCACGTAATATGTTTTATTCATCATTTGTAAACGCTTTGAAAAGCCTTTATGTAAAAGTTAATGTAAGCGCTTACATAAAACTAGATTAATTTGTTAACAGCGTCAACAATAATTGCTACAAAAAATCACAAGTTGTTAACTTTGTTTTGTGGCAAAACAAAACAAGAAATCTTAAGTTGCTGAATAAAAACATTAATAATTTACTATTTAGCAGTTTTATCTAAAATAAAAAAAGAAATAATTTTGTGATAGCGCTTACATTTTTTTTGAAATAAATACGCTAAGGAAGGTGGTTGTTGCAGATTATGGAAGCTAATTTCAATATAAAGACAGTTTAGTGCAGTTACATGCTTGTTTTTACACATATTGTATGACAAATGAATAGTGTTTTTAAATGAGTATTAGGTCAATTTCGGAGTCAAAAATTGCCATGAATTTAGATACTATTTTAGAAAATACGCAAAGCAGTAAGCAGTAAGCAGTAAGCAGTAAGCAGTAAGCAGTAAGCACAAAAGCAGGCCTGAAACTGATGGCAGATCCCCATATTGAAATAACACTAGTTGTGCAATAACTTGAGAAATGCGAAGTGAGGTATGAGAATTGATTTTTGATGTAGCAAGCTTGAATGCTGCTAATTAAAAGCCGCATAAGTCGCGGCTAAATTGGGTCTGACAAGCAATCATCTAGGGATTGGTGCTTTGCACTTATTATTGTTTCTTGTGATTGTCAGAAGGCTTAGTTGCCGAATCTCTAACTATTAACTGTGGTGTAAAGGTATTTTCAACTTCAGCTTTAGGGTCATTATAAACATGCTTTAATACCCAAAATGCAGCCATTTTGCCCATTTCATGGATCGGGTTATTCACTGTCGTGAGTTTAGGGGAGATATATTGTGGGAAAGGGATGTTATCGTACCCCACAAATGACAACTCTTGTGGGATTTTCATGCCTTTTTCAAGGCATACTGCAATGGCACCAGAGGCCATTTGATCGTTAGCACAAACTACTGCGGTAAAAGTCTTTTTGACGCTAAGTAAGTGCTCCATTGCTAAACAGCCGCTGTGCTCTTTAAAGTCTCCCTCAAAGCACAGTTGCTCATCAAATTCGACACCAAATTCAGTTAATGCCCGTTGATGACCATGTAATCGGTCTTGAGCATCGAGTTTAAATTTGGGGCCTGAGATATACGCAATGTCTTTATGTCCATGACTGAGAATGTGTTTGGTGGCTAGGTAACCACCAAGATCATTATCTAAATAAACACAAGCATCACTGATTTCTTCGATGTAGCGGTTAATCAGCACGATGGGAGTATCACCCTGGTGCAGCTTAATCAGATATTCATCATCAACAGCTTCTACGTCAAGAATTAACGCATCACAGCCTCGACTCATTAAAAACTCAACACCGTCTTTTTCTTGGGACTCATCACTGTGTCCTGCTGCAATGATAACGTGTTTATTGCCCGCTCGAAGTGCAGTTTCAATCTCAGTCATCATTGGGCCGTAATAGGGGCCGTCTAATTGAGACACTAACACACCGACACTATTTGAACGGTTAGACGCAAGGGACTGCGCAATGGTATTTGGACGATATCCCAATTGATCCATTGCACTTAATACTTTCTGTTTCGTTTTTTCGCTGACTTTAGTGTTGTTATTCATCACTCGGGACACTGTCGCGAGTGAAACGCCTGCTAAAACTGATACGTCATATATTGTCGCCATATATCCCTATTTAATACTGTCTAGCTAATGATGAGAGTCAAAACGTCGGTTAGACTAGCATGAACTATTTAGCACATTCATTAAAAAACGGTTTTATTTGACGAACATTAATAAATCAGTTCGCCAAATAAACAGTATTATCTGTTGTGCGTATCAATTGTATCAAGCTCTGTAATTAATAAGTTTCTACAATTTGTGAATATTTATTCATTTGTGAATATTTATTCATTAGTGAATGTTGAGCATATTTATTGCGTAATTGCAGCGTGCACTTTCTCAACTTGCTCATTGTCTAACTTGTACCACTTCATGACGATAGCCACGATAATTGATCCCACTGCAGGGTAGATAGTAAATGAAATCAAAATCCCTTGTTGAGTTGCTTGGGTTTGTTCAACATCAGCTTGGTAACCATATAATGCCAGCAACCAACCTGCGGCTGCACCACCAATCGCAACACCTAACTTGATAAAGAAAATAACTGAAGAATAAATCATTCCGGTAATTCTTACGCCAGTCTTAAACTGACCGTAGTCAACTACGTCTGCCATTTTCGCCCATAGTAGTGGGGTGCCCATATTAAACGTAAAGCCCCACACTATAAATAGTGCAAATGCGAGTTCAACTTGGTCGCCTGAGACAAAATAGGCCGCAATACACAGAGCAGCAGCAATGAATTGAATGGTGATATAAGCTTTGACCTTACAGACTCGTTTAGCTAAAGGCTCAGCTAAAATACAGCCAAATATATTACCAATCATACCAAGAGTAATGAATAAAGTGATTGAGTCTGGCATATGCAAATAATACTTAACGTAATAGATTGCTAAGCTGGTTTTAAGCACCATGCCTGATAACAACCATATAGCGGCTATAGATAGAATACGCCACTGATCGTTTTGCCACAGTAACTTGAAATCTCTTTTAAAGCTTAAGTTTTGATCTTTCGGCGGGTGTAAGCGCTCTTTTGTGCCAAGAAAACACAGAATAAACATCACCACGCCCAATGCGCTCATTGCTGCAATGGTCAGTTGATAACCTTTAGCTTGATCGCCTTGGCCGAAATATTCAACTAAAGGTAATGTTAATCCTGACACCATTAAACCGCCAATCATGGCAAACACAAAGCGGTAAGACTGTACTGAAACTCGTTCTTTGGGATCGGCTGTTAATACACCACCTAATGCACAATAAGGAATGTTGATCGCGGTATAGACCATCATTAATGCAGTATAGGTGACAAAGGCGTAAATCATTTTGCCTTCTTCAGCTAAGTCAGGTGTCGTAAATGCTAAAACACTAATTAAGCCAAAAGGCAGAGCAAACCACATAAGGTAAGGACGGAATTTACCCCATTTGGTTTCTGTTCTATCAGTGAGTGCCCCCATCAGAGGGTCGGTTATAGCATCAATAAATCGAACAGCCAAAAACATTGTGCCGACAAATGCAGGTGAAATACCAAATATGTCAGTATAAAAAAACGTAAGAAATAACATCACCGTTTGGAAAACGATATTACTGGCTGTATCACCTAATCCATAGGCTATCTTCTCTTTAACGCTAATCATGCAAACCTCTTTCGGGTTATTATTTTTCTAATGTAGGGTGTTGGGCATTTTTTCAATTTTGCTATAATTCAGCTCTTTGGCTAATAAAATCACGGTAGGCAAGACCACTGTGTTTTATTGTTCGTTTTTGTGTTTGGTAATCAACATACACTATCCCAAAGCGTTTTAAATAGCCCTCTGCCCATTCAAAATTATCCATTAAGCTCCATGCAAAATAACCATCGATTTTAACGCCTTGCTCAATAGCATCATTAACCGCATTTAAATGCGCTTGGTAATATTCAAGTCTGTCTAAATCATTTACCGCGTCATCAACAATTTTATCATCCATAGCTGCGCCATTTTCAGTGATGTAAATAGGCGGTAATGTATAGGTGTTATGTAAGCTAGTTAATAAGTCGGTGAAGGCAGCAGGGTAAATTTCCCAACCGATATCAGTTTTAGGGGCATCTTTCATATCAATTTGTTCAAACTGGTTTTCACTGCAAGCTTGATACACGGCTCGGGTATAAAAGTTAATTCCTAAAAAGTCGATTGGTTGACTAATAATGTCCATGTCCCCAGGTTCAATATCTGGTTTGTCACCGTCATCAAAATCATGAATTATTTCAGGATATTTACCATCCATTATTGGTTTGATATACCACTGATTAAAGTAGTCATCAGCAATTTGGCTGGCTTTGATATCAGCTGGCTTGTCAGAATAAGGGTAACAAGGAGTGAAGTTAAGCACGATACCGTTTAATGCGTTTGGGCAGTTCTTTTGAATCACTTGCATGGCAAGACCGTGAGCAAGTAATAAGTGGTGCGCAGATTTACGACCATAGGCTTTTGTTGCAAGGCCTGGTGCATGAATACCAATCTCATAGCCTAAATAAGAGCTACAAAAAGGTTCATTTAATGTGGCGTAAGAATGTACGCGATCACCAAGTGCTTGAGTGATTTTATCGGCGTAGTCTTGGAAGAGGTAGGCAGTCTTTCTATTTAACCAACCACCTTGATCTTCAATATGTTGTGGTAGATCCCAATGATAAAGCGTGGCATATACCTTTATCCCTCGGGCGATAAGATTATCCATCAAGTTAGTATAAAAGCTCACACCTTCTTGATTGAGGCTACCATCTTGATTAATCACACGCCCCCAAGAAATAGATAATCGATAAGCATCAACTCCTAATGATTCAATCAACTCAACATCATCTTTCCATAATGCCACATGCTCGCAAGCTTGTTTGCCGTCAGAACCGTCACGGATTTTGTCTGGTGTTGCGCAGAAGGTATCCCAGATACAAGGTAAGCGAGAATCAGCCGCTCCTTCAATTTGAAAAGAGGCGGTTGCAACACCAAAAGTAAATTCTTTTGAGTGCATTTTAGAATCTGATGGTAATGATATTTTCATATTTATTATTCACTTAATATGTTTCTGATGTAATTCTGCCTACAGCGCTTCAAAGGCCTAAACACAGGCGGTTACTGAGGTGCTGTTACAATTTTTACTAATAAAAATCGTTGACTTTCGTTATCGGTATGTTAAAAATGAAAGCGCTTACATCGAGATTAGTGATTAATTAACCAAACGTCAATAATTGATTTAGATAATTCTCGAAACGGCCTATCCATGTACTACCAAAGATGTAGGACAAGGGTGCTTAGATAGACTTAAACCATAAATACATAATAATTAAAGAGGAAATGTCATGGCTAACGCACCGTTAAATGCAGATGCTGCAGAAATGGGGAGTGTTCATCAAACTGGGAATTTTCGGTTTGCTTTGATGGCATTAACCTCACTATTTTTCATGTGGGGTTTTTTAACCTGTTTAAATGACATCTTAATTCCATATTTAAAAAATATGTTTGAATTAAGCTATACCCAAGCGATGTTAGTTCAGTTTTGTTTCTTTGGCGCCTATTTTATTGTATCAATTCCTGCGGGCTCTTTAGTCGGTAAAATTGGATATCAAAAAGGGATTGTTACCGGACTGGCTATTGCCTGCGCAGGTTGCTTACTCTTTTACCCGTCAGCGAGCTATGCCTCTTATTGGATGTTCTTAAGTGCTTTTTTTGTATTAGCATCGGGTATCACCATATTACAAGTTGCCGCTAATCCTTATGTGAGTGCATTAGGCCCTGCAGAAACCGCGTCTTCAAGATTAACCATGACTCAAGCATTTAATGCGCTTGGTACCACAGTCGCGCCATTTTTTGGCAGTTACTTGATTTTAAGTAATCAACCCCATGAAGCAGCTTCTAGTGCGGCAGAGTCATCTATTGCAGCTGTACATCAAGCTAGTACAGTGCAAGTTCCTTATTTAATGTTAGCTGGCGCCTTGTGTGTGCTAGCGATTATTTTCTTCATTTTAAAGTTACCCGTTCTTGGTATTAGCGAGCAAAAAACCAAACAACAAAAGGGCACAGGTAGTGCGTGGAAATATCCACATTTGGTATTAGGCGCTGTAGGTATCTTTGTTTATGTTGGCGCCGAAGTTGGCATAGGTAGTTTTTTAATTAACTTTTTGACTCAGCCTGATATTGGTGGATTTACTGAATCGCAAGCTGCTAAGTACATTGCTTATTATTTTGGTGGTGCAATGGTTGGTCGCTTTATTGGTGCTTTGGTGATGCAAAAAATAGCTGCAGGCAAAGTGCTAGCATTTAACGCTACCTGCGCAGTTTTATTAGTGGCAGTAGCGATGTTATCTGAAGGCACAACAGCAATGTGGGCATTGCTATTGGTTGGACTATGCAATTCTATTATGTTCCCAACGATCTTTAGCTTAGCGTTAACAGATTTAAAGCAGCATACCAGTCAAGGTTCTGGTGTCTTGTGTTTAGCGATTGTTGGTGGTGCGATTGTCCCATTATTGCAAGGCATGCTAGCTGATACCTTTGGCATTCAATTGGCGTTTGTTTTACCGCTAGTGTGTTACGCCTTTATTGCTTATTACGGTTTAGTGGGCAGTAAAGCTAAACGCCCAGAAGCTGCGTAATATTCGACTGAAACGCTTAATGATGAAACATTTAAAAACAAATATAGAATTTATGACAAGAATACATAAGGCAAATTTTATGAAAAAGGCAAATAAGGTTATCGCAAGGAAGCAATTAGCATTGCCACTGCAAGTATTAACCGTATTGATGGGGCTATCGGCTTGTTCAGGTGAAAACAAGGATATGCCAATGGCATCGGTTAAAGCAGATAAACAGCCTGTGGTTGAAGTAGAAGTTGCAGCCAAAAACACTGACGTAGCGACAGTAAATAATATTGATATTTGGCCAAAGCTTGCGATTCCATTAGCGAAAGATGCTGAACTTGAACAGCGCATTTCATCGTTAATGGAAAAGATGACCTTAGAGCAAAAAATTGCTCAGATGATCCAACCTGAAATCCGTGATATCACCGTTGAAGATATGCGTAAGTATGGATTTGGTTCTTATTTGAATGGCGGCGGAGCTTATCCAAATGATGATAAACACGCAACACCTGCGGACTGGATTAAGTTAGCTGAAGATATGTACCAAGCATCTATGGACGACAGCGTTGATGGTATCGCTATTCCAACAATGTGGGGAACCGATGCGGTTCATGGTCATAACAATGTCATTGGTGCGACCTTGTTTCCCCATAACATTGGTTTGGGTGCGGCGAATAATCCAGACTTGATCCGTGATATTGCTGCCATTACAGCCAAAGAAGTAATGGTAACAGGAATTGATTGGGTGTTTGCTCCAACGGTTGCGGTTGTAAGGGATGATCGCTGGGGAAGAACCTATGAAGGTTACTCAGAAGATCCACGCATTGTTAAAGCTTACTCGCACTCGATTGTTGAAGGTTTGCAAGGAAAAGTCGGTGATGACTTTTTATCTGACCAACATGTCATTTCAACGGTAAAACATTTCTTGGGTGATGGTGGAACAGAAAAGGGTATTGATCAGGGGCAAAACCTAGATTCAGAGCAAGACTTATTTGATATCCATGCTCAAGGTTATGTTGGCGGTTTAACTGCTGGCGCGCAAACCGTCATGGCGTCATTTAATAGCTGGCAAGGTAAAAAAATCCACGGCGAAAAATACCTACTTAATGATGTATTAAAAGACAAAATGGGTTTTGATGGTTTTGTGGTAGGTGACTGGAACGGTCATGGTCAAGTTGACGGCTGTACTAATGAATCATGTGCTCAAGCTGCCAATGCAGGCTTAGATGTATTCATGGTGCCAACCAGTGCTTGGAAACCTCTTTACGAAAACACTATTGCCCAAGTTAAAGATGGCGAAATTAGTCAAGCACGTGTTGATGATGCAGTACGTCGTATTCTTAGAGTTAAATTTCGCGCAGGATTATTTGAAAAGCCAAGTCCTGCTAATCGCGCTATTTCAGGCAAAACAGAATTAATTGGTGCTAAAGCGCATCGAGATGTAGCAAGACAAGCGGTGCGTGAATCACTAGTACTGCTTAAAAATAACGCTAACATTTTACCATTAGCGCCAAATTCCAAAGTTTTAGTGGCGGGTGATGCAGCCGATAATATCGGTAAGCAATCTGGTGGTTGGAGTATTACTTGGCAGGGTACAGATAACTTAAATGAAGATTTCCCAGGTGCAACTTCGATTTTTGCGGGTATTGAGCAAACTGTGGATGCTGCGGGTGGTCAAGCTTGGTTAAGTGTTGATGGTCAATTTGACGCAACAAACAAACCTGATGTGGCAATTGTGGTATTTGGTGAAGAGCCGTATGCAGAAGGTAATGGCGACATTGATAACCTTGAATACCAACGTGGAGATAAGCGTGATTTAGCTTTACTGCAATCATTAAAATCTCAGGGTATTCCTGTGGTTTCAGTATTTATCAGTGGCCGTCCTATGTGGGTTAACCCTGAATTAAACGCATCAGACGCCTTTGTCGCTGCTTGGTTACCTGGCACAGAAGGTGATGGCGTAGCTCAAGTACTTTTCACTGAGATAGATGGAAAAGTCAATGCTGACTTTGTCGGTAAGCTATCTTTCTCATGGCCAACAACGCCGCAGCAAACGTCGGTTAATGTGAATGATGAAGACTACCAACCCTTATTTGCTTATGGTTATGGTCTTAAATACGGTGAAAAAAGCCAGGTGTCAGATATGCTTTCAGAAGATAACTTCGCATCTGACGCTAAGCTTGAAACGTTAGCCTTATTTGAGCGAGCTGTAAAAGCACCTTGGAAACTTATTATTGGTACAGAAACATCAATGGAGACAGTAAGTAGCAGTATTCAAAAAAATGATGCATTGACCTTAAGAACCTTTGATAAAGCAGTGCAAGAAGACGCAAGGTTAGTGAACTTTAACGGAACAGGCATGGGCTTTGTTGGGTTAATCAGTAACTTCCCACGTGACTTACGTGCTTATTCAAACAGTAATTCCGCTTTATCTGTATTAATTAAAACCACCAACAAGGTTGAAAAACCGGTCATGTTAGGTGTGGCGTGCGATAGAGATTGCCGCGCAGATGTTGATATTGCAGGAGCCTTAAATGAGTCAGTTGGAACTTGGCAAACTATTAGTGTTGATTTGAAGTGTTTTGCAAATCAGCAAGTTGAGTTTGGCAATATCAATACACCTTTCTATATTGCGACAGAAGGTAAAGCCGAAATTAATTTCAGTGATTTACTGATTGTGCCTAATGCGGCTAATGACGCCACGATTACCTGTCCAGCGCTTTAATTAATCTTTGCCAGTTGATTGTTAAGACAATCAACTGGCAATAACTCCTGCACTGTTGTGAACTTGCAATTAACTTTGTAAGGGATTTTGTTGGATTTTTTTCAAGTTATTTTACTATTTCCTTGGGGGGAAAATGAAAAAATTAACATCAACTTTAACCTTCACCAGTATGAGTATCGCCGCAGCATTGCTAGTTGGTTGTGGTTCAGATAGCTCAACAGAAAATGATATTACATCGGTTGATAACACCGTCGAACAGCCACAAGAAAGCCCGTGGACACTAGTTTGGAGTGATGAGTTTGACGGAACTGCGATTGATCTAGAAAAATGGAATCTTGCCCATAACTGTTATGGTGGGGGTAATGAAGAACATCAGTGTTATACCCAGCGTGATGAAAACAGCAAAGTAGCTGATGGCATGTTAGTGATAACGGCTGAGCGAGAAGATTTTAGCGGTCCAGCCGTGGCTTTAGGCGATCCTAATTACGATGCAACCGATACATCTAAGCAGCAACCTTATACCTCGGCAAGATTAGATTCCACCCATAAAGGGGATTGGAAATACGGCCGTTTTGAGATCCGCGCCAAAATGCCTCAAGGCCAAGGAACGTGGCCTGCAATCTGGATGCTACCAACGGATTGGGTGTATGGCCCTTGGGCGGGGTCGGGTGAAATCGACATCATGGAAGCGGTGAATTTAAAAGTAGTTACCGAAGGTTCTGAACCAGAGTCTCGTATTCACGGTACTTTGCATTATGGCAAAGCATGGCCTGGAAATGTTTATTCTGGCGCAGAATATTCACTGCCAGAAGGAGCAAACCCTGCTGACGATTTTCATGTGTACGCAGTGGAATGGGAAAAAGATGAGATCCGTTGGTACGTTGATGAGGTTCATTTTGCCACTCAAACTTCAGCAGGCTGGTATAGCCAATACACGGATACAGATGGGAACCTTCAAAGTGCTCCAGAAGATGCGCCCTACAATCAGCCATTTCATATGATTTTAAACCTAGCAGTTGGCGGCACGTGGGCGGCGAATGTCAATAATACTGGGGTGGATGAAAGCGTATTCCCACAGACGTTAGAAGTGGATTATGTACGAGTGTATGAATGCAGTGTTTCGCCAGAAACAGGACAAGGCTGTGCGTCTATTAGCGAAAGCGCTGAAATGGTCGAAGGCCATACAGCACCTGAAATCACCACGCCATCGACTGATATTGGAGCTGGGCCAGAATTCATTTTATATGATGACGAGCTCAGCGAAGGGCTAAGCTTAGACAGCTATAACCCTGATGGTTCTGTCACGCTTGCTGCTGTTGAGGTTGAAGGGCGCGGCGAAGTGCTTCAGTTAGACAAGGTTGGCGCAACGGGGAACGCTTATTTTGCACACCCTCCCACGGCTGATTTATCCCATTGGGCGACGAATGGCGTGTTAGTTTTCGATTTGAATGTCATTAGCACCGATAATGACGTGGAGCTATTGGTTAAAATAGACAGTGGCTGGCCCAATGTTAGCGACACCAGCGTGGTTTTACCCGAGTTAAATACTTGGAGTGAAATTCGCTTACCTATTGCCGACCTTGTTGCCAGTGGTAATCGATTTTCACCGGGAAGCTTTGTTGATTTAGCCTCGGTAGCCAACCCTTTTGTGATAGAGCCTTTAGGCAATATGAGCCTGCAAATTGATAATGTGCGCTATGAATATGAAGTGTCTCAATCTGATGAATTAATTGTTTATGATGATGCAGTTAAAGCGCCTTTTGAAATTGGTCATTATGCGGCAACAGGGAGTGTTGCAATTGAACAGGTTGATGTTGGTGGTGACAATAATCTTGTGAGCCAATTTAGCTTTAATACTAATGAAGCCGTGGTGTATTTTCAAAGTGCAAATTTTCAGCAAGACGTCAGTAGCTTTAACTTTGTCGAGTTTGATTTGAATGTCACCAGCGACCCACGTGAAGTAAGAGATTTTAATATTAAAGTCGACTGTGGTCATCCATGCAGTTCAGGTGACTTTGCGATTGATGCGCCTGAAATTGGTGTTTGGACTCATTACAAAATAGCGTTTGCAGATGTCGTAGCCAATACAGGTTCTAGTTTAGATTTAACTCAAGTGGATACACCTTTAGTTATCTTTCCTGCATGGGGTAATCAAAGTGGTGTCGTGATGCAAGTTGATAATGTGATGTTGACTAAATAAGTTTGAATACGAATGCAGTCAAGGCGATGAGGGTTTTAAGCTCATCGCTCTTGGCTTACTATCAAGCTGGCGTTACAAATAAGTAACAATAAAGTTTTAGCCTTGAATGAAATCAGATTACATCACGTTAGAAATCTAGTGTGAGTGAATAAAGAAAACCCGTGGTACAAGCCATTTAATGGCATTAATTTCAATCATGTTAAATGTCTAAGACAAACAAAATAGTTATAAATCTTTAATAAGCAAGGTGGCATAATGTATGTTGATAATTTTCTGGCTTAAATGTCGGTATTTTCTAAGGAATTCCCTTTGAGTAATAAAAAATTAGTACAACATACAAGCTTAACTAAAGCACAGCTCGATACCGTCATTACCATTGCCAAGCAGGCAGGTGACGCGATTATGCAAGTGTATTCAAAGCCTGACTTGCAAATTGAGCAAAAGCAAGATGACAGCCCAGTTACGGCAGCCGATATCGCCAGCCATAATGTGATTGTCGCTGAACTTGAAAAACATTTTGTTGATATACCAGTGATGAGTGAAGAAGCTGCTGATATTGATTGGAATGTAAGAAGAAACTGGCCAACCTATTGGTTAATTGATCCATTAGATGGCACCAAAGAATTTATTAAACGCAATGGCGAGTTTACGGTCAACATTGCGCTTATCCATAACGGCAAAGCCGTGGCGGGTGTCGTGTACGCCCCTGTATTAAATAAATGCTACTCAGGCCTCTTAGGCGAGGGTGCATGGTTAGAAAGTAACGCAAAGCAGCAAGTGTTGGATATCAGTCAGCAACAGATTAATGATAAGCCTATTGTGGTCGGTAGCCGTTCACATATTAGCCCTGGCCTTGCTGAATACGTTGCTAATATCGGCGACCACCAAATGCAAAGTGTGGGGAGTTCGCTGAAGTTTTGCTTAGTTGCTGAAGGCAATGCAGATGTTTATCCACGTTTAGGCTTAACTAGCGAGTGGGATACTGGTGCGGCGCAAGCGGTATTAGAAAGTGCGGGTGGTCAGGTGCTTATTTACCCTGAACTCACACCGCTTGAGTACAACCAAAAAGAAAATATTTTAAATCCGTATTTTATAGCAGCATCACCAAAATGGTTTGAGCGTACATAGCTTAGTATTGTTTATTGGCTAACATATTTGTGTGTATTAAAGTGGTAGCACACAGAGATTAAGTCATTAAACATCCTATGAACCATCATGGTTGCAGCATCAAATGCGTATCGAATGACAGATTATAATTAAATGGAGACTAAAGCTATGATGCGCATGGGTGTTGATCTTGGCGGGACAAAAATTGAATTAGTGGCATTAGCTGAAGATGGTAGCGAATTGTTTCGTAAACGTGTTCCTACCCCGAGAAATTATCCTGATACCTTAGATGCCATTATTGGTTTAGTAGATGAGGCTGAAGCTGATACTCAACAAAAAGGCTCGGTTGGCGTTGGGATCCCTGGAGTGGTTTCACCCTTTACAGGGTTAGTTAAAAACTCAAATTCTACTTGGATTAATGGCCATCCATTAGATAAAGATTTAAGTGCACGTCTTGATAGAGAAGTGCGCATTGCAAATGATGCAAACTGTTTTGCTGTATCTGAAGCCGTTGATGGCGCAGCTGCAGGTAAAGGTGTGGTCTTTGGGGTTATTATTGGCACTGGTTGTGGCGGCGGTTTATCGATAAATGGTCGAGTGCATGCTGGCGGCAATGGTATTGCAGGTGAGTGGGGACATAATCCACTGCCTTGGATGACATCTGATGAATTCAACTCCACTTCATGTTTTTGTGGCAATAAAGATTGTATTGAAACTTTTATATCGGGCACGGGTTGGGTACGAGATTTTCGCCGATCAGGCGGCGTGGCAGACAGTGGTATTCAAATTTCACAAATGATGGCAGAAGGTGATCCGTTAGCGACCCAAGCATTTGTTCGTTATATAGACCGTTTAGCACGTTCATTAGCGCATCTGATTAATATGTTAGACCCTGATGTGATTGTATTAGGCGGTGGGGTGTCAAATATTGATGCAATCTATACTGAGCTACCAAAAGTGTTACCTAAATACGTAGTCGGCCGTGAGTGCAACACAATTGTGGTTAAGAATGAATTTGGCGCTTCATCAGGTGTACGTGGCGCTGCATGGTTGTGGGGCAAAGAGTAACACTTAATTGGTCCTCATCAATTAATAAGCTTTGCCAGTATAAATTGCTGATATTAAGGTGCTCTGTGAGCACCTTTTTTATTGGGTTTATTTGCAAAATCTAATTGAATATCGGTAATTTTCGCAATCTGCTGTCGCAAAAGATACAATACAGCTAATTTACTTTAGCCCCTTCTAATTGAGCAGGTAAACAGCAGATGAAATTGATGTTTTGGTTTAAAAAAGGCCTGTCGCAATTTGTAATGCCGGTGCCGTTTATTTTAATTTGTTTATTGTTCGCACTTTTTATTTGGCGTTTTCAGGCTAAAAAATTTAAGTCATTTGGCCAGTTATGTTTATTGGTTGGCATATCGAGCTTAATGCTATTAAGTAACTCTTTTATTTCTGCCAACCTCGCGAACAGTTTAGAGTCAAGATATCCAGTTAACGAGTTACCGTTGACACAAATTAGTCATGATGCTTGTTTTGTGATGGTACTGGGATCTGCCCATCGAGAAAATAACGCTATCAGTGCAGTTCAGCAATTATCGGCTACTGCTTTATCAAGACTTTCTGAGGGCATTAGGCAACTGTCGCTTTCAGATACACAGTGTACTTTAGTGGTGAGTGGCTGGAGTGGCGGCTTAACCCCAACACCACATGCCATCATCATGAAACAAGCGGCAATTGAGCTAGGCGTTAGCGAAGATAGCATCGTCACTTTCCCTGATGCACTTGATACCATCGAAGAAGCACGTTCAATGAAAAGCATTGTTGGTAAAAAACCATTTATTTTAGTGACATCAGCGACCCATATACCTCGCTCGATGATGATTTTCACTGCTAATGAGCTCTCACCGGTTGCTGCACCAACTAATTTTTTAAGCTCTCCAGGTTACTGGTGGCGTTTTAGTGCTGAAAACCTATTTATTTCACAACGCTCCATTCACGAGTATATCGGCATGCTATGGATAAAAGTTAAAGGGTTAGTCACCAATGTCTAATGAAACAAACCTAGATGATAAAACATTATTAATCAGCCCATTTGGCAAGCGAAATGGCATCACATTGAGTGTTTTTGGCGCAATAGCGCTGATTATCAGCCTAGTATTGTTTATCAATGCCCAACATCTTTTTGGTATCGGCATTGTGTTATTTGGTTTTGGCAGTGTGAGTTTAATATTAGGGATAGCCAAAGTTAATCAGCCTAAGGCAAGCTTTAAACTGACCGAGACGGGACTAGATTACTTTCATCAACGTGGCACAGTGCACATTAGTTGGGACAATATTCAACGTGTTGATGTATCTAGAGTGACACAAAACCTTGAGTTAATTGAACTGCCTTATATTGGTTTTAAATTAAAGCAAATTAATCCGATTTTAGATTGTATTTCACCGAGGTTGGCAACGGGGTTATTAGGGGAACAACGTCCGCTATTAATGACCGCTGCGACACAAGATGAAGATTTACAGAGTCTAGAAACGTATCTTGGGGCTGAATTTACCCCATTAGTGGTGAACGGTGATCGCTATCGAGGTGTATTAGCGATGTTTGGGCATCGTTGTCAAACCCTAGAAAGTCATTTGGGGTTTCATCTGTATATTTCGATTGATAGTCTTGATAGACCACCCGCAGAGTTCGTTGAGCTACTTCGCGAGTGGCAGCAAGTGCATTTTATCAATACAAACGATAACTAAATTATTAGTTTTTAACTGTCAGTTACGCGTTAACTGCTGACAGCTGAGGGTTATCAGTTGATTTATCAGCTTCTGGACTAACCACCTTTTCATTAAGCAAGCTCTTGTGTTCTAGGCTTTCGTCATAGGCTTTACGGTAGCCAATAAACTGCCCATTATCTAATATTTCCATACGTTTACTGTACACTTCACCGTCAAAGGTTCCCGTGTTAGTAATCGAAAGCTTCTCACAAGTAATATTGCCATTTATTAAGCCTGAAACGGTGGCTTCAACACAGACAACGCCGCCTGTAATCACGCCAGAAGGTTCTACAGTTACATTGCCTGATGCACGAATTTCACCATTGATTTTACCCGCGATGAGTACATCTCCAGCGACTTTAATATTACCCGTTAATTCACAATCATTAGCGATGAAACTTAAGTTACTGGTAGGGCTTTTTTTACTAAACATGTAGGCTCTCTTTTTTCGCAAATTAGTCCACTATATATAAGCGACCGAAATGGCTTTATTATAAAAATTAACATTAATATAACGGCAAATAAAATCAAAAAAAACCATTATATTTTGACGACACTGACTTTTTCTGACACTGCTCAGTAGAAATCACCATTAATCGCCGATTTTTGACTCATTGATACTAATTGACACTGATGGACAAGGCGAAACACAAGCGCCGCATCCAGTACAAGCTTCAGTATCAATAATTGGTTTTGGTACCTGTCCAACCGCCATCTTAAAACTAATCGCTCCTGGGTCGCATGCATCTTTACAGCTTTGACACCAAACCCCTTTATAGGTCAAACAAGAGTCATTAATAGTCGCTTTAATCGTCCATGGTTGCTCTTGAGCTAGGTCAAAAATGGGCTCTTTACACACAGTGGCACACTGCTGACAAAAGGTGCATTCATCTTCAGTAAATTTGATTTCCGGAAAACCGCCGTCGCCTTTAATTAATACCTTGGTCTCGCATGCGTCGATGCAGGCATTACAGCGGGTGCACTCATCGGTAAATTCAATATCAGACTTTACCCAAGGTGGTCTTTGCGCATCAAACTTTTTACGACGAAACAAGTTTCTGCGACTGTGATTAATTGATTGGCTCATATTTCTTCCGGTAACACAAAATAGATTAAGTTAGGCTAATCGTTATAACCATTAGGGTTCTTAGATTGCCACAACCAACTGCTTTCAACCATTGATTCAAGCGTGTGCAATGGTTGCCAGTCTAATTCTTCATAAGCAAGGCTTGCATCGGCAAAATATGCTGCAAGATCGCCATCACGGCGTGGGGCAAAACGATAGGGGATCTGTTTACCGCTGACCAGTTCAAACGCTTTAATGATTTCGATAACACTGTAGCCCCTTCCTGTACCTAAGTTATAGGTCACTATGCCAGGTTGCTCTGATAACTTTTGTAACGCTTTTAAATGACCTTGAGCTAAATCAACGACATGAATGTAATCGCGAATTCCGGTGCCATCTGGTGTTAGATAATCATTACCGAATATTTTTAGCTCAGGGATATTCCCCACAGCAACTTGGCAGATAAATGGCATTAAATTATTGGGTATATCAGCTGGATCTTCACCAATTAAACCACTTTGATGGGCGCCAACCGGGTTAAAGTATCTCAGTACGGCAATATTCCACTGATTATCGGCCACCTGTAAGTCTCGTAACAGTTGTTCAACCATTAATTTTGACTGCCCATAAGGATTGGTTGCACCTGTGCTGAAGTCTTCACGAATAGGTAAACCTTCAGGGATGCCATAAACGGTCGCGGACGAACTGAACACCAGCTGTTTTACGTTATGCTCAGCCATCACTTGGCATAAAATAATGGTGCCAGTGACATTGGTTTCGTAATACTGCAGAGGCTTAATAACAGACTCACCTACAGCTTTAAGACCTGCAAAATGAATCACAGATTCAATAGGGTGATCGGTAAAAATCTTATGTAGTAGGGCTTTATTAAGCACACTGCCTTGGTAAAAAACACAGGCTTTACCAGTTATGGTTTCGATACGCTCAAGGGCGTTAACGTTGGCGTTCGATAGATTATCTACGATAATGACTTGCTGATCGGCATTCAAAAGTTCAACAACAGTATGGCTTCCTATGTACCCAGCACCGCCTGTAACTAAAATTGCCATGGTCTTTCCTTAACGCTGTCGTACGACAAACTATTCGATTGAATTATACAATTAAACTTATTGTACTGAAGTTATCGAGCTGAATATAACATTTGTTGTCTTTTATCTATTTTAGCGTCTCAGCTAGAAGTTAAAGCAAAATGCCAACAAAGTAATTTTGAAGTTATCGCCTCGTTTGTCAAACATTAACTACATTTTAGTTTGTTGATTTTAAAAGAGTAATTTTCTAATTATGGTAACTTGTAGTGAATAGTTTACGTTTGTTGCTACCACATGGACCAAGAATAAACCCTGAGGTTGTTAACAAATTTGAAACCTTAGCACACTATGAAGGGAGAGCAGTTTACGTAAAGTGACACTTATGAGCAAAGCAACAAACTATACCGCTAAGATCCCTGACAATCAGGGCTATATTCAATACACAGATGAAGAACATGATGTATGGCATCAACTGTATCAGCGACAAGCCATCAATATGCCTGGCCGCGCTTGTGATGCCTACATGCAAGGATTGGATGCTTTGGCTATGCCAAGCAACCGAGTGCCACAATTAAAAGAAATCGATAAGGTGCTACTTGAGGCAACTGGCTGGACAACGGCTGGCGTGCCTGCACTTATTTCATTCGGAAAGTTCTTTGAGCTGCTGGCAAATAAACAATTCCCAGTGGCGACATTCATTCGTACTAAGGAAGAGTTTGATTACTTACAAGAGCCCGATATTTTTCATGAAATCTTTGGTCATTGCCCATTATTAACCAACCCTTCATTTGCGCGTTTTTCGCATATTTATGGTCAATTAGGGTTAGCTGCGACAAAAGAAGAGAGAGTCTTTTTAGCGAGACTTTATTGGTTCACTGTAGAGTTTGGCTTAGTAAAAGGTGCTGATGGCGAATTGAATATTTATGGCGGCGGCATTTTAAGCTCTCCCGGTGAGACCTTATATGCATTAAGCGATGAACCTGAGCGTAAGCCATTTGATCTGATTGAAGTGCTAAGAACGCCATACCGCATCGATATCATGCAGCCTGTTTATTACGTCATCGACAGTGTTGATTATCTTGATGAAATTGCCAAGATGGATATTATGGCAGCCGTGACTGAAGCACGTAAGTTGGGACTGCTTGAACCCAAATTTGCACCTAAAACCATTGCCAGTTAAGCGACAGAATTAAATTTAATAAGAATAAATTACTTTACCCAGGAGTTGTTATGTCTGATTTATCAGAGTTGAAATGTGAAGCTTGCCAAATTGATGCCCCAAAAGTAACTGAGCAAGAAATGGTTGAGTTCAGTAAAATGGTACCTGAATGGCGTGTTGAAAATCGCGATGGTATTAATCAACTAGAACGCGTGTATAAGTTTAAAAACTTCAAACTTGCGATGGTTTTTACTAATCAATTAGCCGAGCTTGCTGAAGCAGAATTTCATCACCCAGGAATTTTAACTGAATGGGGAAAAGTCACGGTAACGTGGTGGTCACATTCAATAAAAGGCTTACATAAGAATGATTTCATCATGGCGGCGAAAACAGACCAGTTAATTGGTTAATTATCTTCATCATGAATTTCAGCAGGTTACGTTAACGTAACCTGCTGAAATACTTCCCCTGTTACAATTCCACTGTAAACAACACTTGCCACACGCCTCATAACCTTTTAACGTATCGCTCACAAATAAAGAAGGATGGTATTTCTCATTATTTTTAAATGAGATTTTCATTAATCCTCGTATATTCCAGAAAAAATGACTGATAGGGAATAGTTGTATATGCGTTTGGAAGTGAGCTGTTTAGATCGCATCGGCCTTGCGAAAGATATTCTCGAAGTGCTAGAAAATTATGGCATTAACTTAATCGCAATTGATGCCAGTAACCGGGGATTTCTATACTTACAATTTGCTGAAATCGGTTTCGAAACCTTAAGCGAATTAATGCCTCTTATTCGTAAAGTAGAAAGCGTACATGATGTTCGTACTGTCTCGTTTATGCCCTCAGAGCAAGAACATTATGCGTTAAAAACCTTATTAAAAACCTTACCTGATTCTGTGTTCTCCATAAACGCTAAAGGACGTATTCGTATTGTAAACGAGTCGGCTTTATTGACGTTAAATATGCAAGAACATGAAGTGATTGATGAGTCGTTAAATCATTGGGTGCAAGGATTTAACTTTTCGCGTTGGTTAACCGAAGCCCCAGTGCTTGCACAAGCTACACGGGTTCAAATTGGTACCAATGAATACTTAGCCGAAATGCTGCCGATTTATCTACCCGATGAAAATAATGCCAGCATTCTTGCGGGCGCAGTGGTGTCACTTAAATCTCCAGCAAGAGTCGGTAAGCAATTCAATGCATTACAGAATCAAACCACTGGTTTTGATAATGTATTGGCTGTTAGCGATAAAATGAAAGATGTGCTTAAGCAAGCTAAGCGAATGGCGCAACTTGATGCACCGTTACTCATCACCGGTGAAACAGGCACTGGTAAAGAGTTAATGGCGAAAGCCAGCCATGATGCCAGCATGCGACGTGAACACCCTTTTATCCCAATTAATTGCGCCGCGCTCCCAGACAGTGTTGCCGAAGAAGAGTTATTTGGCTTTGTTTCTAATGAAGGCCAAGTCGTTAAACGCGGTTTGTTTGAAGAAGCAAAGGGCGGTACGGTATTTTTAGATGAAATTGCTGAAATGTCGAAAGCGGCGCAAGTTAAATTACTGCGTCTGTTGCAAGACGGTACATTTAGACGTATTGGCGGTGATGAAGAAGTGCGTGCTGATGTACGTATTATTTGTTCAACCCAGAAGAATTTAGCTGAGTTATGTCAATCAGGTGAGTTTAGAGAGGATTTATATTATCGCATTCACGTCTTGAGTTATCACATGCCATCATTGCGTGAGCGTAAAGTCGATGTTATACCGTTAACGGAGATGTTCTTAGAGCATTACAGCCAGCAACTCTCTAGTCCGCTTCGACGTATTTCTGCCAGTTGTCGTGATTATCTGTTCACTTACGCTTGGCCTGGCAATGTTCGCCAATTAAAAAATGCGATATTTAGAGCTGTTTCAATGTGGGATGGCTCTGCGGAGTTAACCGTTGAACAATTAAAACTGCCATCTTATGCAGAAGGTTTTGGTTACTTTGACGAAGAGTTCGAAGGCAGTTTAGATCAAGCCATGAAAGAATATGAAGCAAGCTTACTAAGGCGCTTATATCCTGCTTACCCAAGTACGCGTCAGTTGGCGAAAAAACTGGGGGTTTCCCACACCGCAATTGCTAATAAATTACGAGATTACAAAATTACCAAAAAACGATAATTAGCGGTAAAGGTCAATGTGTAGAAACTGAGACTCAAATCTTGTGTAACGATTTAATGCCAGCAATACGCTGGCATTGTCGTGTTTTCAAGACGTTTATTGCTTTAATTGGCATTATCTTGAGCAATGTATCAAAAGGTTTACAAAACCTAGACTACCTTGCAAAAATGTGATTTGCCTCACGCTATATTAATTTGGCTAAGCTTAAGGTATTTCTAGCCTTAAGAAGGCTATTTTTGTTGGTATTAACCTGCGATGTGTATCGGTTAAAAGTGGAACATAAGCTATGTTTTATTGAGCTACACACTCAGCAGTGATGACAATTTTATTTATTTGATATCAACTTTATTTGTACCTATTTAGGAGTCAGAATGAAACTTGCAAGTTATAACAACGGTCGCCGCGATGGCCAGCTGATGTTGGTTAGCAAAGATTTAACTAAAACCGTTGCAGTACCTGCTATTGCGAAAACAATGCAACAATTACTTGATGCATGGGATTTACTGAATCCTCAGCTACAAGAGCTGTATGAAGCGTTGAATGCGGGTCAAATGGATAATGCAGTGGATTTTGACGAAGCACGTTGTTTATCGCCTTTACCACGCGCATATCAATGGGCTGATGGCAGTGCTTATGTAAACCATGTGGAATTAGTGCGTAAAGCCCGTGGCGCTGAAATGCCAGAAACATTCTGGACTGACCCACTGGTTTATCAAGGTGGTTCTGATTGCTTTATTGGCCCTAAAGCTGATATTGAAATGGCCAGTGAAGAATACGGTATTGATTTTGAATCTGAAATAGCAGTGATCACTGATGATGTAAAAATGGGCGTTGGCGCTGAAAATGCACAGCAACACATAAAATTATTGATGCTGGTTAATGACGTTTCACTGCGTAACCTTATTCCAGGTGAACTCGCTAAAGGGTTTGGCTTTTTCCAATCTAAGCCATCAAGCGCATTTTCGCCAGTGGCGATTACCCCTGATGAATTAGGTGAAAAATGGCAAGACAGTAAAGTCCATTTACCACTTGTTACCCATCTAAATGGTGAGCTGTTTGGTCGTCCAAATGCTGGTGTTGATATGACATTTGATTTCAGTCAATTAGTGGCTCATGTCGCTAAAACTCGCCCACTATGTGCTGGCGCTGTGATTGGTTCAGGCACAATTTCGAACTATGACCGTAGTGCAGGTTCAAGCTGTTTAGCTGAAAAGCGCATGTTAGAAATCATTGCCGATGGCAAGCCTAGCACACCATTTATGCGTTTTGGCGATACAGTGCGCATCGAAATGTTCGATGACAATGACAGCAGCATATTCGGTTCGATTGATCAGAAAGTTGTTGAATATAAAGGCTAGTACCTTTAGTTGTATATCATTAAGATAAGATATTTACCAAAAAGCAATAGCGATTCGTTATTGCTTTTTTAATATGAGTGATATTTTGCGTAGATATAATGTCGGCAAAAGTAATAAGGAAAGACGATGAAGCTTTATGGATATTGGCGCTCAAGCGCAGCCTACCGAGTTAGAATTGCACTTAATTTAAAACAACTAACCGCTGAGCATGTTTCAGTCCATTTAGTTAACAATGGTGGGGAGCAACATACTGCATCTTTCGAACGTTTGAACCCACAGAACTTGGTACCGGCTTTAATTGATATTGGCGAACATGGTGATTTTTGCATTACACAATCTATGGCGATTATTGAATACTTAGATGAAAGTTACCCGCAATCTCCACTATTGCCTGAACGTCACCAAGAAAGAGCAATTGTACGCGCGATGGCGCAAACATTAGCCTGCGAAGTTCATCCGCTGGATAACTTAAGGGTGTTGAAATATTTAGTTAATGACATGAATGTCACCGAAGAAAATAAAATGGTGTGGTATCACCATTGGATCCACCTCGGTTTTAAAGCACTAGAAGCACAATTAGATAAACATGCAGGGCAATTCTGTTTTGGCGATTCGGTCACAATGGCAGACTTATGCTTAATACCGCAAGTGTATAACGCCAGACGTTTTAACGTCGATATGGCAGCATATCCCAATATTTTACGTATTGATAAAGCGTGTACTGATCTGGCAGCGTTCGATGCGGCATCTCCAGAAAAACAACACGATGCAACTTAATAGCTAAAGCGTTTTCTATAACTAAATCACAATGTAAAAAAGAACCACATCAAGCTGAGGTGTTTGGTTCTTTATCACCCACAACCAATCTATATTTGCTTCCTCATTGGTATTCCAAGCCTATGCTTGTGCTCTTGTTAATTAAGCCTGTCATTTCACAAGCGTTTCACATCGGATGGCGTAAGTTTTCTTCACTAAAATATCTACAAGGAATTCTAATGAAGTTTAAATATTTGCTCATTGTGTTGTCTCTTGGTATCAGTTTTCAGTTAGCCGCTAATGACAATGCTCAACATGTACAAAGTAGCTTGTTTGAAAACCCTCGCTATTTGCAAACAACAATTGCAACAGCAATTGAACACCTTGAACAAACTCGTCGAAAAGAATGGTCGTATGAAGTATCGCGCTTTGAAAATGAAGAGGGTAATGTCACTAGCAGTCTTGAGCGCTTTACCCCGCACAAAGACATTTCTCAGCGGTGGTCACTCGAATTAATCAATGGCCAATTGCCGACTAAACAGCAAACTAGTGATTTTATAGCGGGCAAAGTAGAGTCCGCTGAAAATAAAGACAATGGCCATAATATATCGATTAAACCAACAGATTTGATTCAGCAAGGCAGTTTAACCTTTGCTGCTGAAGATGAATTCAAGCTGCAAGCAAACTTTAATGTATACCTTAAAAAGCTAGGTGAGGAGGGCAGTAAAAAACTCCATGGCCAATTAATTTACGATAAAAACAACCAGTTTATTGAAACCTTGATTATTACTAATACGGAATCATTTTCTCCAATGTTTAGCGCCAAAATAACCGATTTTAAATTAGTATTTAGCTTCATTAAATTGCAAGAGTCAGTGTTGCTATATCAAAACCAACTGGCAATGAAAGGCCATTTTGCCTTTTTTACCGACATTGATGAAACCTCAACTGATACCTTTTCAGATTATCAATACATTGGTGCGCGTTAATAATCATAGAATTAACTTAATGTGACTGAGACAGTTGTGCCTTGGTCACTGGTTACTACAAGTTGCCAACCTTGGTGGTCACATAGTCTTTTTACGATAGATAAACCAAAGCCAAAGCCTGTACTTTGACTGCCTTTAATGGCGGGTTCGGTTATTTTATTTGAAATTTCTGCCTCGATACCTGGGCCTGTATCTTTGACAATGATTTGGTTGTCCATGAATAAAATACTGACTTTGCCATGTTCAGTATATTGAAATGCATTACTAATAAGATTGTTGATTAATACTTTTAACATGCCAGCCTGACAAGTGATTGTAATGTTGCATGAGTTGTCTATTTCAACCTCTACCGGCTTATTTGCCAAGATATAATGATTGTTGATCACTGATGCTTCAACCATTGGCATGAGCTTTGTTGCCTCTTGCGTGGCTTGGGTATTTTCTTCGCGAGCAAGTATTAGTAACGTAGAAACAGTTTGCTCCATTTGTTGGCAGGCTTCATTGATTCGATTAAGCACTTGTTTATCTTGATTATTGAGCGTGGCTTTGCACATGTATACTTCAACTGCATTTTTAATGATTGCCAGAGGTGTGCGTAATTCGTGACTGGTGTCTCTGGTAAAACATTTTTCTCGCTCTAATGCATTGCTCATATTTTTTAGTGTGCGTTCTAAGGTTGTCGCTAAAATACCAATCTCGTTATTCGGATAATGGTGAGCAAATTTTTCTGGAATATTTTCAGGCGCAACACCGTTAACTAATTGCGCTAATTGTTTTAAAGGTCGAGTCGTTCTTCTTCCCATCAACCATGCAATGAGGCACGCACTTATGGTGACTATAAGTGTGCTCATTAGAAGAAACTTGATTATCTCGCCTCTTATGGGGCGTACTAACAAGTCGGCGCTTACCTCAGCAACAAGAAATGTATTTGGTTGTTCGGTGAGTGTGTGTAAGTGGTAATGGCGATTGTTATGTCCGTAAAACTCTTTACGTCTAGGTTCAGCAATTGAGGTTTGTCGAATATCTTCAGGGAAGCTTTCTTTTGAGAAATACAGCTGCATATTACCTTGCCTTGTTGATGGCCACTGTCCCGTACTCTGGTATACCTGATTTAAGTATTCCGCTTCTTGAACAATGGTTTTTTCAATGAAACTGTCCTCCAAGGTATACATTAAAATAAAGGCTATAGAACTAAAAACCAGTGATAGTGCTAAAGTAAACATGCAAAAAATGATGACGATTCGTCGACTTAAACTATGAAATCTACCTGTATTGTTAGTCATAAGATTAATCTCGAACTGGAATGTGAAGTGAAAAACCGACACCGTGTATTGTTTTTAACAGCGGTTGTGAAAATGGTTTATCAAGCACTGTACGTAATTGATAGATATGTGAGCGTATCGCATCTGATTCTGTTGGGCTATCGCCCCAGAGTTTATGACTTAGCTCTGAGCGACTGACCACTTGCGGGTAAGCTTCGGCTAGAATGATTAAAATACGATAGCCCATAGAGTGAAGTGCCAATATTTTACCATCTCGTTGAATTTCTTTTTGTTTTCTGTTGATAGATAAAGGGCCGATATGGATTACATCCTTGGTTTGTAATAAGTGCCGCCTTGAAAGAGCGAGGCAACGTACTTCTAATTCTTGCAATGAAAATGGTTTAGTAAGGTAGTCATCAGCACCGACTGTAAAACCAGATACTTTATCTTCAACACTGTCGCGTGCAGTAAGCATCAGGATAGGGATATAGCGGTCAGCTTTTTCTCTTATCTGCTGGCACACTTCAAGGCCGTCCATTGTGGGTAAATTTAAATCAAGAATAATCAAATCGTAGTATTGCTCTAGTGCCAATGATAAACCTTGTTTACCTTGAGTCGCAAAATCAAAAATATGTCCTTTTGACTCCATGTAATCAGCTATGTTGTTAGCGATATTAAGCTGATCTTCTACCAGTAAAATATTCAGTGAATTGGCCTTTTGCGTCATGAACACTCCGATTATTCTTGATGACTAAAAGTAACTTATTATAAAGACAGGGTTTTTAACAAGTCTAATGCGGGTTTAAAGTCAGGTTTTTTCGTAAGTAACTGCTTCAAAGTTGAGACGGCAGCTTCATGCTTATCGAGTTCAACTTGGGTATTGGCTATTTTCATATCGAGACTAGGCTTGTTGATAGCTTCTTGCCCCAGCTTCATTAAGGTTAATGCGTTTTCACGCTGCTGATTGGTTGTTGCAACTTTTAGGTAGTAAAAACCATACATACCAACTAAAGGTAATTGGTACTGCGACTGTTCGCTGTTGAGCTTAGCAATAGCTTGCTTATTACCTGCGATTATTTCGGCAATGACCGCCATTGTCTTATCTTCTTTGTCTTGCTTAATTTGTTGTGGAGCTATTCCTAAAGAACGAACCAATTCAGTTGCGACAGCAATGGTTGAACTTGGATTTTGCCCTGTCATTAAACGACCATCAACAGTCACATGGCTTAGCATGATTTCGCTTGATTGAAACAGGCCACCGCGTTCAACTAACTTATCTTCAAGTAAAAACTCAAAGTCATTAATCCATTTTGAACTAAATAAATGTTCTTCTTGATTGGTAAACCCATTAACGGCTTTGTTTGCTACTAAATATTGACCGTTATCGAGTTTCACATTAACGAGTGCAGCAGGTCCGTGACATACGGCAGCAACTGAACCTTGCTGCTGATACACATCAGCGATTAATTGCTGTAATGCTTGGTTCTTTGGAAAATCAAACATGGCTCCTTTTCCGCCAACGATGAAAATACCATCGTAGTGGCTTGCAGAAAGCGACTTCACTTTTAAGGTATGACTTAGTTTTTCCATTGCCTTATTGTCGTTTAATACTGCTGCATTAAAAGGTTTGGCAGGGTCGTATTGGTCGGCTTCAACATTTCCTCCCTTTGGGCTCGCAACATCAATGGCAATGCCATGTTGTTTAAACACTAAATAGGCTTTACTGAATTCATCAAACTCATAGCCTGGGCTGACTTTACCTTGTTGCTCGCCATAGCTGGTCACTACCATGAGCACTTTTTTCTGTGAAGGCATGGCAAATGAAAAGGTGGAAATAACGAGAGTGGCAAGTGCGAGAGCTTGGATGAGTTGTTTTTTAAAGTGGTACATAATGTTTCCTCCATTAGGTTGCCTATATATTGGCAACCTTGATGTGAAACAGATGTGAAACCCCAATGTTGTTGGTTCATATTAATGCTGTTAGTTCATATTAACAGCGATTAGCTCTTGCTAAGCGACATTCGTTTTCAGTTAGCGCTATTCGTTTCCACTTAACACTATTCGTTACCACTTAGCGCGATTAATTCTCTGCTAATAATTGTCGAATAGATGTTTTTAAACTTTTGCGGCTGGCGTAAATACCAAATGATGTCACTAGGGCTAATATTAAGGTGAGTGTTGCCAGCAGCCACCAGAAATTAGGTTGGTAAGCAATTGAAAATTGCGATTGGTAAATCATCATGCCTGCGAGGTAAGTGCCAGAAATCGCCCCAAGAGCTGCAATTGCAGCGGTAAATAACCATTCAATGATATTGAGTTTTAAACAGGTAGGTTTGTTAAAACCAAAACTCATGATAATACTGTTCTTTTTCTTTTCTTTGTCTTCTAACGTTTGAACTGAGGCCAAAATAACCACACTGGCTAGAATGATGATGAGCAGTGAAAACCCACTGATTACTTGGGTTACCATTGCCAGAATACGATCAAAGCGTTCGGTCATTTCTTTTAGTGAAACCATGCGCAATGTGGGGTGTTTTTGCCACAGTTGATTTAATAAAGGCCATTGAGTTTGGCTCAGCTCGATACTTGCCATATTAAAAATTGGTGCATGAATGTGGTCAATTGCTGCGGTTGGCATTTGCAGCCAGAAAGTAATCGAACCTCCGCCAGAGCGATAAACATGGCTGGCGACAATGGTAAAATCAATGGCTTGTTGGTTTATAAATAGGGTAAAACGATCACCTATGTTCAAACCAAGATCTGTCATTATTTCTTGTTCAACAGAAATCTGCTGCCAATTTTCAGTGTTTTCAGCCCACCAGCTACCTTCAACTATGCGGTTATTAGCTGGTATATCTTGACTCCAATGTAGCCTAATAGCACGGCCTAAAGTCGATAAGCTATCACTTGGTTTTTGGCTAAATTCATCTAATGGTGTGTCATTTATTTTTATTAGTTTGGCGCGTAAATAGGGCTTAACTTGGCGTATTTCAATGTTTTCAGTCGACGCAAGTTGCTCAATATCTAGCATCTGAGTTTGCGTTGCTTGGGAAATAAGCAGGTTGCCATCATGCTGGCGCTGATAGGCAGACATTGTGTTTCCGAGGTCTTTTAAAAGCATTAAGGTAAATAGCAGTAAAAAAGTGCATAAGCCAATACCTAGTATTTGGGTGCTTTTTGCTAGTAATCGCTGTTTCATCATGAATAAGGTGAATGGAACTAAGCCAGAGAACCTCTGCGACACTTTTTCACCTATTGTTAAGCTCAACCAGCTGATGATGATCATCAAACATATGCTGACCGCGATTGAAGATACCACCATCGCAGTCAATAAGCCGTTGTCTGAATAGGCAAAGGCGATGGCACATAAAACAACGACACTGCTTATTTTAGTTAGCAACAAGTTGCTGTCTGTTTTAGGGGGATTAACCAACTGAGCAACGGTGGACGATTTTAAAGACAGCCATACGGGTAACTGCATTATCATTAAAATAATGGCCATTGCCGCCACAGATTTTATTGCAAGCCAAGTGTTCCATTGCCAAGTGATTTCAACAAATGTTGCTTGTAACCATATTACCACCGCACCATAGAACAATGCCGAAACCACCAATACTGCGGGTAAGAGTGTTGCGAAACTCAAACACCACTTAACCACTGAAAGCTGAATACAGCTTTTTAACGAACTTCCTAAACTTAAGCAAATTGCAGAAAAATACTGCTCTTTATGGATTTGTGTTTGGCTTAACTGTTCAAGGGCGATGGCTGCCATAAAGAATAAGATAATCGATGTTAAACCAATAAAATTTTCCGTACGTTTCCAAAATAATGCAAGCGGATGAGCCCCTTGTTTATGATGGAGTTGTGCCCCAGGTAAATTGTCTTTTTGCCATTGAATAAGTGCTGTGCTTTGTTGTTTGTTGGCTGTAATAAGATAGCGGTATTGTACCTGTTCAGCTGGGAAGCCAAGCTTAGTGATATCTGCAGCGTTTATCATCGCGCGCATATCAACATTATGGCCCTCCATTAATCTGTCTGGTTCATGGACCAAGACTTTAGCGACCAAAAATGATTGCTCTGCCAATGTTAGATACTCGCCAACATTGACAGACAAACCAACAAGCAATCTTGCATCTAGCCATATTTCGCCAATATTAGGCCCTGAATATACGCCTTGCACATCACCTTGCGGGCTGTCTGCAATAGACAGTTGCCCCTGTAATGGGTAGCCATCACCAACGGCCTTTATTTGGGCTCGTTGCCACAAACCATTATGGGTTAGGGTGGATGATACTTGTTGAGTGACTACTAGAGCTCGAGCAATATTTTCAATTTCTTGCAGTTGATTATTGTTCAAAGATTCTTGCTGAGTAATGACAACATCGGCGCCTAATAGGTTCTGTAAATTCTCATGTAAGTAGCTTTGAACCGTATCGCTGCTTTGGCTTAACGCAATAATAAAAACCATTAACAAGCCTTGGATAAACCGAAGGTACTTTTGGTGAGCCAGTGTCTTTTCCTGTTGAAAAAAGTGAACTGCAAGTTTTATATTTGCACTGTTCATGACACCGCCTCTAATTGCTCAATGGCGGTTGCTATACCGTGTCCATCTGCTAATGAAAATATATGCTCGGCTCTATTGGCAAGGGCGTGACTGTGGGTTACAAGGATTAAGCCAGCATTGTTTTCCTGACAGCAATCAAAGAGTAAATCCGCAATTTCAGTCGCATTATGCTGATCTAAATTGCCGGTAGGTTCGTCAGCAAAGATAAATTTAGGTTCAAAGACTAATGCCCTTGCAATTGCCACTCGTTGTTGTTCACCACCACTAAGTTGCTGGGGTTTGTGAGCTAAACGATGGCTTAAACCTACTTTATCGAGCCACGTTTTTGCTTTAGTCAGTGCTTGCTTATCACCACGTAGTTTGAGCGGTAATGCAACGTTATTAAGTGCGGTTAATTCAGGTAATAAATGAAACTGCTGGAAAATAAAGCCTATATTTTCGCGCAGTAAAGTTAGCGATTTTTTTTGCCCGTTTTCAACGTATGTGCAACTACCTGAGCTGGGATTTTCTAAGCCAGACATCAACATTAACAAGCTTGACTTTCCCGTTCCTGAAGGCCCAGTGATGGCGTAAGACTGACCTTGATTAATGGTTAAGTTGAGATTGTTGAATAGTTCGACCTTGGTTTCTTCTGCCGAGAATGATTGGCTAACATTTTTTAAGGCGATGTGATTGCTCATAGTAAGTCTCATTAAATGCTTATAATGTTTGATACTGTATGGCTTAGTTCGTGAAACGAATGTGAAATGAATTAGCACATCAAATAAGAGGTGGGTAAGTTAGCTCGTAAGCATTATCTAAAAAAATGAATGATTACATTAATATGGATGTTTGCTTATTAGTAATGGGTATGCTTGCATGGGGTGCAATCATTTTGCCTAGCACAGCTAAAGACAGAGCCGTTGTTCGTGCTATGTCGCAATCCATTGCATGTGAAATTCATCCTTTGGATAATTTGCGAGTATTACAATTTTTAGTGAAAGAAATGGGCGTAAGTGAAGAAGATAAAATGAAATGGTACCACCATTGGATCCATCTTGGTTTTAAAGCGCTCGAAATTCAATTGTCTAAAACGGCAGGAAAATATTGTTTTGGTGACAGCCCGACAATGGCTGACATTTGCTTAATACCGCAGGTTTATAATGCCTATCGCTTTAATGTGGATTTATCACAATATCCGAACATTGTTAGAATATGGAACGAATGTAATCAGTTACCAGCGTTTGCACAGGCCGCACCTGAGCAACAACATGATGCCAGTTAACTTAAAAGTATAATGAGCACAGGTGTAAATATTAATCAGTTTGAATTATTTGTATTAGCAATCGTTAATGTTTGCATTTTAATCAGTGAACCATCAAAAATAATGTGCTAGCTTTACCGACTAAATCTAGGTTTTCAGTGAGTGTTATCTATGTCTTGATAAGACTATCTTTTATCAACTTTAGGTCATTTGCTCATTTGATAATGTCGGTACTGATTATGGACTATGAAGCACAATTAAAAGATTGGTTGTTAAGTGATGCAATGAGAATGTCTGCGCTTAAGTTAACTGCGCAGTTTTTTGCTGAAAATGAAGTCGAAGATTGGTTCATTGCCGCAGGCTTTGTTCGTAATTTAGTCTGGGACAAATTACACGATGCTCCTGCGTCTAAATTGAACGATATTGACGTTATTTATTGGTGCCATGAAGAAACCAGTATTTATCGAGACAAACTGATTGAGTTGGCATTAACAGAGCAAATGAATTTACCTTGGTCTGTCAAAAATCAGGCGAGAATGCATAAGAAAAATAACCACCCAGCTTATACATCTTGCATGAACGCCATGTCATATTGGCCTGAAAAGCAAACCGCTATTGCCGTTAAATTAGATGAATACGGTGAGCTATGTGTAGAGTCTGTATTTGGTTTAGAAAGCGTATTTAACTTGACGGTTAACTATAACCCCAAAGCGGATGAGTCAGCATTCATGAAGCGTGTAGCCAGCAAACCTTGGTTTAATCATTACCCGAGATTATCGTTAGAGTTGTAGGTGACGGCCTCAATTGATTAATCTTAGACATTCTGAAACAGGATTTCTATGGTGAATGTAATAACCATTTGGTTTAACCGCTCAGCGGTATCGTCTTCTTTAGTCCATGTATATTCAGGTGTTACTGCGAAAAATAACCATTTTCTAGCGTAGTTTTGACGATATGTTAGGCCGATACTGGCGGTTTCAATATAATGGTAAGGCTCAGTTACACCATTGATCCTCGCTTGATAACTGATTGCTTTAGTATCGCTAAGATATTGATAAAGTTGTAATCCTGTACCTAATTCCCAACCATTATTTTTGTTCTCATATTGAGCAGCACTATTCCATCGCAATAGAAATGACTCATTAAAAGCATGTTCGAAATCAAATTCTGAGGTTTCGCCAGTCACTTTTTTTTCTTGATATAGCGTTTGTGTAAATCGCCATAATGTATTTTGAGAAATAGGGTAGGTATAACGATAACGCGCTTCAATTTTAGGTTTAAAGCTTGCCTTAATATTAAAGCTGGTTCGCTCTTTGGCATACCAATCATAACGTAAACCGACTTCACGTTCATTGTCATCATCTGGACTTTTAATGAATGAAAAAGGGTCGTCCTCACCTGTTGAATCAAGTATTAATTTAAGCTTTTTACTCATACCTGGCAGGTTTAAATGTGCTTTAACGTTAGAGCGGTATTTGAAACCTTCTTTTTCAAAATAGGAAAAGTCATTATACCAACGAACAATAGTGCCAGCTCTTGCATCATCTGTTATTCGCTCGTCAACAAAAAAACTATCAAACCAAATGGCGGGTTCGCAGAACTTGGTATTTAAGTAGGCGAAGGTCTTGTCTAATCGAGTGTCTGATTGCGCATGATCGTAGCAGGGGGAGTGCTCTGTCTCAACAAGCACATTATCACTAGTGTGAATGTCATCAGAGCTAATGTCATCAGAGCTAATGTCATTAGAGTTAATGTCATCAGATTCATTGACCTCAGGAGCTGTTTCATCTCTAGCACGTGCAATTGTGCTGACTTTATTATCAGTACTTGTTGTCAACGCTTGGTCAAGGGTTGTTGATTGGCTGAGGTCTGTATGCGCTGCTGAAACCGCTTGACTAGCAGTTAACACTAGTGAGCAAATTATCTTCCATAAATGGCTGTTCAATCGTAATGTCATTGAAAATGATCACTGCCTTATTACTGTAAATTCCATTTGTATCGCAATCGTATCATTTCTCTATCGATTAAGAGTAACAATTGCTCCTGTAAATAAAGTGTTTGTATGATTAATTACAGGGATTGGTGTTAACAAATTGTGATTTTTAAGCGGGCTTTAAGCATTACATACAAAAAGCATAATCAATGAAATTTGCAGATCAAACCTCTGAACAATCACTTTAAACATCTAAATATAAAGCATCTTTATCAAAGTAAGCTTGGTTTTTGTGATCTTGATCAACGCTGGTAACTACCTATTTAGTTGTAAGGCTTTTTATTGATCTATATCAATATTGTTACGAGGGATTTCTGGCAGTGTAGCGCCAATTGTTAAATGTGTTTACGTAAAAGCACTAATTATGTTGCATGCATGGAGTCGTCATAATGAATAAAAAATTAGCCCTTAGCCTCGTTACCGCTAGCTTACTATCTGCTGGGATTTCTTCTTCAGCTTTTGCTCATCAAGCAGGTGATTTCATCTTTCGAGTGGGCGCAGCGGCAGTTGTACCAAATGAATCTAGCCCTGTTGTTGCGGATATCGCAGAGTTTTCAGTCAATGATGATACTCAAGTCGGTTTAAATTTTGGTTACATGTTAACTGATAATTGGGGGCTTGAATTACTGGCGGCAACACCTTTTAGCCATGATGTTTCATTAGGTGTACTAGGAAAAATTGCTGAAACAAAACATTTACCACCAACTTTAGTCGCTCAATACTATTTTGGTAATGCACAATCTAGCTTACGTCCTTATGTTGGAATAGGAGTTAACTTTACTAACTTTTATGACAATGATTTTACTGATGAAGCTAAGGATTTAGGGCTTGATAACCTAAGCTTAAGCAATTCTTGGGGCCTAGCGGCGCAGGTGGGATTAGATTATCAAATCAATCAAAGCTGGTTAGTGAATGCATCAGTTTGGTATGCACAGATCTCAACAGACGTAGAGTTTGATTTAGGTCCTGATCATGTCGTGGTCGAAACTGATATTGACCCATGGGTTTATATGGTCAGTGTAGGTTATACATTCTAAGCAGTCTTTCTTAGACAAGCTACTTAAATTAAAACAGGAGCCTAAGCTCCTGTTTTTTGTTTTAGATGATGGGGGCATTAGCGCATTAGCGCATATGCCAGATATCAACTTATTTCTTCTTTTTTGTTTTCCAATGGCGAGTATTGTAAATAAACTCTGGTAAACACATTGTCATCCAAGCAATTAGGCGCCAGCGCTTGGTGACATATACTTTTCGCTTACCTTTTTGCATAGCTTTGATAATTTGCGCCGCCACTTTAGGCAAAGGCGGTAACCACAGTTTACTTTGCTGCATCGCTGCTTTATCCAATAAACCTAATTGAATATCGGTAATGGTAATAGGAAGCTTTAATCGCTGCGCATGCATGCTCAAACCTTCGAGGTAGTTTTGTGCATAGGCTTTTGATGCATGGTAAGCCACACTAGGGCCACCACGTAATCCAGCGATTGAATTGATCGCAGCGATTTGGCCATAACCTTGTTCACGCATTAAACGGAAGGTGGTATTGCAAATCGCAGTAAAACCACTGACGTTGACATCAATGATATCTTGCTCTAATTGCCAAGGTAGCGATTCATGATAACCATTAAGCCCTGTATTGACTAAAACCAAATGTGCGCCATCTATGCTTAACCAAACCTTTTCTAATTGGCTAATAATTGCGCTTGGGTTCTCAATATCTAAAGGTAAAACTTCAACTTTAGTGGGTAATTGATCTGCAAACTCTTGCATATCTTCAGGGTTTTGAACAAACAACACCAATGAAACGTTTTGTTGCGCTAATCGAGTGGCGATTTCTTTACTAAGGTGTGAGCTAGCGCCCACTATTATTGCGTTTGCTTGTGTCATACGCTTTATGGCTTCGAAATGATGACCTATGATAAAAACAACTGCTTTCGATAACAAGCAAGAATATTATTCAACGTGAGACGTATAGACTTCCAGAAGTCTTAATGTATGATAAAGGAGAGTGACATGAGTAATGCAGTGAAGCGAATTTTAAGCAAAATGTTGATATCGGTAGCTATCATTGTCGGTCTTGGAGCTTGTGCTTCTAGTAATGACTTAGTGACGGTTTCTGGTGATGTCACTTACCGAGAACGTATCGCTTTACCAGCAGATGCTGTCATTAAAGTGCAGCTTAAAGATGTGTCTTTACAAGATACCAAAGCCATTGTGTTGGCTGAAATGATGTCTGAGAACGCAATGACGCCATATTCATTTGAGTTCCAAATTGCCAGAGATCAGTTTCAGCAGGGTCACACCTATGCGATCGGCGCAAGAATAGAAGTCAATGGCGAGCTGTGGTTTATCAATACTCAGTCTTACATTGTCAATATTGACGAGGTGCAACCCGTTAATGTTGTTGTTAATAAGGTCGGTGGATAAGCGTAACTTCAAAAATCACAGGTTATTACCAATACTTGTGATTATTTGCAGTCAGGCTAATGGCACCGAATATTCAGTAAAAAAGGTGCTTTTAATGCCGGTTAGAATTCCAGATAATTTACCTGCTGCAGAAATTTTAGAATCAGAGAATATCTTTGTGATGTCCGAAACCCGGGCAGCTAATCAAGATATTCGTCCTATGCGGGTACTTGTCTTAAATCTTATGCCTAATAAGATTGAAACCGAAACTCAGTTACTTCGCTTACTAGGAAATACGCCACTGCAAGTGGATGTAGACTTATTGCGCATTCATGATAAAGCCTCTAAACACACCTCTATTGACCATATGAATACTTTTTATCGTGATTTTGAAGCGGTTAAAAGTAAAAACTACGATGGCTTAATTATTACAGGGGCACCGCTCGGTCAGTTAGATTTTGAAGATGTAGTTTACTGGGAGCACATTAAAGAAATTATTGATTGGTCACAGCAACATGTCACTTCGGTACTCTTTCTTTGTTGGGCTGCACATGCAGGTTTATTTCATCTTTATGATTTACATCGAAAATTGTTAGATGAAAAACGTTCTGGGGTTTTTTGTCACCGCCGCAGCACAAAGCCACATCCGCTGCTACGTGGTTTCGATGATGAGTTCTTTGCGCCACATTCTCGTTTTGCTGAAATGAATGTAGCAGACATTAAGCAACATCCAGATCTTGAGGTACTTGCAGAATCAGAACAAGCGGGCGCTTACATTGTACTGAGCCGTAATAGTCGCAATTTGTTTGTGATGGGGCATCCTGAGTATCAAAAATCGACCTTGCAAGATGAATATTTACGTGACCTTGAACAAGGGCTTGAACCATCAGTGCCGACTCATTACTTTAGAAATGATGATCCGAGTCAAGAGGCCATTGCTAGGTGGCATAGTCATGGCAGTTTGTTGGTGAGTAACTGGTTAAACTACTATGTATATCAGCTTACCCCTTATGACCTTTCAGATATGAGTGGTCGAACGCCTTGGGAGTCAAAAAGTTAACTTCGTTATGGTTTAACTTGTAGCTTTATCAAAATCATATACAAACAGTCTTTAATATTTGAGCCATTTAGTCTTACTAGATGGCTCTTTTTGTATATGTTGAAACCAGTAAAATACCCATAAGAATGAGGTATTAAGCTTGGGTTCATACTTGGGAATGAAATGTCCTTGTGTCTATTTCGTCTCAGCAGTTCTTCAGTTAGGGTTTTTGAATACTTAGTTAGCGCAGCTGAGTCTTTCTGAGTAGAAATTTCAAACGGAACTGAATTTTACATGAGGGTATTCAATTGAATAACAACAAATTAATCCCACTAGCCTTAGCTATTGCTGGGCTCTCAGGAAGCTTGCAAGCAGCAGAGCATGCTCCCATACCACAAACTGGCGCATTTGATATGGTGATTGCTGATGAGCAAAAACTGATTCAAATGCTTAAGAAGTCAGGAAAAATCCCACAGTCAGCTAGCTTGAAAGAAGCGGAGTCGGCATTAAAAAGCTATCTTAAAAAGCGTCAAGCTGAAGCGATAGTGAACGCTGCAGCTCAAGATGCAAATATCACCAGCCATTATTCAATGACCAGTGAAATTAAAAGTAAAACTAAAATGGAACGCCGCCATGAAGCGTCGAAAGGCAGTTTAACGGGGCGCTCGATTCGAAACGCACCTGAAAACGTTCAAGAAGAACTTTATGATGGATCAACTCGAGAAGCGCGAGTTTTGGCTATTTTAATGGAGTTTCCAGACTTTGTTCATAACTCAATTTTGCCAGAAGAGTCAGGCATGTATTATGAGGATTACAATCAAGACCACTACCGCCAAATCTTATTTGGTGATGATGGTTGGGTTGCTCCGAATGGTCATCATGCCAATTCATTTAGACAATTCTATGAAAAACAATCTGGTGATAGCTACACAGTAACTGGTGATGTTGCAGGTTGGTATATGGCAACGATGCCTGCAGCATTTTACGGCAACAATGTTGATGGTGATGCCCGCAGCCTAATTCGAGAAGCGCTGACTGCTGCCTCATTAGATCCGAGTTTAGATTTAAGCCAATTTGATATAGAAGATCGCTATGATCTTGATGGTGATGGTAATTATTGGGAACCTGATGGATTAGTGGATCACGTAATGGTGTTCCATTCTGCCGTGGGTGAAGAGGCTGGTGGCGGTCAAGTAGGCGAAGATGCTATTTGGTCACATCGCTGGAACCTCGGTGGCGTATACGGCATTCCAGACTCAAATACTGATGTACCATATTGGGGCGGTTTAATGGGAGCATTTGATTACACCATTGCACCCATCGATAGTGCAGTGGGTGTGATAAGCCATGAGTACGGTCATGATTTAGGATTACCTGATGAATATGATACCCAATACACTGGTGAAGGCGAGCCAGTGTCCATGTGGTCAGTCATGTCTTCAGGAAGCTGGGCTGGTGAGTTAGGTGGTACTGAGCCTGTTGGCTTTAGTCCCTTTGCTAAAGAGCATCTTCAAGCCACTTTAGGCGGAAATTGGCAGCACGGTGCAATCGTTAATTTCGATGATATTCCTCGTCGTGGAGTGGTGGGTTTACTTGATCAAGCATCTAGTAAAGGAACAAATCATGATGTCATTAAGATTACTCTTCCTAATAAAGTTCAAGTGATTACCGAGCCTACGAGTGGCGAATATGCTTACTTCAGTGGTTCAGGCGATAACTTGGAAAATCTAATGGGCGTTGCTGTTGATCTTAGCGATGCAACGACGGCTTCACTGCAATTTCAAGCTTGGTACGATATCGAAACAGACTGGGATTACGCCTATGTCATGGCTGTAGGCGAGTTTGGACAAGTGATGCTAGAGGGCAATATTACCTCTACAACCAATCCAAATGATACCAACCTAGGTAACGGTATTACCGGAGTTTCAGCTGGATGGATTAATGCAGAGTTTGATTTAACCTCGCTTGCAGGCAATGCATTTAATCTTTACGTGATGTATCAAACTGATGGCGCGGTAACGAACCCAGGTATGTATGTTGATGATATTAATCTAGTCGTTGATGACGTTGAGACCTTTACTGCGAATGCAGATTCATCACCTGAAGTGATGATGTTAAATGGTTTTGAGGTGTCTTCAGGTTCATCGGAAACAGAGCATTACTATCTGGTTGAGTGGCGTACACATCATGGCGTTGATAGCGGCTTAGAGCATATTAATGTTGCCGGACAGCCAATGACCTATGAGAAAGGTATGTTGATTTGGTATGTTGATAATCAATATTCTGACAACTGGGTTGGAGTGCATCCTGGCGATGGTTTCTTAGGTGTGGTCGATGCAGATCAAAATACCTTGTCTTGGAGTAATGGCAATATTGCGACGACTCGTTATCAAATTCACGACGCAACGTTCAGAATAGATAGACCAGAGAAAATGTTTATCGATTTGTCTGAGCAATACGGCATTACTATGTATGACAACCGCACTCGTGCTCAACGTACCTTCAGAGACTCAAGAGATTATACCGGCGGTGACTTGTTAGATGCTGGGCGTAATATTCCTGAGTATGGTTTAACTATTCGGTTAATAAACCAAAGTGAAGACAGAAGTGTTGGTGCAGTAATGATTACCAAGTAGATTTACTCAAATTTAATTGGATTAAATTAAACAAAAGCGCTGATTTCAGCGCTTTTTTACATTTTAATTTAGAAAATTAATTAAACAGCAATTTGGGTGATACCTGCGGGAAATTGACTCTTTTTAGTTAATTCAAACGCTAACTATCCTCAATTTAGTCCTATCGACTCAATAGTGGTGCAGAGACTGGCGTATACACCTATATGTTTTATCGTTGTATTTATTACATTCTAGCCATGTTGGTATAGTGTTAACTTATTATGCCGCTAAATTGTTATACTGATATGGTTATAGCAGGTTAAAAATAGTTGTCGTAGATTAAATATGATTGTCGTAGGTTAATTATGGTTTTCGCAGATAAAAAGGAAATTTGGTGCTAATTCATTCCTTCATGAATAAATTAAACGCGAGCAATAAACCTATCGTCATCTTGAGCATGTTGCTATGCATCATGTCATTCAGTTTTCCTATATTAGCCAATGAAGCTAATAATCCAGACGCTAGTCCAGTTTCTAAAAAAGAAATATCAAAACCTAAACCTACAGAGCTATCCGCCACTGACATTAGCCAACTAAAATTAACTTTATCCTCTATTGAGCTGGCTGATGAAAAGTTAGCTTTTCTTATGGAGAAAAAGAGCGAAATAGCCTATTGGGACGTCCATCAACAAGCCGAATTTTATGTGCTATTAGCAATAGAGCAAGAGGCTGTTGGTCAACTTGATAGTGCTTACGATAGCTATAGTCATATTGTTAGTATGCTAGAAAGAGAGCCCATTTCTGACTTATTGGTTATTGCGTATATTGAGCGTTCTTTTATCAAATATTTACAAACGAATGTGAAAGCCAATTATTGCCCTGATAGAGAGCATGCGCTGGGGCTTGCTCGCCAATTAAACTCACCTGATACTCTGGTAAAAGCGTTAACCCAAAGCGCATTTTGCTATGCCGATGTGGATATTTTTGAAGAAGGCTTATCAAGGTTAGATGAAGCCTTGATGTTAGCCAAGAAGCATCAATTTACAGCTAACCGACAGGCAATGATTTATAACTCCACGGGAGCGATTTATCGCGCAAACGGATTACATAAATACGCTTACGAATACTTTCGTGAAGCATATAATTTATGGCGCTCAGTCGACGACCACCAAGATGTGTTTAATATGCTCCACAATATGGTGGGTGAATCGATAAAAGTGTCTGACTGGGAACAGGCTGAAATAGCCGTTGCTGGATTATTTGATTTGGCGAGGCAGCACCCTGAATTCGATGACTTTATGTTTTTTGCTCATCATAACGCGGGGCGTAGCTATTTTTTTAAGCAAGACTTTCAACGAGCAGTGGAGCATTTACACAGTGCTTTGCAGCTTAAAGCGCAGACCAATGAAACATTTTTTATCGATATAACCATCGGCTATCTTTCCTTAAGTTATATGCAGCAAAACGAAGTGGATAAAGCATTTGAAATGGCGTCACAATTTATTCATTCCAATAGCTATCAATCAAGCCCCAAATTTTTGCAAACATCGGTCCTAGCTTTAGATAAATTTGCGCAAAAAGATTATCAAAACAGTTTTAATATTTTACTCACTAGCTTAGGTAATGAACGCAAAACTTATGCGTCGATTATGGACAAAGATGTGATTTATTCTTCGTTAGAGCACAGTGCTAAAGTTGCGGAGTATGAGGTTAAAATTCTCGAGAACCAGCTGTCGATTAATCTGTTGAAATTAAAATCTGAAATAGATAAACAGCAAATCTCTAAGTTGAGCTTAACGGTAACAGCGTTAATCATTGCCGTTTTATTGGTGATGATGGCATTTTTAGTGCAGTCACGACGCTTTTTTAAACGCCGTTCTCAAACTGATTATATGACTGGTATTTCCAATCGCCGCTATACCATGGAACAAGGTAATAAATTATTTGCACTGGCTAAAAAGCGCAATGAACCACTCGCTGTTATCATTTTTGATATTGATAAGTTCAAAATTATTAATGACACATATGGGCATGCCGTAGGTGACTTAGCCATTAAAGCGACCGCGAGTAAAGCAAGACACTGGTTTAAAAAATCGGATATTCTGGGTCGTATCGGTGGCGAAGAGTTTTTTACTCATTTTGCCTAACACTGACTTAGACCAAGCCGTTGAGGTTGCTGAACGATTACGTATCAGCATTGAACAACATCAATTCAAATTTAATGATATTACCCTTGAGTTTACAATAAGCTTAGGGGTGAGTATTAAGCATGATGATTCTGACAACTTAGCTCAAATGATTAAAGCGGCCGATGCTGGCTTATATAAAGCGAAAAACAGCGGTCGTAATCAGGTGTTTTCTGCATGATGAGCTAACCAAACAAAAATAAAGATCAAATAACTACAATGCTGGCAGTCATACGACCTGGTAGTCAGATTGATAAACGAGATCTAAGCCATTCCTCCTCCTTTAAAATGTAATTTTTTCAATTGCTTATCCTGTTTGTAAATTTTCAATGACAGCGATTTAAAATTCTTAATGTTTATTTAACTGATTTCTCTTGCTTTACGTTAGCGTAAACGTCAGAGTGTGATTATTGAACTAGATCACATTTTACTGTGTATTAATCTCGGCCATGTTAAGCCGGTTTACAGCGGAGAAGTTATGAGTACAACACTTTCATCACCACAAGATATCGTTATCGTTGCAGCAAAACGTACCCCAATGGGTGGTTTTCAAGGCGCATTGTCAGCCGTTACATCTCCTACATTAGCCGCGACAGCAATCAAAGGCTTAGTGGCGCAAACTAATATCGATACTCAACAAATTGATGAAGTGTTAATGGGCTGTGTGTTACCAGCAGGTTTAGGCCAAGCGCCTGCACGTCAAGCAACCTTAGGGGCTGATTTGCCATTAAGTGTTGGTGCTACCACAGTCAATAAAGTCTGCGGCTCAGGTATGAAAACCGTCATGATGGCGCATGATTTAATTAAAGCGGGTTCGAGCGAAGTGGTGATTGCTGGTGGCATGGAAAGCATGACACAAGCACCATACTTACTTGATAAAGCGCGTGGCGGTATGCGTATGGGGCATGGCAAAGTGTTAGACCATATGTTCCTTGATGGACTCGAAGATGCTTACACTGGCGGTGCAATGGGTACTTTCGCGCAAAAAACGGCAGATGACTTTGGTTTAACCCGCGAAGGTATGGATCAATTCGCCCTAAACTCACTTGAAAAAGCCAACGCTGCGATTAATTCAGGCGCGTTTAAGCAAGAAGTTGTGCCTGTGACCATTTCAAGTCGCCGTGGTGATGTCACTATCGATACTGATGAGCAACCGGGTAACGCCCGTCCTGAAAAAATTCCAACTCTGCGACCTGCATTTGCTAAAGACGGCACGATTACAGCGGCAAACTCTAGCTCAATTTCAGATGGTGCAGCTGCACTTATGTTAATGAGCCGCGAAAAAGCGGAGTCGTTAGGGCTTGATGTGATGGCCACAATTAAAGGCCACACAACTCATTCGCAAGAACCATCAATGTTTACCACCGCGCCTGTAGGCGCAATGAATAAATTATTCGACAAAGTGAACTGGTCTAAGGCTGACGTTGATTTATTTGAAATCAATGAAGCGTTCGCAATGGTGACCATGCTTGCAATCAGTGAGCTACAACTTGATGAATCAAAAGTAAATATTAATGGCGGTGCCTGCGCTTTAGGTCATCCAATTGGTTGTTCTGGTACACGTGTATTAGTGACGTTAATCCATGCGCTTAAAGCGAAAGGATTAACCAAAGGTGTGGCGTCATTATGTATCGGTGGCGGCGAAGCCACTGCGATGGCGATTGAAGTCTAGTCATAACGTTTTTAATGACAAAAAGTACAGTTGTAAAAGATTAGAAATTCAACAAGACGTAAGTACTGGACTAGCTTGGCAATTTATATAGCCACAATAAAACAGCAGCCAGTACTTAACTTTAAATGAGCTTTGGGGCTCAACAGGGATTTAGGAAGCAACATGACGGTTCAAGTTAAACATTATATTAATGGCGAATTTACCGAAGGCGTAGGTTCACAGGTTATATCAGTTACTAATCCAGCAGATAACCAGGTCATTGCTAACATCAATGCAGCTACTGCTGACGAAGTGAATCAAGCAATTCATAGTGCCAAAGAAGCATTTACAACATGGAAAGAAGTACCTGTTTCTGAACGTGCGCGCGTGATGCTTCGCTACCAGCACCTTTTAAAAGAACACCATGATGAGCTGGCTACGATTCTAGCGCAAGAAACAGGTAAAACCTTTGAAGATGCCAAAGGTGATGTTTGGCGCGGAATTGAAGTGGCGGAGCATGCATGTAATATCGCTTCTATGATGATGGGCGAAACCGTTGAAAATGTTGCCCGTAATATCGATACCTACAGCTACACTCAACCATTAGGTGTTTGTGCGGGTATTACACCGTTTAACTTTCCTGCAATGATCCCATTGTGGATGTTCCCACTCGCCATTGCTTGCGGTAATACCTTTATTCTCAAGCCTTCAGAACAAGATCCAATGACTCCGCAACGCTTAGTTGAGTTGTTTGTTGAAGCTGGCGCGCCAAAAGGTGTGTTGCAGCTTGTTCACGGTGACAAAGCTGCGGTAGATATTTTATTAAATGATTCTGCCATCAAAGCTATTTCATTCGTGGGTTCTGTCGGTGTAGGGCAATACATTTACAAAACAGGTACAGATAACCTAAAACGCGTTCAAGCCTTTGCAGGTGCGAAAAACCACTGTGTGATTATGCCTGATGCCAATAAACAGCAAGTGATCAACAACATGGTTGGTGCATCGGTTGGCGCTGCAGGTCAACGTTGTATGGCTATTTCTGTGGCGGTATTTGTAGGCGCTGCAAAAGAATGGATCCCAGAGCTTAAAGAAGCATTAGCCAAAGTACGTCCAGGTTTATGGGATGATAAAAATGCAGCTTATGGCCCGGTAATAAGCCCTGCAGCTAAAGATCGAGTCCTTAAGTTGATTGCTCAAGGTAAAGAAGAAGGCGCTGAGTGCTTACTTGATGGCAGCGATTTTACTGTTGAAGGTTACGAGTCGGGTAATTGGATTGGACCAACAATGTTCAGTAATGTCACTACTGATATGGCGATTTACAAAGAAGAAATTTTTGGCCCAGTACTGTGTTGTATGGAAGCTGACGATTTAGATGAAGCAATTGAACTGGTTAATAACAGCCCTTATGGCAATGGCACGTCAATCTTTACTGCATCTGGCGGCGCGGCGCGTAAGTATCAACATCATATCGAAGTAGGACAAGTAGGGATTAACGTACCTATTCCTGTACCACTGCCATTTTTCTCTTTCACTGGCTGGAAAGGCAGTTTCTATGGCGATCAGCATGCTTATGGTAAGCAAGCTGTGCGTTTTTACACTGAAACAAAAACCATTACTTCACGCTGGTTTGCAGACGAAGTGGTCAGTGGCCCGAATATGAGTATCGATCTTAAATAGTCATGCTTAAGTAATCATGTCTAAATCATGCTTAAGTCATGATTTAACATGCTTAGCGTAAATCGTTTCACCAAGGCCTTCTTTTGGGAGAAGGCCTTTTACAACGTAAATAACAAGTCAGCAAGACGCTGCGACAACAACCATTCACGTATAGCATCACCGCACATCGAGCAGTATAGCTCCACCTAATAATTTCGCGGGATGTTAAGCGCACCAAATGACCTAAGAGTCATAGTAAAAAAGGATTCAGACCATGGATTTTAATTTCAACGAAGACCAACGCCAATTCGCCGATCTTGCTCGTCAATTTGCAGCAGAAGAGCTAGCGCCTTTTGCCGCTCAATGGGATGAAGAACATCATTTTCCAAAAGACGTATTAAAAAAAGCAGGCGAGCTTGGTTTCTGCTCATTGTACTCACCAGAATCTGAAGGTGGCATGGGCTTATCTCGCCTTGATGCATCAATCATTTTTGAAGAGTTATCTCATGGTTGTACAGCGACAACTGCGATGTTAACGATTCATAATATGGCCACATGGATGGTTACAACATGGGGCACCGAAACCTTACGCCAGCAATGGTCTGAGGGGTTAACTACTGGTCAATTATTGGCATCTTACTGTTTAACCGAGCCAGGTGCGGGCAGTGATGCGGCATCATTGCAAACCAAAGCCGTTAAAGATGGTGATGATTACATCATTAATGGTTCAAAAATGTTTATTTCAGGTGCGGGTGAAACTGAGTTACTAGTCGTAATGTGCCGCACAGGCGAAGCAGGGGCTAAAGGTATTTCAGCTATTGCGATTCCTGCCGATGCTGCTGGGGTTACTTACGGCAAAGCTGAAGACAAGATGGGCTGGAACGCGCAGCCGACCCGTTTAATTAGTTTTGAAAATGTCCGTATACCGCAAGCAAATTTACTTGGTGAAGAAGGCCAAGGCTTTACTTTTGCAATGAAAGGACTGGATGGCGGCCGAATCAATATCGCGACTTGTTCAGTGGGCACTGCTCAAGCAGCCTTAGAGCGTGCAACCGAATACATGAATGAACGTAAGCAATTTGGCAAACCTATTGCTGCTTTTCAAGGATTACAGTTCAAGTTAGCCGATATGGCAACTGAGTTAGTCGCTGCCCGTCAAATGGTGCGTTTAGCGGCATTTAAACTTGACCAGAACGACCCTGAAGCTACCGCATATTGCGCAATGGCGAAACGATTTGCCACAGATATTGGCTTTCAAGTGTGTGATAGCGCGCTGCAAATTCATGGTGGCTATGGTTATATTCGTGAATACCCACTTGAACGTCATTTCAGAGATGTAAGAGTGCATCAAATTCTTGAAGGCACCAATGAAATCATGCGTTTAATTATTGCGCGTCGCTTATTAGATGAAAATGCTCACGCGATTCTGTAACGACTTCATAAAGGGAAAATTATGACAGCTATCATTGAAACCATTGAGGGTAATACTGCAGTATTAACCCTCAATAACCCACCTGCTCATACATGGACGGCAGAAAGCCTTTCATTATTAAAAAGCATAGTGCTGCGCCTAAATGACAATAAAGACATTTATGCTTTAGTGATTACCGGAGCGGGCGAGAAGTTTTTTTCAGCGGGCGCGGATTTAAATATTTTTGCAGATGGTGACAAACAAAATGCAGCATTAATGGCACAACACTTTGGTGAAGCGTTTGAAGCTCTAAGTGCTTTTCGTGGTGTGTCGATAGCAGCGATTAATGGTTATGCCATGGGGGGCGGGCTAGAAGTGGCTCTGGCATGTGACTTACGCATTGCAGAATCCCATGCTCAAATGGCATTACCTGAAGCCACTGTTGGTCTACTCCCTTGTGCGGGTGGTACTCAAAACTTAACAGCATTGGTTGGCGAAGGTTGGGCAAAACGGATGATTTTGTGTGGCGAAAGAATCAAAGCTGATAAAGCGCTGCAAATAGGCTTAGTCGAAGAGGTTGTCGAACTAGGTCAAGGATTAGTCACTGCAATGGCGCTAGCTGAGAAAGTGGCTCGTCAATCTCCAAGCAGTGTGAGTGTGTGCAAAACCTTAATTCAAGCTGGCCGTAGCCAACCACGCACGCAAGCGTTACCTTTAGAACGGGAATTATTTGTCGGCTTATTTGATACTGAAGATCAAGCTGAAGGGGTTAATGCCTTTTTAGATAAACGTGCAGCTAAATGGAAGAATTGCTAATGACTCAAGATGTAATATTTCAAACCTTAGGGACATTATCCGGTAAATCAATTGGTGTGGTTACGCTCAATATTGAAAAAGCCTTAAATGCATTAAACCTTGATATGGTGCAAGCCATGACCAAGCAATTACAGGCTTGGAAAGACGATAATGATATTGCCTTTGTGGTGCTTGATGGCGCTGGAGATAAAGCATTTTGCGCCGGTGGTGATGTTCGGGCAATTTATCATGCTTCAATTGCTAACCCTAATACCATGACCGCAGAAGCGTGCGACTTTTTCAGTCAAGAATATCAATTAGATTATTTGCTGCATCAATACGAAAAACCTGTCTTAGTCTGGGGCGACGGTATCGTGATGGGCGGAGGTTTAGGTTTAATGGCTGGAGGCAGTCACCGGGTATTAACTGAGCGAAGCCGCATTGCTATGCCTGAAATCACCATTGGGTTATATCCTGATGTGGGTGGCAGTTATTTCCTGAATCGAATGCCTGGTAAAATCGGCTTATTTTTAGGGCTAACTGCATATAACATGAATGCGGCCGATGCATTGTTTGTCAATGTCGGTAATCATTTCATGGCAAGTGACGACAAAGAACCATTATTTGATGCCATTGCTGAAGTGAGCTGGAGTGACTACGCTGCATTAAATCATCAGCAATTGAGTTTATTGCTTAATAAAATGCAAACCAGCTCGAACGCTGAAATAGGTCAAAGTCCATTGTCTGATTTTCAGCCGCAAATTGATCAATTGATGACAGGTGAAATTGAAGAAGTTCATCATCAAATTACCAGTTTAGAAACAGAGCTTGATTGGCTTAAACGCGCGCAAAAAACAGCTCTGGCTGGCAGTCCATTAAGTTGGTTCCTGATATTTGCTCAAGCCAATCTTGGTACGACTAAAACACTGGCAGAATCTTTTAAATGGGAATTAGGTGTAAGCGTTAATTGTTGTTCTCATGGTGATTTTTGTGAAGGTGTTCGTGCACTATTAATTGATAAAGACCGTCAGCCTCAATGGCATTTTAGTCATGCAAGTGACGTCACTGCACAAGCCGTTACCCAATTACTGACATCACCTTGGGATGCTGATAAGCACCCTTTAAAAGACATCTAAAAGGAATTTATTATGGCCACAGTAGCATTTATTGGTTTAGGTAATATGGGCGGCCCGATGGCGGCTAACTTGATTAAAGCGGGAATGACAGTCACCGTTTTTGATTTAGTACCTGCGGCGGTTGAAGCGTTAACAGCTCAAGGTGCGTTGAGTGCTAAAACCGCTTGTGGTGCAGCGGCCTCAGCTGATTTTGTCATAACCATGCTGCCAGCAGGTAAACATGTACGTCATTTATATTTGGGTGACGACGATACAAAAGGCCTGTTGGATGTTGTATCAAAAGAAGCTGTGTTAATTGATTGCTCCACCATTGATGCTGAGTCTGCACAAGTGGTTGGTAAGCATGCACAAGCTAAAGGCATCGAGTTTATGGATGCACCTGTATCAGGTGGCACAGCTGGCGCAGCAGCAGGTACATTGACCTTTATTTGTGGTGGCAGTGATAATGCTTATGAGAAAGCCCAAACCGTGTTAACTGTCATGGGAGCCAATATTTTTCATGCTGGCGCCGCTGGTGCAGGTCAAATCGCTAAAATTTGTAATAATATGCTGTTATCAGTATTAATGGTCGGCACCAGTGAGTCATTACAATTAGGTATTGATAATGGTTTAGACCCTAAAGTGTTATCTGATATCATGAAAGTCAGCAGTGGCGGCAATTGGACCTTAGAGAAATATAATCCCTGTCCTGATGTGATGGAAAATGTGCCTTCTTCAAATGATTATCAAGGCGGCTTTATGGTTGACTTGATGGTGAAAGATTTAGGATTATCACAGCAAACATCAGTGGCATCGAATTCAAGTACACCTATGGGTTCGTTAGCACGCAGCATGTATGTAAACCATGCTCGTCAAGGCAATGGTCGCCGTGATTTCTCAAGCATATTTGAGCAATTTACACCTGCTGATAAAAAATAGAGAATTTGAATACTGAGGTTTGATTAAGAAACCTCAGGTTAATTTAGCGTATTAAGGATCCAGTTAATGGAAATTAAAGATAAGGTTGTGGTCATTACTGGCGGTGCTGGTGGGTTAGGTTTAGCGATGGCGCAAGACTTTGCGGCCCAAGGTGCTCGTTTGGCGCTTATCGATGTAGACCAAGAAAAATTAGAACGTGCTTGTGCAGATCTTGGCGCTTCAACGGAAGTACAAGGCTATGCACTGGATATTACTGACGAAGAAGATGTGGTTGCTGGCTTTAACTACATTTTGGAAGATTTTGGTCAAGTTAACGTGCTAATTAACAACGCTGGTATTTTACGTGACGGTTTAATGGTTAAAGCGAAAGAAGGCAAGGTCACTGACCGCATGTCTTATGACCAATTCCAATCAGTGATTAATGTTAATTTAACCGGCACATTCCTTTGTGGTCGTGAAGCCGCTGCAGCGATGATCCACTCACAACAAGCGGGTGTGATTATCAATATCTCTAGTATCGCTAAAGCCGGTAACATGGGGCAGTCTAACTATTCTGCATCTAAAGCAGGCGTCGCAGCAATGAGTGTGGGTTGGGCAAAAGAGCTTGCACGTTACAATATTCGCAGTGCAGCAGTAGCGCCAGGTGTGATTGCTACTGAAATGACAGCAGGCATGAAACCAGAAGCGCTAGAGCGTCTAGAAAAAATGGTGCCAGTAGGCCGTTTGGGTGAAGCGCAAGAAGTGGCTGCGACAGTTAAATTTATCGTTGAAAACGATTACGTAAATGGCCGTGTATTTGAAATTGATGGCGGCTTAAGCATGTAATCTGCTGGCGATGATAATGGTGGATTGATGCTAGTGTCAGTTCTCTGTTATTAAATGAAAGCCAACCTGTTAAAGGTTGGCTTTTTTATTGGTGGATTTATTGCTACCATCTTGGCAGCATTAACCAAGATGCATATTTTCGTAAAAGTCGTCACAATAAAACTAATAAAAAGACATGATAAACAGGAATAACAGATGGATAGGCTAGAAAAGGCAATGAGGATGACGATGATGACTGTAGGAATTGCAGGCATCGCAGTGATCTATTTTGGTTTTTTCTATCTGCAATTCAATGACCAACTGGGGATGACTATGCCTTGGTACTTTTTGCTGTCACCTTGGATTTGTGTTTATTTTGGCTTGAACCAACAACAGCAAATCGACACGCTTGCGTGGTTCACGAAAAAGTTTTCCTTCAAAAAGTTCACAGCTAAAAAGTAACCCCCCGTACTTACCGTTCATTGTTGTAAAAATGGCCGAGTGTGTTGGCTATTTTGTCTTTGGTGTTAACAGACACATTAAATTCATCAAATCTCCCTCGAATTATCCTCTACTTCTGTTAGGGTCTATTGAACTTTGCTGGTTGAATTTTGTTCGAGTTAAAAACGTTTTAATTGAGGCGAATGAATTGATGCCTAGTCATCTAAGCACCTTTTATTCACAAAGATGCATTCAACAAAGAGTAAAACGTTTTTAGGCGAACCCTTCGGGCAGCGTTTGTTGGCCATTTTTACTTCGTTATTGACTTTTTATGTAGAATAACTACACCACAAAGTCTCTGCCTTGCACAAATGGCCCACACTTCGCTGCAAAAACAACCTTGAAAGTTCAACAGACCCTAAGTTAAGTTGAAAAAATAAGCTGAAATGCTATAGTACGCCGCCTAATTATTGTGACCATGCTTATTGTTTTAAGGGTGGTTTAAAACCAGTGCTATTTACGTACAGCCGCTATACTCGTCAATGAACACTGACTTGTTTAACAAAGCAGCTAATAAAGTCAGCGCTGGTTTTTTGTTTTTGTCATAACTTGAATTTTGGAATCTCATTTTGATTACTACAGCTAACATCACCATGCAGTTTGGTTCAAAGCCACTGTTTGAAAATATCTCAGTTAAATTCGGTGGCGGTAATCGCTACGGTCTTATCGGAGCCAATGGCTGTGGTAAATCCACTTTCATGAAAATCTTAACTGGCGACCTTGAACCGACAAGCGGTAATGTGTCGATTGATCCAGGTGAGCGCATGGGTAAGCTGAATCAAGATCAGTTCGCTTATGAAGCCTTCTCTGTCGTAGACACTGTGATCATGGGTCACAAAGAGCTATGGGAAGTGAAGCAAGAACGTGACCGTATTTATTCTTTACCAGAAATGAGTGAAGAAGACGGTATCAAAGTTTCTGAGCTTGAAATGGAATTTGCTGAAATGGACGGTTACACCGCCGAATCTCGTGCAGGTGACTTACTGATGGGCGTCGGGATTGGTGTAGACCAACACTTCGGTCTGATGAGCGAAATCGCACCAGGTTTCAAGTTACGTGTACTACTTGCACAAGCATTGTTCTCGGACCCAGATGTTTTGTTACTTGATGAGCCAACCAACAACTTGGACATCGACACTATTCGTTGGTTACAAGAAATGTTGAACCAGCGTAACAGCACCATGGTTATTATCTCGCACGATAGATATTTCCTAAACTCTGTTTGTACTCACATGGCTGATATCGATTACGCTGAATTACGTGTTTACCCAGGTAACTACGATGAATACATGATGGCTGCGCAGCAGTCTCGTGAGCGTCTGCAGTCTGACAATGCTAAGAAGAAAGCACAAATTGCTGAACTTCAAGGCTTCGTGGCTCGTTTCTCTGCTAACGCGTCTAAAGCAAAGCAAGCAACGTCACGTGCTAAGCAAATCGATAAGATTAAAATTGAAGAAATCAAAGCATCTAGCCGTGTTAACCCATTCATTCGTTTTGAACAAGAAAAGAAATTGTTCCGTAACGCATTAGTGGTTGAGCAACTCGCTAAAGGTTTTGATGAAAAACCATTATTCAGCAACTTCGATATGATGGCTGAAGTAGGCGAGCGTATTGCTATCTTAGGTGAAAACGGTGTGGGTAAAACGACACTATTACGTACCTTAGTACATGACTTGCCTCAAGATGCTGGTACTATCCAATGGTCTGAAAATTCAAACATTGGTTACTATGCTCAGGATCATGAAGCAGATTTTGCTAACGACATGACGTTATTTGATTGGATGAGCCAGTGGCGCAAACCAGAAGATGATGATCAATCTGTTCGTGGTATTTTAGGGCGTATGCTATTCGGTTCTGACGATATTAAAAAATCTGTCAAAGTCCTTTCTGGTGGTGAAAAAGGCCGTATGTACTTTGGTAAGCTGATTATGCAAAAGCCAAATATCCTACTTCTTGATGAACCAACAAACCACATGGATATGGAATCAATTGAATCATTGAACAATGCCTTAGAAATGTATGAAGGTACTTTGTTATTCGTTTCTCACGACCGTGCGTTTGTATCATCACTTGCTACACGTATTTTAGAAGTGACACCAAACGGCATTAACGATTTCAAAGGAACTTATGATGAGTTCTTAGCAAGCAAAGGTGTTGAAGGATAAGCTTAAAGCTTTTTCTCTAATCGCCGATAAGAAACCTGTAAGGCTAGTTATTTAGCTGATACAGGTTTTTTTTTGCGCGAACGATACTCAGCAACTTTTTTTGATCTAGAATTAAGTCGCCTTATTTGCATCAAAGCATGCAATTTATCGCAAAATTGCATGGAGCACTTACTCTAAGGGTAAAGATATAATGAAATGGATTACCGATCTCAAAACGCTACATAAACTTCTTTTACTGATTATTCCACCCTTGGTTATTTGCCTCATATATGGTGGCATGTTTGTTCATAATAAATATGAAACCAAATCGGAATTGACCACAGTACTTTCATTAAGCGAGCTGGCCGTAATCAATAGTGCCTTGGTGCATGAATTACAAATTGAGCGTGGTATGAGTGCAGGCTTTATTGGTTCACAAGGTAAATCGTTTGCAAGTTTGCTACCTAATCAGAGAGTTGCAGCCGATAGACAAATCAGCCAGTTTAACAATATTCCTGATATCAATGCTTTCCCAGTACAAATCAGCTCAACCTTGCAGCAAATTCACAATCAGTTACAGCAATTACAATCCATTAGACGTTCTGTCGATAACTTAACCATTTCTGTGGCTGAAGAAGTGAAGTATTACACGGGGTTGAATACGGCTTTATTGTCTGTGGTTGATGAAGCAGCCATGCAAAGCCCTGATAGCGAATTATCTTTAAAGCTTGCATCCTTTGGCGCATTTTTACAGTTAAAAGAGCGTGCAGGCATTGAGCGAGCAGTGTTAAGTACCACCTTTGGACAAGAAGGCTTTAAAGATGGCGTGTATGCGCGCTTTGTTACGTTAATGTCAGAGCAAAATACCTATGCGGAGCGCTTTAATGCCTTAGCGACAGCAGACTGGTTGTCTCGATTTTCACAAGTGGCTCGCTCACGGGAAGTGAGTGAAGTCGAGCAGATGCGTCAAATAGCTTTAGCGCAAGTTGCCAGTGACATCAGTGCGCAAAACCCAGAAGAGTGGTTTAAAACTTCGACTGCGAGAATTAACGTACTCACAGATTTCGAGCACTTTCTTGTGGATGATTTAATTCTATTGACCAAAACACGTTTAAATTCAGCTAACCAACATATGTGGTTATCTTTGCTAACCTTAACCATATCAATTGTATTATTAGGTTGGTTAAGCTTATCTGTATCGAAATACCTTAATCGTAGTCTGAGTCATTTATTCAGTAAGGTCACTCATGCGGGAAATAACTTTGATTTAAGCACCCGGATTGAACATCAGTCAGCAGATGAATTTGGGCAACTTTCTGATGCATTTAACGCCATGATGAATGACTTTGAAACCATTATCTTGCAGGTTCGTCAAAGTGCAACGCAGGTGGTTAAGGTCGTAGAAGAAGTAAATGGTCATGCTCACACTATGCAAAAAGATGTTGAAACCGGTTACCTTGAAGCTGAGCAAGTTGCATCAGCAATGACAGAAATGAGCGCGACAGTGACGCAAATTGCAGCCAATGCAGTACAAGCTTCTGACGCTTCAACTTCAGCCAATAAAGAAGCGCACATTGGTAACAAAGGGGTGTCAAAAACCACCGTATCAATCAAGCACCTTGCATCAGAAATTAATGAAGCGTCAAATGCCATTGAAACATTAGATCAAGATGTGCAGTCTATTGCCACCATTTTAGATGTGATCAGTGCCATTTCAGAGCAAACCAATTTACTGGCATTAAATGCGGCCATTGAGGCGGCAAGGGCTGGCGAGCAAGGTAGAGGATTTGCTGTGGTCGCTGATGAAGTCAGAACGCTTGCTCAACGCACTCAGTCTTCAACTGATGACATTAAGCGCATGACAGAAAGATTAAAGTCAGGTGCGCAGTTGGCGGTTAAAACCATGCAACGAGGCATGGTCAGTGCTGAAGAAAGTGTCAATGAAGTAGAGCATGCTGGTAAAGAGTTACAACAGATTGTTGCCGATGTCGATATTATTGACAACATGAATCAGCAAATTGCCTCTGCAACTCATGAGCAAGCTGCAGTCGCTGAAGAAGTGAATCAAAACGCGATGAGGATCAGTGAAATATATAGCCAAACTCAAAAAATTGCCGAATCGCTGAGCCTACTAAATGACAGCTTACTAGAAGATGCCGCAGCAATGTCTGAGCAAGTGCAGAAGTTTACATTGAGCAATCGTTAACCAATGAGAAAAATGAAATAGAAATAATTGATTTTTAATCAGTATTTTTAATCAGTATTTTAAAGCCGACGTGATTTACGTCGGTTTTTTTATGGACAAGAAAAAGTAAACTTATGCGACAAAATGTGAATCTTAATTATACTTTGCTAACATGACGCCTAAATTAGAAACCGATTAACTATTGTCGATACACAATTGTCGATAAACTATTGTCGATAAACTATTGTCGATAAACGATTGCCGATAAATAAAGGACGAGTAATGGATTACCTCAACATCAATAAACAAGCTTGGAATGAACGAGCAATAGTACATTTTGATTCATCTTTTTATGATGTGCCGAGCTTTCTTGCAGGTAATTCTTCATTAACAGAAATTGAAACCGCGGAACTCACCGATGTAGCGGGTAAGTCTTTGCTGCACCTTCAATGCCACTTTGGTTTAGATACTTTGTCATGGGCAAGGCTGGGCGCGAGTGTCACTGGTGTTGATTTATCTGATGAAGCGATTGATAAGGCACGTGAACTTGCGACTCAGTGTAATATCGAGGCTGAGTTCGTTTGTGCTGATGTCTATGAATTTGCAAATAAGCGCTCGAAAAGTTTCGACATTGTGTTCACGTCTTTTGGCGCAATTTGTTGGTTACCTTGTTTAACTAAGTGGGCGCAGGTCATTAGTGACAGCTTGAACCAAGGCGGTACATTTTATATGGCTGAGTTTCATCCAGTTCAGGACGTCCTAGATGGTTACCCATACTTTCATCAAGCTGAGCCTGATGTGGTCGTTGAGGGGAGTTATACACAAGCGGGTAATAATTCAGACCATGAGCAGACTATGGTGACGTGGGCGCATTCATTAAGCGAAGTGATTAATGCATTAATTCAAGCGGGGATTCGAATTGATGCGGTTAACGAATTTCCATTCAGCCCTTACAATTGCTTTGAAAACCTAATAGAAAAACAGCCTAAACAATTTCAATCCATTGTGAAGGGGCAACCCATTCCATTGGTTTTTTCCATCAAAGGAACTAAGTGTTAATGCTATTTGAATCACAACAAAAACTGGATGTGACCAATCGTTGGGGCAGTATTTTTATCAAAGTCGCTGCAGGTATCTCAGCAGTCATAGTGTTGATGTATTTAAGTTACTTTTATGCGAGCCCAAGTGTCACGGTTGAAAATCGTTCAGAGTTTGTTATTGAGTCAGCGATTATAAATTTGCCTTTGAGTCGACTTGATTTTGGCGAGATTCATACATCACAGGACAATACCATTTATTATGATTTAGCTCAGCTAGATGGACAATATGAGTACCATTTGCTGCTTGATAGTGGCGATTTACTCGAAGGAACTTGTGGTTATATCACTAATTTTGAAATTAATAAGCGGGTAGTGCTTGTTTTGAATGATATTGGTGAAATTAGCTGTCAATTTTAATCTTCGCTTTATCCTTTTAATCATAATAGCGTGGTGTTTTTGGCTTGTCATTAAATCATAAAGCTAAGCCAATACACTGCACCTTGGCACCTTGATTACAACTTTGACTGAAATGTTTGGCTAATCAAATCTGGTAAAGTTTAAGTACTAGAGTAAAAACCTTTATTATCACAGCCCAGTGGTTTATTCAACTGCTCGTAGCTTTATCAGCTTTATGTATCACCTTGGATACAGCTGTTACTCGTAGGTGAGCGCACGTGTTGAGTGTTAAGTCTTTAACCACGTCTGTTATCGGGTTAACCAGATAACATATGTGCCTCATTAGAAATAATTCATATTCAATTATTTTAAGTTTAAATTAATATTCTATCTCTATTATCCTTCCTCCCAGATTTCCGCTGTTTAAATTATCTACAACCTTGTTACAGAAACTGCCTCAGAGTTGATGACATGCGGAGCAAATAATATTGAGAGCAACTTAAAGCTTATTATTGAGTTGTATAAGGATTACCTGTTCGAATGCTAAGAAATTCCTCCGTTATTCTGTTATCTATTTTCACTCTATACAGTCAGTTTGTAGTGGCTGATGAAGCCATAGAAGTATCGCAAAAATATCAACGCGCATTTCCTATTTGGGCACAAGAAGCGATGGATTTAGGCCATGAATTACCTAAGCCATATGGTTTTACTGTTAACTATATGTCGATGGAACAACCGTTAGTGGTTGATGGTGTCACCTTTTCAGGTCTTGGCGATATTATTGATGACAGAGTGAGTATTAATGGTAGTGAAGCGATGCAAGATTCAGAAACCATTACTTTAAGAGCTGATATGTGGGTACTACCATTTCTAAACCTTTATGGCGTGATTGGCCAAACAAAAGGCAGTAGTGTCGCTAATGTTCAAGTTGAAGTAGAAATGCCATGGCCTTTGCCGCCAGTGGTTTCTGATCCATTTGATTTTGAGCTGAATTTTAAAGGTACTACATACGGTGCGGGCGGCACAATCGTGGGTGGCATAGGCAATTGGTTTGCTTTATTAGACGTTAATTACACTAATACTGATCTTGATATTCTTGATGGTGAGATCAGTTCAATTGTTGTTTCACCGCGTGTAGGTTACCGCACCACTGTTTATGGCCATGAAAGCCAGTTCTGGGTCGGTGCTATGTATCAAAATGTTGAGCAAACTTTTAGTGGTTACCTTAAAGATATCGGCATTCCTTTAGGTAATGGTAAATTTGAAGTTACCCAACACCTCGAAGATAAGTGGAATAGCTTGATTGGTGGTCAAATCAACTTAGGTAAGGGGTTTGATTTGTTACTTGAAGGTGGTTTTGGCACACGCACAAGCTTTATGGCTGGCATTGGCTATAGGTTCTAACCATGATGCGACTAATGATTGTTAGTGTATTTATTTTCTTCCTAGGTGGCTGCTCAGCAGTTTCTATGGTGGATAATTATCAGCAAAACCAATTAATGAAAGCGGGTTTTGAACGGCAACAGTTGTCGCTAGAGAGTCAAGGCGAATTGCACTACTGGCAAGGTGGAGATACGAGTGCTCCCACTGTTATCTTGCTTCATGGTTTTGGCGGTACGGGCTTAACTAGCTGGTATGAGATTATGCAAGATCTTGCGTCTGATTATCACGTTATCGTGCCTGATTTACTTTGGTTTGGTGCATCTTTCAGTAACGCTCCAGCAACTATCAGTAGCGAAACCCAAGCTATTCAACACTTGATTGAAGAGCTCGCGCTTGAAAATGTCAATGTGGTGGGTATTTCGTTTGGCGGGTTTATTACGTTTGACCTAATGATCAAAGAACCTACCGTCAATAAAGCTATTATGTTGGCAAGCCCAGGTATTGTGTTTGGCGATGAAGACATGGATGCCATGAGTCAACGTTTTGGACAAAGTGTGCCAGAAGCTGTGTTTGTGCCTGAGAATAAAGAAGGTGTAAGACATTTACTTGAGCATACGTTTGTTGATCACCCTTGGTACCCAAGTTTTATCGATGAGCAAATCTATCAAAGCTACTTTGCAGATTTTCATGTACAGAAAAAATCATTGATTACCACTTTACCTGCATATCGAGATCAACTTAACCCTGCAGAATTTAAAGGTAAGCTTCCGCCTTCATTATTAATTTGGGGCGAAAATGACATTGTGTTCCCACTTGAAAAAGGCATTGAATTTTCTGAGTTTTTAAATGCTCCAATCATAATTATCCCTGATGCATCCCATGGCCTAAGTAATGATTTTTCAGAGTCAATTAGCCAAATGATAAGAGACTTTATTCAATGATGTTTCATTCTCAAAAACGCGTCATCTTATTGAGTGTAGGTTTAATGGTTTCGCTAGTGTCAGCATGCTCAAGTAGCGAATGGCAGGTGAGTGCAACCCCATCTGACTCCGCTGTATCTGCGGCGTTAGATAATCAACCCGATCCTGCTCTTTTACGTGATATTGCATTACCTCAACAAGCGGCTATGACTTTACCGACAAGTGTTCGACCATGTTGTGCATTTGGTAATGGTCAGAAGGTAAAGCTTGGTGCTATGACCATCCCTTTTTATCGTCATGCCAATACTATCTCGTTAGAAGATTTAGGTGCTCATGCTTATGAAGCAGGCAGTTTTAGTCATCAAAAGTCGGCACCTGATGAAGGCCGAAGTGGCGAGAACAACGGTATTATTTATACCAGAAAGGGCGGCTTTATAGATTTAGCTCATGTAAGAGACACTGCAGACAACGCGGTGGCGCTGTTTTACCAAATCCACCCAAACCTTGGTGAAAAGCAATCCATTGCATTGCCATTTGAAATTGGTCCTCGAACGATTGAAATTGATCGTTTTGAAGTAAAGCTTTTAACAGCAACTCAACGTTGGGAGTTGGCAGCGGCAATGGCTGTGCGTCTTGCCTATTCGATGGCTGAAGCTCATGAAATTGCTCAGTACCACGGTTATCGTAGTTTTGGACCGTGGACCGAAGATGTTTCGGCATACTCACCAGAAGATCTTTACTCCAATATGCTAGGTGCAAAAATTGCGCTTGCAGTACTGACCAATAATTTGGCCATGACTCGACAGCAATATAATTATCATATGACGTCATGGATTGCCGCAACATTAGATTGGTTAGAGCCTGTCACTGCAGCAGAAACGGATGCACTTTTTGATGTGATTGATGGCTATTGGTGGGACTCAAATGAACCTATGCCTAACAAATTTATGTTACTTAAACGCCATTACGATCTGGGCGAACATCAATCACCTTATTTAGTGCCGATGGATATGGCGAAAAACAGTGATACTTGGTCCGATGTTGTAAGTGTTTATGAAACACCTAACGTCGCTCACGACTTAAGTTTAGCCAATCACGTTCATGGAATTACTATCGATAATGTCGCTAAGCAATGGTTACATGTAGATGCAAAATTTGAATCGCATTTTGAACATGTACCTGAGTCTTTATGGCGTGATGGTTTTACTCAGCAATCATTTTTAACGTTAACTCGATATAACGAAAAATTGGATGAGACATTATTGAGTGAGCATTTATCTCAACATTCTCACTTACCGTTAGCGATAGAACAAACATCACAAGGTGAGTTGAAATGAGCTTATTCCACGGCATGAGAATCGGCTTTTTCTCGATAGGGTTATTGGCTTGTGCAGCGTCATTTGCTTCAGAAAAAGCGAGTGTTGAGCAAACAACTGAGACGCTAGCTTCTGATGAAGAGTTGAGCTGGATGGAAAGCTTTTTACAAAAGCTTGGTGCAGATGGCGAGTTTGACGCTGATAAATTGATTGATTTTAGTTTTCTTCCTGGGCCTTTTTATAATCCCGAAATGGACTTAGGTGTAGGCATTTCAGCCGTAGGTTTATATCAAGTGGATCCTACTGATGAAGTCAGTCAATTATCGTCATTAGTGATTAACGGTTTAGCTTCCATTAATGGTGCACTTGGTGTATCAATTGAAAATAAAACCTTCCTAAATGAAGATCAACAGCGTTTTTATCTAACTGCAGAGATGTTTGATATTCCTGATGTGTTCTATGGCGTTGGCTATGATGAAAACCATCAAGACGATAACCGAGTTGATTTTAATGGTCGAACTGTCCGTGTAAACCCAATGTTCTTGAACCGATTATCATCCAACGTTTTTATTGGTGCAGGCTTTGATTTTAATTACGCTAAAGCCAGCAGTATCGATAAGCTAAATTCAGATGTCGAGATCAACCCTTTGCTAGAGACATCACGCAGTGTCGGGGTGAATTTTTTAATCAACTACGATAGTCGAGATAATGTACTTAATCCTGAACAAGGGAGAATTGCCCAAATTGATACGGGGATATATCGCAAAGAATTAGGCAGTAAGAGCGACTTTGAAATTGTTAATGCACTCTACAGTACCTATTATCAAGTTGCAGATGATGATGTTTTAGCGTGGCAAATTCGTGGCCGTTTTACTCATGGTGATGTGCCTTGGGATCAGCTGTCAAAAGCGGGTGGCGGAGATTTACTTAGAGGGTATACTTCAGGTCGTTACCGCGACAAGCAAATGTTGTTAGCACAAGTGGAATATCGACAGAACTTATCTGGTCGTCATGGGATGGTTTACTGGGTAGGTGCAGGAGTTATTTCGGAAAAATTCAGTGAGCTGACTTCGGCGAGTGTACTACCCAATACAGGTATAGGCTATAGATTCGAAGTTAAACCACGCGTAAACCTAAGATTAGATTTAGCCTTTGGCGACGGTGATACTGGCTTTTACTTTAACGTAAATGAAGCCTTTTAATTTCCACTTGGCATTAAGTTAATCAGCCAAATTGAATATGTTACTCTAAAATACCTGTTGAGATAGGTTGCTTAATTAAGTGATTTTATGAGGTGCTCTTGTGAGGTGCTCTTGTGAGGTGCTTTTGTGAGGAGTTATTGTGAGTAAAGTGGTCATTTTTGGTAATTCAGGCTCGGGTAAATCGACACTAGCAAAACAACTTGCAGCTAACAAAAAGCTGGCACACCTAGATTTAGATACTATTGCTTGGTTGCCAGTTAATCCTCCTCAAAGAATGCCAATAGCGGTTTCAAAAACTTTAATTGATAAGTTTTTAAACCTTAATCAATCATGGGTTATTGAAGGCTGTTACAGCGACTTGCTTGAATTAGTCTTTCCACAAACCGATGAGGTTATCTTTCTCAATTTACCCACTTCAGCGTGTATTGAAAATGCTAAAAACCGTCCTTGGGAACCTCATAAATATGCTAGTAAACAAGCTCAAGATGAAAATTTAGCTATGCTAATCGGTTGGATTGCGCAGTATGACAGTCGTATTGATACCTACTCTAAAGTTGCGCATGAAAGACTATTTGAGCAATTTGCAGGCAGTAAAACCATGCTCACTTCGAATCGATAATATCTTTACCCTCAACAGCAGTCAGTTAACCTTACTTGCTACCTTAATTTAGATAGATAAGACAGTTAGGGTGATGGGAATTTTCCATTAGCTATTGTAGTATGCCATTGGCTGCCAATACGCATAAGGCGTTAGGCATCAATCCATAAAACAATAACTTATAAATGGACTGTTAATGAATTCTCCACACCCAAGCCCTTCTTCTGCACAATCGAGTGCCACCGCGCGGCAAATGCCCGATACCTTAGTGATCATTTTCTTTGTTGCTCTTGCTGCCGCATTATTAACGTTTGTTGTTCCCATAGGCTCATTTTCAACCCAAGATGCGCATTATGTTATCGATGGAGTTGAGAAAACGCGCAGTGTAATCGACCCAACCTCTTTTCAATATGCCTTGAATGAAGCGGGTGAGCCAAAACTTGATCCCATTTCATTATTTAAAGGAAATGGCGAAATCGGCTTTTTCAATTTTGCTTTTGAGGGGATGGTTTCTGGCTCTAAATGGGGCAGTGCGATTGGCGTTATCATGTTTATGTTGGTCATTGGCGGCTCTTTTGGCGTCGTCATGGCCACGGGCACGATTGATAACGGCATATTACGCTTAATAGATAAAACTCAAGGCAATGAAAAACTGTTTATTCCAGTCATATTCAGTTTGTTCTCGTTGGGTGGCGCGGTATTTGGGATGGGGGAGGAAGCCATAGCCTTTGCCATTATCATTTGTCCGTTAATGATTCGATTAGGTTATGACTCTATTTGTACAGTGATGGTCACTTATGTCGCGACCCAAATCGGTTTTGCCAGTTCTTGGATGAACCCGTTTAGTGTTGCTATTGCCCAAGGTATTGCAGGTGTGCCAGTGCTTTCAGGTGCGGGTGTACGTTCTATTATGTGGCTTGGTTTTACCTTAATAGGTATTGGTTTTACCATGCGCTATGCGAGTAAAATTCAACGTAATCCAAGTGCATCCTTTAGTTATCAAACGGATCAATTCTTTCGCGATAATCAGCAAGGTAATGTCAAAGATAGTCGTTTTAATCTCGGCGATATTTTAGTACTGCTTACCATTGTAGCTACTATTGCTTGGGTTATTTGGGGCGTGATTGCTCATGCTTGGTTTATCCCTGAAATTGCCAGTCAGTTTTTTACCATGGGGATCATTGTTGGCATCATTGGGGTGGTATTTAAGCTTAATGAAATGGACATGAACAAAGTCGCGGTTAGCTTTAAGCAAGGTGCAGGCACCATGTTAGAACCAGCGGTTTTAGTAGGGTGTGCTTCAGGTATTTTATTGTTACTTGGTGGTGCGGGGGCGACAGAGCCGAGCGTATTAAATACCATCTTACACAGCGCCGGTAATGTGATTGGCCAATTGCCGACGGCATTATCAGCTTGGTTTATGTTGTTATTCCAATCAGTGTTCAACTTTTTTGTGACTTCAGGTTCAGGACAAGCGGCGTTAACCATGCCACTCATGGCACCTTTGGCTGACATTGTCGGTGTGACTCGCCAAGTGGCGGTATTAGCGTTTCAACTTGGTGATGGTTTTACCAACGTATTAGTACCGACATCAGCTTCATTAATGGCGACATTAGGTGTGTGCCGTGTTGATTGGGGAAATTGGTTTAAGTTTATCTGGCGCTTTATGCTGGGTTTATTTGTTATTTCGAGCATTATCGTGGTGTTAGCGCACTACTTAGGGTTTAGCTAAACGAGTTTGTTAATGGCAAAAGTTATGCGACAAGTTGTGATATTACATTTATTCTAATAAAAAGCGGCATCGAAAGATGCCGCTTTTTTAATTGTCTAATCAGAAGCTAATGTTTGATTAGAATTTCACTTCACCTTCAATAAACCACTCTTGTCCACGAGCGTTATAAACACCACGAGGGTAGTGAGGCCATGATGTATTGGTTGGGTCAAAGTTAGGACCAGCATCAAATAGGTTTACAATACCTGCAGTTAACTTCATGTTGTCAGAGAAGTTGTACGCACCTGTTAGGTTCCACTTAGTTTGTGAGGCGACTTCTAAATCTTCTTCATTAAAGCCGTCTTCATCAATGAATGAACTGTAAGATGAACCATGCATACGGGCAGTATGATAAGCACCTAATGTGGTTTCAAAATCATTGATAAAATAGCTAAAGATCATATTAGCGCGGTACTGAGGTAAACCACCATCTTCAATGTCATCATCCACATCTGAGGTCGGGTTTAACTGACCTTCAGATAGTAGGATATAAGTACCGTTGAAGTTTACTCTTAGTTCACCCATGTCATTGAAATCCCAGCTATAACCAGCTGTTAAATCAATACCACGTACTTTTTGATATGCTAAATTTTGTGCCACTGTATTGATGTGGGTAATAGTGCCACTTGCGTCACGGGTAATCATATCTTCATAGGTATCGTATTCTTGTGCGGCAGTAGAAGCGCTAATATCGCTTACCATGTCGTCAAGTTTCCATTCCCATAAATCAACAGAGGCTTCTAAGCTATCGCCGCCCCAAACCGCACCAATGTTAGCGGTATAACCAGTTTCAGCTTCAAGTTCTTTGTTGGCACCTGTGGTCGTATCAATGTGTAATTCATTACAGATTTCATCAAGGGTTTCATTACCGGTTTTAATACCAGGTTGTCCGCCCATAGCCTGACATTGCTTGTAATCGATGACTTGAGTGAAACCATTTGTGGCATCACCATACACGCGGTGCATGTCTGGTGCACGGAATACACTGCTCCAAGCACCACGAATCAACAACTCATCAACTGGACGGTATTCTACCGTTACTTGTGGTGACAAGTTACCACCAAAGTCGCTGTAATGATCGTAACGTAGCGCTGCAGCAACAGTTAACTCGTCAAGTACCGGAACACTGATTTCAGCATAAGTTGCCCAGAAGTCACGTTCGCCGGCACCAGATGAACCACCAGTTGTTAATACTGATCCATTTTGGGTTTCGGTATCAGACTCTGTTTCATAATCCTGTTCAGTATACTCAGCACCAAATGCAAACATGGCATCGCCTTCAGGCATTTCAAACGCCATACCAGTGATGTTAGCTTGGATGTTCTTTTGAGTAGATTGAGCGCGTTCAAATGGAGAGTAAGATGCAGCTTCTACATCAGCATCTGACATGTTCTCAAGTAACGAATTACCATTCTCACCAGCTGTGATGTAATCGAACATACCGCCTACAGTGGCAAAACCACTACGGTAAACATCGACGTTAGTACGGCCGTAGTTTACTGACATATCCCAGTCATACTCATCAACTAACACGCCTTGAAGGCCCGCAGAGAAGAAGTAGTTACTGGTGTTGGTTTCACCGCTTCGGTTACTGAACTCGTGTAAACGACGAGCATAGTAATAATCACCATCAGTAGCGTTGGCAAAGTCACCGCCAAGTCCTGTTGATTTGTTGAATGTCTTGCTCATGCTATCGCCGTAACTGACCGTTAAGTCATCACCCGCAACCTTGATATCGTAGTCATTAATGGCCATCGGTTCAAAGTTTGTTGTTGATTTGGCATTAGCAAAATCAAGACGACCTAAAAAGGTAATATCGTCTGCGATTTCGTAATTAAAATTGGTGGTACTGATAAAGCGGTAGCTTTCAGGCTCTAGATCGCGCCATTCTGAACGATCAAACCCACATAAACTTCCTGTCCATAGAAATCCACGAGCATCACACTGCTCTGGAGTTAATTGGCGTGCGCCAGTACCAGTACCAGCAATTCTAGCGCCGTATGAGCTATACGCTGAGTAATCACTGTGCGGCACTTTATCGGTATGGAGACCAAAATTCTCACGATCTGTTGCTTTTAATGCTTCGTTATTACTGAATTCGATAAAGGTTGAGACATTGCCCTTATCGTTTGAAGAGCCCAGTGATAATGCGATGCGGTCATTCATACCGCCGCCTTCAGTGGTATCGCCATGACGATATTTAAGTGAGACGCCATCAAAATCTTTTTTAAGGATGATGTTAATCACACCACCCACTGCATCAGCACCGTAAATCGCTGAGCCGCCAGATTGTAATACTTCGATGCGTTCTACAGCTTCCATTGGTAGGTTTGCTGTATCGACGAAGTTATCAGTACCGCCAGCTGGTTTTGGGTACTGGTTCAAACGCTTACCATCAATAAGCGTCAGAGTACGACTTGCACCAGCATTACGTAAACTGATTGATGAAGCTGCAGGGGTAAAACCATGTACTTCTTGTGTGGTCATCGCACCCGTAGTTGAGGTGAGATTTTGAAGGGCATCTTGAATAGTGGTAAAGCCTTGCTTTGCCATATCATCAGCACTCAACACCGTGACAGGCGTTGCTGTTTCTAGGTCGGTTCTTTTAATACGTGAACCAGTAATTTGAATTCGTTCTACATCAGCGCCTTCTTCAGCTGCAAGAACTACTGGCGAACTAATGGCAGCGGTAAAAGCACCGCCTACCAATGCAATGCGAATTGCGTTGGCCAATCTTGTATTAAGCTGCATCTCATCTCTTCCTTATAACTTTTATTTAAACCGCGTTTTTATTTAGTAGATCTCATTGCTAACTTGTGAATTGCGTTAACGGGAGTTTGCGGAAAACGGATAAAACCATACTTATTCAACATAAACAACGGACTGATTACATGTGTTAGATGTTGTAATTGTTACGTGTTAGGTTGTTTTTTGTGATCATTTGATTAACGTGATTTTGAGTGCTGATATTGATTTTGGGCTTGACGGGGTACTTTGCTGAATAAGTTAAGAGATTTGTGTAAACAAACTTAATAAATATGTGTTTAATTGGTTGTCTGTTTGTTGATTTGTTTGTGGTGTGACTGAGGCCGGTTTAATATAACCTAACTATCAATTGTTACAATATGCATTATTTTTACATTGGAAATTTAATGTTGCGCAATTGGATTTGTGAAGTTAATCACTATTTAACATGTGCTGTCATCGCCGTTGAAATGGCTGTTAGCTGGAGTCTTGTTTAAAAATGGTGGGTATTAAATGTTAAAAAAAGCCCTTGAAGGGCTTTTGGATAAGTTAACATGTTAAAGAAAGTTTAGATGGGTTTTATTTTGCATCGCAGTAATGTATGGCCTAATCCAATATTGTCGATATCCTCATCGACGTAAAGCCCAGCTTCATTGATCATTTTGAGCATATCTTTGCTGTGATACATTCGGCTGTAGCCATTAGCAATAGCAGTAAAATATAGCGAGGTTGCATTAACGCAATAAGCACCAGCTTCATAAGGCTGTCTATCCCAATAGGTTTCTAAAATACACAGTTCACTATTGGACTTCATTGCAGCCACTGTGCGTTTTAATATTGTGATGATTTGCGGTTTAGAAAAACAGTCTAGAAATTGGCTCATCCAGTACAAGTCTGCATGCTGACAAAAAGGTTTAGTTTCATCTAACAAGTCAGTTTCAAATGGCAACACACGATCCGCAACGTTATTATTACGCGCGTTTTCCATTGCGACGGCGAGTTGCCCTGGTAAATCCATAATGGTGACATTAACTTTGCTGTCAAAACTGGTACAAGCAAATGCCCATTTGCCGGTATTACCGCCAACATCAACGATATGCTCAGGCTTAGATTTAAAAATCATTGGCAGTAAACTGTCAAAAGCGTGATCAGAATAATAATGATCAAACTCAAACCAACTCCGCTTGATTTGCTCTGGCAATTGGCTTAATCCAGGGTAAATGGTTTCCCAATCACCCAAGTGTTTCAAACCGGCTGCTTTACCTTGTTTCAAGGACGCTTCAAGCTCAAACAAACCTTGATAACAGACATCATGAATGAAATTTAAATTTTTAGATGCCATGTCATCATGCAGTAGAAAATGGCCCGTTTTATCTAGGTGATAATGGTCATCTTTACACCAAAATAGTCCCATGCTGAGTCCCATATCCAGTAATACGTGGATGGCATATTCTGACAATTCATTACAATCTATAAGTTGTGGTAACGAAATGCCATTTTCACCCGCATCATCAACTTGTTTTAGAATGCCAAACTGGCTAAGACAACGAGCAACTTGAAAGCTGACAGGGGCAAAAGCAATTTTTTGTGCTTCAAATTTTGCCTCAAAAGCGGAGATTTTTTTAGGGGATTGGTAAAAAGACATAAAGTGAGTCAATTTCTTGCATTGTAATTAAGTGTGGCGATGTTAACAAACGCGATGAAATAAGAAATTGATCCAGCTCATGTGTTGAAATAAGACCTCATTCTGTCATTCTGTCATTCTGTCATTCTGTCATGATTTAATCATGTAAATAGGATTATTCTTTCAAAGGGAATGCAATAGGGATTGTTAATGATTACCACGCAGAGACTGACACTCAGAGAGTTTACGCTAGAAGATGCTGAATTCATTTATCAGCTAATGAATTCACCACTGTATATCAAGTTCATCGGTGATAGAAATATCAAAAATCGAGATGATGCTAAGACTTTTTTATCGACTAAGCTCATTCCAAGTTATCAGCTTCACGGTTACGGTTTATACGCAGTTATTCGCAATGAAGATAAGGCGTTGGTCGGTATGTGTGGCTTAGTGAATCGAGATGGGCTTGAGCACACTGATATCGGTTTTGGCTTTTTACCCCAATATATGGGGATGGGCTACGGATATGAGTCGGCGAGGGCTGTCATGAATTATGCCAATGAAACCTTATCTCTTTCGCCTATATGGGCTATAACCAACCTACAAAACACCGCATCGATTAACTTATTAACAAAGCTTGGTTTGCTGTATCAGCAACAAATCTTATGGGGTGATGAGCAAGAACCGACATTACTAATGAGCACGCACGAATTCAGTTCTGTTGAGATCAGTAGTGATTAACGAGATGGATATACAGCTTCATTTTTCATCAAAGATGAGTGGGAGATATTTAGCTTAATCAATCTGTGATTAATGCCAAGCATTGCCATGCACAGTTATGCACTATAAAAAAGCCCAGCAATTGCTGGGCTTACATTTACCAAAAACAGTCAAAGACGATTATATGGTGAATCGTTTATTGAACGTTTTCGCTATCACCGAACTCACCCGCAAATAACGCAGATGATAAGTAACGCTCTGCAGCAGATGGCAGAATGACAACGATGTTTTTACCCGCAAATTCTGGCTTCTCAGCAATACGGTTTGCAGCGACGACAGCAGCACCAGAAGAAATACCCACTAAGATACCTTCTTCTTCCATTAAACGACGTGCCATGGCAATAGCATCGTCATTGCTGACCGCTTCAACAAGGTCAACTAAATCTAAATCTAAGTTACCTGGGATGAAACCTGCGCCAATACCTTGAATTTTATGAGGTCCAGGAGTTAATTCCTGACCTGCTTTAGCTTGTGCAATAACAGGTGAGTCAACTGGCTCTACTGCAACAGACACAAGGTCTTTGTTTTTACTTTTTAAATAACGACTCACACCAGTAATCGTCCCACCCGTACCGACACCTGCAACAAATGCAGCGACTTCACCATCAGTATCATTCCAGATTTCTGGGCCGGTAGTTTTTTCGTGGATTTCAGGATTTGCAGGGTTGCTAAATTGACCTAAGATAAGGTACTTAGCAGGATCTGATTGACGGATCTCTTCAGCTTTATCAATCGCGCCTTTCATTCCTTTAGCGCCTTCAGTTAACACGAGGTTTGCACCTAATGCTTTTAACAGTTTACGACGCTCAAGGCTCATAGTATTAGGCATGGTTAGGGTTAGCTTATAACCACGAGCAGCTGCTACATACGCAAGTGCAATACCTGTATTGCCTGAAGTTGGCTCGACTAGCTCTACTTCTTTAGTTAGGGTGCCTTTCTTTTCAGCATCCCAAATCATATTTGCGCCGATACGACACTTAACACTGAAACTTGGGTTGCGAGCTTCAACTTTGGCTAACACTTTACCATTGCTTACTCGATTAAGGCGCACTAGTGGGGTATTACCTAGCGTATATGAATTGTCTTCGTAGATGTTGCTCATGGTTTGCTCCTATGTTTGCATTGTCTAATGATAATCGGTTTAAGGTGCTTTAACAGTGATAGTTTGTTATTCGTTATGCCTTTTAGTTATTAGGTTATAGCCAAATATATTAATAAAGCATTTTCTTATATAACAGTGTCTTAGTTATACACCCTTAATGAACATTGATGGTCTGACCATCGGTTAAAGCAGTAATTAATGCTTAGTGATTGGTTTAGAAGGTAATAGACTGAGGTTACAAAAGCGCAATTTATCCTCATTCCTGCTGGCTTATATTGATTATAGGTACCTATTGATCATTGAGTTATCAGCTTCATTTTTTTGAGTGTTTTTAGATAAGTTGTTGTTTTCCACCATATAGATACGGCAGACATAATATGAATAAAGTGGTTATTTCAGGAAGTGGTTTATATACACCGCCGCACAGTGTCAGTAATGAAGAGTTGGTTGAAAGTTATAATACTTACGTTAATGAACATAATCAGTTACATGAAACAGCGATTGCTGCTGGTGACGTTGATGCATTAGCTCACTCGTCAGCAGAGTTCATTGAAAAGGCATCTGGCATCAAAAGCCGTTACGTGATGGTCAAAGAGGGCATTTTAGACCCTAAAGTGATGATGCCATTAATTAAAGATAGGCCATCAGATGCGTTATCAATGCAAGCTGAAATCGGCATTGCTGCAGCAAAGCAAGCATTAGCGCAAGCAAAAGTGAATGCTGAAGATATTGATTTAGTGATTGTTGCCTGTGCATATACTCAGCGTTCTTATCCTGCTATTGCGATTGAAATTCAGCAAGCCATGGGCACAAAAGGTTTTGCTTATGACATGCTAGTGGCTTGTTCATCGGCGACTTTTGCCATTGTTAATGCGGTTAATGCGGTTCAATCTGGTACAGCATCACGGGTATTGGTGATTAATCCTGAGATTTGCTCCCCACAAGTGAATTACCGAGATCGTGATAGTCACTTCATTTTTGGTGATGTGGCAACAGCAGTGGTTGTAGAGAAAGCATCCATTGCACAATCAGAACATGCTTTTAATGTGCTATCGAGTCAGTGTTTTACCGATTACTCAAATAATATTCGCAGTAACTTTGGTCACCTTAATCGCTGTGACTCAGTAGCAAGTAACGATAGTGACAAGTTGTTTCATCAACAAGGCCGTAAAGTGTTTAAAGAATTACTGCCAATGATTTATCAACATTTAGATAAACAGTTGTCGGAAGAGCAGATCCAAGCTAATGAATTTAAACGATTATGGTTGCATCAAGCGAATATAAATATGAATATGTTTGTAGTTCGTAAACTTCTCGGTGATAATGTTACAAAAAGTAAAGCTCCTGTGGTGCTAGATGAATATGCTAACACTGCTTCTGCCGGGTCTATTATTGCTTTTCATAAGTATAATCAAGACTTTAAAACTGGTGACTTAGGGCTATTGTGTTCATTTGGTGCTGGCTACTCTATTGGGAGCATCATTTTAGAAAAGACCTAATAGTAAATGGGTGAATTAATTGCGAATTCTGATTGTTGAAGATAATGAAGCGGTATCGAAGGTACTTCGGCATCTATTAATGCAAGACCTGCATTGTGAGGTAGATGTTGCCGCTGATGTCGCTTCAGCGAATGCCTTATTAGAACAGCACAAATACTTTGTCGTTGTAGCAGAGTTAAACTTACCAGATGCACCAGATGGCGAAATTGCTCAACTGGTGCTGATGTCTTATCAAACCCCTTGTATTGTCTTGTCATCTAACCTTGATTCTCGTCAGCGTAAGAAATTACTGAAGCTCGGTATTGCGGATTATGTATTAAAAGAAAACCGCTTTAGCTATGAGTATGTGGTGAAGCTGGTGGCCAGATTAGATCAAAATCAGCATGTAAAAGTACTGGTAGCAGATGATTCAGTCGTGAGCCGTAAATTCGTTAAAGTCCTTTTAGAACAGCAATTATTTACTGTATTAGAGGCCTGCGATGGCGCAGAAGCGATTCAAGTGCTGAACGACACGCCAGATATTCAGTTACTTATTACTGACTACAATATGCCGAATGTTGATGGCTTTGAATTAATCCTTAAAGTGCGTGAAAAATTCAGCCGTGAAGATTTGGCGATTATTGGTTTGTCGAATGATACTGATGAAAGTTTATCTGCACGTTTTATTAAAAATGGCGCCAATGACTTTTTGCAAAAACCATTTGTGCATGAGGAGTTTCATTGCCGTGTATTAAATACCTTAGACTCGCTCGATATGCTGCGCAGTTTATGGGAGCAAGCCAACCGAGATTATCTGACTAAGGCGTATACGCGTCGTTATTTTTTCAAGCAACATGAAAAAGATGTCAATGAAGCAGGGCAGTTTGCTTTAGGTTTAATCGATATTGATTTCTTTAAAAATGTGAATGACACCTATGGCCATGATGTCGGCGATCAAGTGTTATTTGAGTTCGCTAAGCGATTAAAAAATGCCTTTGGCCAACATTTTACCGTAGCCCGATTTGGTGGTGAAGAGTTTGTTGTTGCATTTAAGGGCTTAGATGGCGATCGCGCATTCACTGTCATGGATAAGTTCAGACAACAAATTGACGAGCAGCTTTTTATTACTGATGCGGGTGAGCTAAAGATTAATTTTAGTTGCGGTATTGCCAGTGCTGAAAGCACTGATAGTAACTTAGATACTTTACTTCATCGTGCGGATTTAGGCTTATATGAAGCGAAAGAAGCGGGCCGTAATAGAGTGATTTTTTAGTGTGAATTAATGATGATTAATTCATGAATTAGACACAGATAAAAAGGACTGCCATGGCAGTCCTTTTTTGTTTTTTCATTCCAGTCTACTACTTATAATTTAATTATTTTATCGATTAAAGCAACCACGCGTAGCTGACTTTCATAAAGTAGGTTTTGTCTTTTTGGGTTAAAGAGTCGATATCATCATTGGCAATTAAACCGTCTGAGTACCCCAAATAAAACACACTTTGTGGATTAAGTTTATAACCGTATAAAATTTCATTACCTAGATTTTGGTATTGTTCATTAGGCGACTGATGTAAATATAAATCAGTATCACGTTCAATGTCGGTATAGACACTGGTTAAACGTAAAAAACTATTTAGTGTAATTTGCCAGTTAAGGCGAAGGTCAGTTAAATTTGCGGTAAATAAACGGCCTTCATCTACATCCAATGATTGGTATTTGTGATTAACGTCTAAGATGATTGATTCAGTGATTTTCCACTCAACACCTGGGTTGAACATGGTTAAAGTCGCAGGGCGATCGTTGGCATAATCAATGTCATCACCGTAGTTCATATCAAACTCGAGCTTAAGTGATTCAATTGGCACAAAGTTGGTATAAAACCACATTAAATCTAACGTATACATTGTGGTGTTATCGTCAATGGTTAATGATGAGCTGTCTTGACGACGACCAACACGGTCTTTATGGACAAAGCCACTGGCGATATAACTTTGCCAGCCGCCATTCAGTCTGATGGCCGCTTCTGCTTCTTGTTCAATTTTTTCATTGTTTTGGTTATGGGTAATATCCCAATCACCACCAAATTCAATTTTGTTAAAGAAACTGTCAGTTGGGTACCAATAATAATTACCGCCAGCGACAAACTTGCTTGCATCAATACGTTCAATAAAACCTAAATCCGCTCTAAAGTCCTCTCCAATTGATTCATAACGAGAGAAAGCGCGCCAATTGCGTTTTTCATGCTCATAGCTAACACGGTACATATTGTCAGAAAAGTTATCTTGTTTTTTGGTACGCAGTACTCGCTCATTGTAATCACAATTACCAAGCTCACAGTCCTGTGGCGGAGTTGAGCAATCATCACCGTTACAAAACTGTTGAAAGAAATCATCAGGATACTCAGTATCTGAAAACACATACTGTGCGGTAAAGGTGTCTTGGTCGGTTGGCTGCCACTTAGTATCAAGACTGGCCACATAGTTATGATAATTCTCAGATTGCTTTGCCGTGACTAAGCCGCCAAATGAGAGTTCTTTACTGGGGTCGAAACGATAACGAGCAGCAAGGTTATAGCTTTCTTCATCAATGGTGGCCACATCAGAACTTAAGTTGCCAGGCACTAAAAACTGCGTTTTCTCATCGTTAGCAGCCAGCACAGCAAGGGTGTGATCATCAGTTTTGCTGGTGAGTTTTACTCCGTAATCAGGAGAGCTGATATTACGGGTGTGTAGTAAACTTAACTGAGTATCGAAATAGTCTTTATTATCTAAGAAGAAAGCACGTTTTTCTGGGTAAAAAAGAGCGAAATTATTATTTACATCTAACTGACCCGAATCGGCTTCAACCTGTGAAAAGTCTGGATTAATGGTGGCATTTAATAAGGTTGTTGGCGTAATTCCCCAACGTAAGTCGAGGCCGACTTCAACGTTATCTTCATCTTCCCAAGGTTGATTAGGGTTAAGCTCTCGCTGACTATTACGAGAGCCTACAACAGAAGGAGTAATTTGAATATCTTGCCCTTGCTGGGCCCCAGCAAGACCTGTAGCGGTACCTAGCTGACATAACTGACAAGATACATTACGGTCAATCTTGTGGCTTGAAATTCTATGGGTTTCGTTACGAGGGTAAAAACGTACTAGTTCTATTCCCCAAGTTTGAATATCTTTATTGTCATCAAAATTGAACAGTCGCAGTGGCAATTCTACTTCGACTTGATAGCCTTGGTCAGTCAGCTTGCCGCTGCTGTACCAAATACCATCCCATGCATCGCTTTCTTCACCCGTTAATTCATTTTCTATAGAGTCATTTTGTACGCCATAAGGATTAATAAAAAACTGATAGGCAAGGCGGGCGTTATTAAACGTATCCAGTTTGATCCCGACTTGGTCATCACCCCAAGAGTTATCTCGGTCGCGTAAATTGGCTCTTATTTTTGATGGGTCAACATCATGGGCTATAAAGGCAACAAATAAGCTGGTTTCAGTGGCGAAAATTTTCGCATCAGTGCTCACTGGCGCAGGGATGTTTTCACCTGGTGAGGTTTCGTAATTGAGCTGGACTGTTGCCGCTTGTTGCCATTGAGGCTCTGATAAGTCGCCATCAATCTCAACACCTTGAGATAAAGTGGGAATGTTAACTGTAAATTGGCTGGGATCACCGGCCGAAGCAGGTGTTGATATGGCGCTACTCGCCAATAAAATTGCATAACAAAGAGTCTGAATCGTAAAGGTTTTATTCACAAGTCACGCTGATTTAAAATTAATTTGCGCAATTGTCGCAAAAACGCCGTTAAATATCGTTAATTATTTGTAGCTTAATGGTTTCAAATTGTTGCAGCGCTTTACAAAGAAAGATAGTTGGCGTATCAAAAGCTTAAATCACTCGAAGTAAAAACACTAAAAAGCCCCAACATTGCGCTGAGGCTTTCATTTATTTTTTTGATAAACAAAGCTTCTAAAACTGAGGTATTTGTTACTTAGCCTTATTAGTTCAGCTTTATTCTGGTGCTATTTCTGGGTGCTTATATGCTTCTCGATATTTGTCGACCCACATAGCGGTTGCACCGCATATTGCCACAGGCATCACGATAAAGTTCACAATAGGGATCATTGAGAATAACGTTACTGTAGCGCCAAAGGTATAACTGGTTCCTTTGGTTTGGCTGAGGGCGAACTTCATATCGTTAAATGGCACTTTGTGGTTATCAAATGGAAAATCACAATATTGAATGGCCATCATCCAAGCACTAAACAAAAACCATAAAATTGGCGCAGCGGTTTGGCCAACCACTGGAACGATAAATAAAACTAAAAAAATTAATGCTCGTGGCAAATAGTATTTAAGTTTTATCCATTCGCGTCCGAGAATACGCGGTAAATCTTTAATTAAATCAATTGTAGTACCCGAGTTTAATGACTTACCAGTCAAGTGCATTTCCACTTTTTCAGCTAACAACCCATTAAATGGCGCAGCAATCCAGTTCATCACTGAGCTAAATACAAATGACATCACCACCAGTAAACTAATAATCGCTAGAGGCCACAAGAAAAAGTTGAGCCAAGTAAGATACTCAGGAATTTGGCTATTCATCCAGCCAAAAAGATCGTCTAGTTTACCTACGGCAAAATAGATCGCGGTTGAAAACAAGATTAAGTTAACCATTAATGGAATGAATACAAATGTACGAAGACCTGGCTGTTTAATCAGCTTAAAGCCATCTAGAAAATAGTTAACGCCACTTTTTACGGGTTGGATTGCCATCTAATACGTCCTTGAAAAAACTGCTTATTACTGATTGTGGTGACGCATTGGTCGGAAAACAAGCCTTAAAGTGTGTTTAAGTCATAAAAATCGTTACAAAATGCAGCGCGATTGGTAAAGTTAGTCATATAAGTCTTTCTTATAAAATAATACTTTTCATCCTTACGGACGACCAAACAAGCACAATGCGATTAAAACAAATAAAACTTGCTGGCTTTAAGTCGTTTGTTGACCCAACAAAAATTCCCTTTAACCAACCCCTCACGGCGATTATTGGCCCGAACGGCTGTGGCAAGTCCAATGTGATTGATGCTGTGCGTTGGGTACTTGGGGAAAGCAGTGCCAAACATTTACGTGGCGACTCAATGATGGACGTTATTTTTAACGGTTCCAGTGCCCGTAAACCCGTATCTGTCGCCAGTATCGAGCTCAGTTTTGAAAACCTAGATGGCAGATTGTCGGGCCAATATGCCAGTTATCAAGAAATCTCTGTTAAGCGCCAAGTGAGTCGTGAAGGCGATTCGAATTATTTTCTCAATGGTCAAAAATGTCGTCGTAAAGATATTACTGATCTATTTATGGGAACAGGTCTTGGACCGCGCAGCTATGCCATTATTGAGCAAGGGACCATTTCAAGACTGATTGAGTCTAAACCTCAAGAATTAAGAGTCTTCATAGAAGAAGCGGCAGGAATATCTCGTTACAAAGAACGTCGTCGTGAAACAGAAAACCGCATTCGACATACCCGTGAAAACCTTGAGCGTTTAAACGATATACGACTAGAACTTGGCAGCCAATTAGAAAAATTAGATCAGCAAGCACAAGCTGCAAAACAATATCGAGAGCTCAAACAACAAGAGCGTGACTTACATGCTCAGCTGTTAGTCATGCGTTATCAAGAACTGCAAAATCAAACCGATGGCTTAGCCAAAGAAATGCAGCAGCTTGATGTTAGCATTGCAGCCGCCAATGCTGATGGCGAAAGCACTGAACTCACCGTTACACAATTAACATCTCAGTTAGCTGATTTATCAGATTCGGAGCAAAACCTTGTTGCGCAGTTTTATCAAGCTGGAACCGAGCTTGCTAAGCTTGAGCAGCAATTAAAGCATCAACAGCAACAAGACTCTCAGCTTGAAAAACAATTACAAGACATAATCAATCAACAAGGGGTTGCAGCAGAAGAGCTGCAGGCTCTGACTGTACAAGAAAAGCAGCTTACTCATCATGTTGCAGAGCTGATGCCTGCTTTAGAGCTTGGCGAAAATGAATTGCAAACCATTGACGAGCAGTTACAAGATGTTGATGAAAAAGCTTCTGATCTTCAACAACATTTAAGCGTGTTATCGGATACGGTATCTAATGCAAAAATGGAAGCTGCACTGACTCAAAACAAATTACAGCATCAGCAATTGAGTTTATCTCAGCAACAGCAGCAATTGATTGAGCTCAATACAGAGCAGCAACACAATAATGATGAGAATAATCAAGCTGAGTTAACTGAACTCGATAGGCAAATAAAAGCATTTACCCAGCAGCTTGAAATAGAAGATGAAGTAAAACATCAGCTCTCTGAAGAGCTGGCGATTAAGCAAGCAAGTTTACAGCAGATCAGTGAGCAGTATCAGCAAAACAAACAACATTTAACCTCAGTGGTTGCCCGTCATGAGTTAATTGATCAGTGGCTAAGCAATAATGAACCCGAAGATCGTCAAGCACTATGGCAAGTTGTTGAGGTGACCCAAGGTTGGGAGCAAGCGGTTGATTTAGTTCTTCAAGGTGTACTTGCTGCTTCAGTGCAAAAAGAGTCATTAAATACTGACGCAGGTGTGAAAGATGATTTAGGTTTTAACCTACGTGAATCTGCCTATATAACTGAGCAATTAAGCGCACCAGTTAATTTAAGCCCATGGTTAGAACAAGTGATTTGGGCTGACAGCATCGGTCATGCGAAACAATTATTGACGACGAGTGAAGCAACCAATGAACACGCATTAATCGCTAGTAAAGATGGCTATCTAATTGGTCATGGCTTTGTTATCACAAAATCTGAAGGTAAACAGTCAGAGCTTGCACTGAAAAATGAACGTCAGCAACTGTTGACTCAAATTGAACAATTACAAGATCAATTATTCAATGAGCAAGTGTCTGTGAGTGAGTTAACACAGCAAGTTGCCGATGTTCATGCTCAAATGAGTGCGGCGCAAGCAAAATGTCATCAGTTGCAGCTTGAGTGCAGTAAGTTTGATGCTCAACGTCAAAGCCTGCTTAAGCAGCAACATGATAATCAACGTAGGCGAGCAAACCTGGATGAACAGGTAGCAAACTGCATCAAACAAATTGCTCTTGGTAAACGCAATGTAGAACAGTTAACCGCAGAAACTGAGCGACTTAGCCAGTTACATCAACAGCAGGTGACTGAACAGCAAAAAGCTAATGAAGACTGGCAAACCACAAGTCATCAATTGCGTGAGTATAAAACTAAACGAAGCCAGCATGATCGAGAGGTCTCGCTTTTGCGCCAGCAATTGCAAAAATTGCAAACTCAAGCTGCGGTGACGCAAGCACAGCTCACTAAACAGCAGCAGCAATGTGATGTATTGGTAGAACAAGCTAGCCAGTTGAGCTTGACTCAACTGCAAAGCAGTGAAAGTTTAGGTGATAAACAGCTGGAACAACTTCAGCAACAGCTTGCTCAGCAGCTTGATATTCAGCAATCAAAGCAACAATTGTTAAATTCAAACCGTACTCAACAGGCTGAGCTACAATCTCGGCTAGATAGTGCGGTATTGATTCAAAAACAACAGCTTGGTGGACTTCAAAACTTGACTCAAACTCTCAGCGGGTTAAAGTTACGTCGTGAAGGTTTAAAAGGTCAGGCCAATGGCCAATACCAATTGCTTGAAGAGCAACAAATAAATATTCAGGCGGTGCTAAAACAGATCCCTGAAGCAGCTAAAGTCAGTGCTTGGCAGAAAGATCTAGATAAAGTTAGAGCTAGAATTAGCCATTTAGGGGCAATTAACCTTGCCGCTATTGAAGAATTTGAGCAGCAAAGTGAGCGTAAAGCCTATTTAGATAATCAGGATGATGATTTAAATAAAGGCTTAGCGAGCCTTGAAGAAGCTATTCGAAAAATAGACAAGGAAACCCGCAGTCGATTTAAAACGACTTATGATGCGGTTAATGCTGACTTATCAAAATTGTTCCCGAAAGTGTTTGGAGGCGGTAAAGCTTACCTTGCATTAACTGATGATGACTTACTTGAAACGGGTGTGACCATTATGGCGCAACCACCAGGTAAGAAGAATAGTACAATTCACCTTCTTAGTGGTGGAGAAAAAGCGCTAACCGCTTTATCATTAGTATTCGCCATATTTAGACTCAATCCAGCACCTTTTTGCATGTTGGATGAAGTTGATGCACCTTTAGATGATGCCAATGTTGAGCGCTTTTGTCGCTTACTAAAAGAGATGTCACAAAGTGTGCAATTTATTTATATCAGCCACAATAAAATAACGATGGAAATGGCTGATCAATTAATAGGTGTCACTATGCATGAACCGGGCGTTTCACGTATAGTCGCAGTAGATATCGATGAAGCGGTGGCACTAGCCGACGCGGAATAAACAGGATTACAGGGTCACCAATGGAAGATTTTCAACTGGTTTTGTTTGTACTAGGTGCAATAGCAATTATCGCAGTACTAGTTCATGGTTTTTGGTCAATTCGTAAACAACAACCTAAAACACTAAAAGACAACCCAATGACTGGGTTTTATAAAGATCAATCACAGCAACGTGACTCACAAGGTTTTGATGCCGATGGTATTGGTGAAGTAAGACGTGTTAAAAGTGACGATGACGATGATACTTTCACTGCAAACGACACTGCAAATATCACTCCGCCACTAATGCAAACAGGGACTTCGCATAACGATGTTGAAGTCAATGAAGCGGGCTCTAAAAAGGGCATTGGGTTACAAAATCAATCGGCTGTAAATGCTCAAGCACCAAGTTATAATCCTGGCCGCAAAGAACCGGTATTAAAAACCGCCGCTGTAGAGCCACAAATTTCTGCTGAAACAATCAATGTAACTGCAGCCCAAGAGGTTGAAACGCATGTTCCAACTCAACAGGCGTTATTTGCTGAAGACAGCTTTGAACCTGCACAGCAAGTTGTTGGTGCCTCAACCAGTACAAAAGTGACGACAAAAGAGACGACAACAGAGAATACCGTTAAACTTGATCTCACCGCTGAAAATTACCAAACTCATGATAACGCCTATGTTGAAGATACCTATGTTGAAGATACCTATGTAGATGAAACTTCGGCTGATTTTGGCGCCGAACCTCAAGCAGAACAAGTTATTGCACAGCCAGCCCCAGTAGAGCCTGCTATTTCGCAACCTGTGGCCGAAACAGAAGAGTCATTAGGCGATCCACAAGATGTATTAGTGCTACACGTTATCGCACGTGATGGCGAGCAACTTCACGGTGCAGAGCTATTACCTTGCTTATTATCATTGAACTTTAAGTTCGGCGATATGGACATATTCCATCGTCATCTAGATAACGCTGGCAATGGTAAAGTACTATTTTCTATGGCGAACATGCTAAAGCCGGGCGTATTTGATCCTGATAATATGGAGCAGTTTGTCACTCAAGGTGTGGTGTTATTTATGACGCTTCCTTGTCATGGTGATCCATTAATGAACTTCTCCATTATGCTTAATTCAGCACAGCAACTGGCTGATGATTTAGGCGCAGAAGTGATGGACGATAAACGTTTAGCCTGGACTGAAACCAACAAACAACAATATTTAGCTAGAATTAGGGCAGTATCTTAACCCCTAATTAGATTTAACCTTTTTAAATGAGGCCGCACTTGCGGCCTTATTTGTCTTTAGATGAGTGATTTTATGCAAGACATTAAAAACGAACTACAGCAAATCAGCAGTGAACTTCATGGTCATAACATTCGTTATTATGTTGATGACGCAACAAGCATTCCAGATGCAGAATACGATAGGTTAATGCAGCGCTTAATCGCCATTGAAACCGCTCACCCAGAGCTTGTAAGTAGTGATTCACTGACTCAAAGAGCAGGCGGCGATGAACCCCACTGAGCAAAATTATGTCCTTCTTGTTAGTGGGCTTTCAAAAAACACCAACCTTAAATAAACGTAACTTCAAAGTACAAATTAAATACCAATGAGGAACTAAAGTAGTTTACTGAACCTCAGATAGGAATCGTCAAATGTTAGAAATCAATTTAAATGATGAGCAATTAAAAGTCCTTAATAAGTTAGATAAAGAAATTAACTTAGATGAATTAACTAATACTTTTAGTAAATCAAACTTAGATTCAGAAGAGTTAGTTCAAGTATTAAAAGCATCAAATGCTCTTTATCGAGCAGGTATTCAAGTCATATCAGATGAGCAGTATGACTTATATATTTCTTTATTAAGAGATATAAATCATCTTCACCCATATCTTAACCAAGTAGAACCTGAAGTTCTTGCAGAGGCCAAAACAGTAGAATTACCGCAAAGAATGCTTTCAACAGAAAAAGCCTATTCGAAAGAAGAAATAGAAAAGTGGTTAAAGCGGATACTGATAGCAGCTCAAGAGATCAATGTACCAGAAGAGGAAATTGAGTTAAGGGTAACTCCTAAACTTGATGGTTATGCAGCATTCGATGATGGTACAACTTTGTATACTCGAGGAGATGGATACAGAGGGCAGGATATTACAAGAGCCTTTGAAAGAGGGCTAAAAGTTGCCGAAAATGGTGATAGGGGTTTAGGCCCTGGCGAAATTGTAATTAAGAAAAGTTATTTCGATACAGTACTTAGTAATATTTTTGAAAACTCTCGAAACATTCAAGCTGCAATAATTGCAGAGAAAAAAGTTGATGAAAATGTGCAGAAAGCTATAGATGATGGTGCATGTGTATTTTATCCATTTGCATTAATAGAAAATACCACAGCACACTTTTCTGAAATTATTTCAAACTTCGAGACTATCGTAGAAGAGATGTGGAAGGCTGTAGATTTCGACATTGATGGAGTCATTCTTGAGACAACTCATGCAACTTTGAAAGAGTATATGGGAGCTACAAGAAAAAACCATAGGTGGCAGATTGCTTTCAAAGTAAATGAAGATTCTGCTGAAGTTGAAATTCTAACAATAGTACCTCAAACCTCCAGAACAGGGCGTATCACTCCGGTTGCTGAATTAGTTCCTACAAAGCTTAGTGGTGCGACTATAAGCCGAGTAACTGTTCACCACTATGGTATGGTAAAAAATAATGGAGTAGGTAAAGGGGCTGTAGTACAGCTTGTCAGGAGTGGCTTGGTTATTCCAAAAATTGAGAAAGTAATTAAGAAGGTTAAACCTCAATTGCCAGATTCATGCCCTAGTTGTAATTCACATTTGCTGTGGGAGTCAGATCATTTAATTTGCCCTAATAAAAGCGATTGCCCTGCTCAAACAGAAAATACGCTAATACACTTTTTTAAAACACTGGGGAATAATGATGGCTTTGGACCTAAGGTTATTGAAAAGCTCTGTAATCTTGGTATTAAACACATCCATCAAATTTATTTTATCAAAGCGCATCAATTTGCTGGTTATGGCTTTGGAGATAAAACATCTCAAAACTTATTTGAGCAACTCAAAGCGAGTAGAGAAATTGAAATAGAAGATTGGCGATTCTTATCAGCTTTTGGAGTGAGTAGATTAGGCGGTGGTAATTGTGAAAAGTTACTTCATCACCATACAATTACTCAGTTATTTGAATTAACCTCAGACGAGATAGTTAAGATTGACGGTTTTGCCCAGCTAAGTGCTGAAGCAATTGTTGAGGGCCTGGAAAATATTAGGGAAGAATTCTTCAAGGTTTTTGAACTTGGTTTTAGATTAACTGAGACGAAGAAGCAAGCAGAAGGTAATAACTCATCATCTCCAATTACTGGTTCAGTTATTGTATTTACAGGTTCGATGCAACAAGGCACTAGAGGAGATATGGAAAAGCAAGCTAAATCTTTAGGTGCTAAAGTTGCCAAATCTGTAACGGTCAAAACTACCTATTTAGTAACAGGTGAAAAGGTTGGCGAGATAAAAATTAACGCAGCTAAAGATAAAGGTGTTAAAGTCCTTACAGAACAAGAGTATATTGATTTAGTCAGCTTGTAAAAATGACTTAAAGTCTACTTTATGGTGATTTGAGCTTCGTAGTGAACCACAAAAAAACCAGTAGTAGTGCGAACTTTATTTTTGCTCTATTTAATAAGATAAATTAGATCAAACTTGTTAATTTATTTTGTTAAAGCTTGTTGGGTGTTTTTTGTTCAATAAAGGTTTCATGATAATACAGCATGGCAATATTTTTGGATGAGTTGATCAATAATTCATCTGATTTAAAGTCGTAATACTGAGATTATCTGAAAAGTTAAGAAGCTTTGTTAATGTCTTTGAAAACAGGATGTATTTTTGAATTTATTATCTTTTACAGAGACAGATATGTCTGACTATGATCAGGCAGCAACAGGAAAAATATATTCATTAGCACTCGAAATTTCTGATTTAGAAAAGCGGGTAGAAGATATGTTGGAAATAGCTTTTGATACAAGTTGGCTGGATCCTTTAGGAGTTATAGATAAAGCTGGATATAAAGCTAGGTCTAAGAGGACTATAGATAAAATAACAAACGACATATTAAAAAATGTCGGCTCCGAAATGTCGGAAGAATTTGGTGAGTATATGGTTTCCGATGCTGCGCAAACGGCCCTTAAAGAACATTTAAGTCATCTGCGTCTTCCTTTAGCTGAGTTTATAAAAGAAAAAATTTCTGGAAATCCAGGTTTTGATTTTCATACAGAATGTCCTTCAGCAACAATTGCTTTTGGGGAAGCGAAGTATAGTGGCGTTAGCAGTGCTCATGGTCGTGCTCTTAAGCAAATTAATGAATTCATTGTCGATGAAAAAGACACTCAGGAATTACCCGATCTTCAGAAATTTGTGACAGAAGCTGCTGCTATAAATGCCGTCAAGGGTACTAAGTCTTACAGCGCAGCCTTTTCTATAACTTCGAATAACATTAATAGAATCATGGATAATGCTTTAAATTCTCCTCGTATTAAATCACTATTGAAGTATGAGGCAGTGTATTTGATAGGAGTTAAGGTTAGTGCTTAGCAAGATCATTCAAGGAGTCGGCATTCGAGAAATTTTAGACCGGTCAATTAAAGAGTTCCATGAACATGGTCCAACTGATTTAGCCGTTCTAGAAAAGTTGAGTTTAATTAAAATTCATCATCCAGTTATTTTTTCGGAATATGAATCAAAAATTCTAAGTGTAATGGGCTTGTTTTATAAATTGGAAAAGCCGAAATCATTACTAGAGTCTATATATCAGAATTTAGGAGACACGATAGAGGATAAATTTGGTAAGCCCTTTACTCCTATGCAAGCAAGTGCATTCCAGTCTATATCTTCAAAGAGCTTTTACTCGTTTTCAGCTCCAACTAGTACAGGGAAGTCTCATTTATTCAGGGATTTAATTAGTGAAGTAGAGCGAGATATCGTGATTGTTGTGCCTTCTCGTGCTTTGATTGCTGAGTTTTATTCTTCTGTAATTGGTCTTGTTAGTAAAGAAGTCTTAGTCTTGCAGTTTGTTGAAAATATTAACCAGCATCATACAGCGAGAAGAATTTTTATAATTACTCCAGAAAGAGGCGTGGAGCTATTTAAATATGCTAACGTATTTGATGTTGGCCTGTTCTTGTTTGATGAAGCTCAAATTTCTGAAGAGCCAATAAGAGGTATTTCTTTTGATGCCTTTGTAAGAAGAACTGAAAAAGCTTTTCCTGACGCTAAAAAGGTTTTTGCTCATCCATTTATTGCTAACCCTGAAGCTCAGCTTTCAAAACATAATTTTGTCGAGAATTCTGATTCTAGGAACTTTAAACAAAGCAATGTTGGTAAAGTTTATTTATCTAGAAATGAAGATGGTACTCTAGCCTATTTCTCTCCAAACTTTGAATCAGATCCAGCCAATTGCGAATTTGACGTACTTAGTCAAACTTTAATTGATGGTGGTTCTGCATTAATTTACATATCAAAGAGTAAAATTTTTAAAGGTGGTCACATTGAGGGATTTGGTAAATATATTGAATTATGCCCATTTGTTGAAGATAAGAATGCACTCACAATAATCGAACTATTAAAGAAGTATATTGGGGCATCAGAAGGTCAATTTGGAAAACAATCTTCTTTCTTAACCCTAATGGAGCGTGGTGTAGTGGTGCATCATGGTTCAATGCCACTCAAAGCAAGACTTTTGATTGAACAGTTTGTACGTGACGGACATGCAAAGATTTGTTTCGCAACAGCGACCTTAGTCCAAGGAATAAACATGCCGTTTGATTGTGTGTGGATTGATAATTTTCATAACATGCGTGACCTAACCCTCAAGAACTTAATTGGTCGAGCTGGTAGAACAACTTCACGAAAAGGCTATTTTGATTATGGCTATACAATCATTAACAGGGAAAATGTTAACACTTTTTCAGCAAGAGTAAGTTCGCCAACCGAGCTAAAGCCTGAGTCAAAACTTGATGAAGACTTAAAAAACATACCTGAAGATTTTTCTGACTTAGTTACTGCTATAAAAACCGATACTTTTAACGACGAACTGCATCTTACTGAGACTCAGGTTCAGCGGTTGAAAGAGTCAAATTTAAAGTCAGATATACGATTTATCCTTGATAAATTAATAGACGGTGATGAGGCTATTGGTGGCAATCAGTATTATGAAATTAAACCATCTGACCGGACAAAGATTAAAGATAAGCTAAAGAAAGTGTACATTACTCACCTTAAAAGAACCTCTTTAACTAGGGCAGAGCAGACGATTTTAAGTACATCCATTCCATTGTTGTTATGGAGGGTTCAAGGAAAATCTTTTAGCGAAACTTTATCATTAAGGCATTCATATTTAACTCATCGAGATCAAAGGCGAGTGTTAAAGAGGAATTTGAAAAAAAAATCTATTACCCAAGAAGAGTTTAATGTTGAATTTGATAATTTAAAGATTAAAGGTACTTATCGAGCTGAAAGAATACCCAACATAGATGTGAGAGCTGTTCTTCTATTTGGTCGTAGCACTTCAGTAAACGACTTCGATTATGACTTGTTAGTTTATGATACTTACGACTATTTGGATAAAGTTATTAGTTTATCGTTAGCAGACCCTCTTTGTGCAGCATTGACCGTTTACTACGAGCAAACGGAAGATGAAAGAGCTAAAGTTTTCAAAAACTTTATTCGCTATGGAACTAACGATGAGGTTGAGATATGGCTGCTTAAATATGGCTTTGATCCTGAAGATACTGAGTGGATCAGCGACTATGTTAAGCACATCGATGAGAATGGGATTATTTTTGTTGATGATTTAGAAGATCTAGATAAAGAGCAGCTGAATACCATTGAAAGATATATGTATTAATCAGTATCTTTCTGTATTAGAAATTTATCTAAACCTTTTAACTTTTCAAACCCTTCAACAGTAGAAATGCATAAAGTTTCACAATACTGGACGTATTCAAATTTGTTCAGTTTTCTTTAACAGGTTACTACTCTGAAGATAGACTGCTGAGGCTCACTTAATTTTTTCTAAATTCTCGAATTTTTGCCCTTTGAAATCTGCTTTTGATCTATTTATCAGGGGTTAAGGCGATATTTGTTTGTGTATAATCATGGCTTATACTTTTAGTTTACAGTGATATTACTGTTTAGATTTCGCATCTTGCTTGTTTTATGAGGTTTTGCCCTCATGTGTATTACACCACCATCAGATTTTTAAATTTAAATCGCTAATAATAGGTATTCAGTGAATTTCAGTAATATCACTTGGCTAGATGAGAAAGGCCACATTAAACCGCCCATATTTCTGTATTTGATACTGATATTTCTTGCTCGTGGTTGGTGTGTCTTTGCGGCGTCGTTAACGCAGTTCAACGACCGAACAGGATTAGTCAGATTATTTTACCCTGACAAAATCGATTTCTTAATGGCGTTAGTGGCAGGTGTCGGTGCCGTTATTATATATGCATTTGTTATCGCAGAAAGAAAACGAGCCCCTCAGTTTGCTAGGCCATTATTTAATAAGATTAAATATGGACTTTGGCTATTATTAGCCGTCGATGCCATAATATTAAATCAACGGCTTATGCATGATGACTTTTTGTTTCGAGTGAGCTTTGCATTAGATGCGTTATTTATCTTTTGGTCTTGTATTTATTTACTTAAATCAAAACGATTAAACTATTATTTTAATGATTGGCAACAAGAGACAAACTATCAACAAGCAGAAAGCCTAAAAGAGCAAGAGCAACCACAAGAGCCAACTTCTGCGCTTGATACGGATAATGATAAACAGCTGTTAGAACAAGCGGTCGATGATCATCATATTAAACATTATAATCGACCAAGAAACAGCAGTGCGTTAACGCAACCATTAGCACAATCATCGTCACAGCAATCGTCACAGCCATTAACAGCAAATATTGAAAGTACTGATGAGAAGACTGATAGTAAATAAGCTTAAAGAGTAGGGCGCTAAACCTACTCAGTGCAATTGCCCAATGGATTAAATGGATATTTCGAAGGTAAGCAATAGTGTCAAAAACGGAATCAATCAACATACCTTTGTCACAACTAGTGGTTGGCTTAACAGTCAAACTGCCACTGTCGTGGTTCAATAACCCCTTCTTTAGAAACAAAGTCCCAGTGAACTCTCAAGCCGAAATCGAATTGATAAACAGTTTAGATATCACATATGTCACCGTGATTGATGGCATGCATTTACTGGCTAATGATGAAGAGATAGAAGACGTTGTTGTAGAAGATGCTGTTCCAGAATTTGATATCCAAGGTGCAATAAAGAAATCCGTTCACTCGAGCCAGCAAAGGTTTAATAAAGCTGCAAGTGATCTCAGGCCGGCTTTCAGTAAGGTGGTCAGCGACCCACAATTATCTTATCGTGAATCGGCGAGTGTTGTTGAGCAATTGATGACCCATCTTTTGGAAAGCAAGCAACCTGAAATTGTTTTTGTCACCAGTGTGGATAAAGAGCCCAGCCTAACTCAGCACAGTGTGTCAGTGGCTGTGCTATCTATGATGATGGCCAATAGTCTTGGTCTTAGTCACAGTGAACTTCGTGATTTAGCCTTGGGTTGCGTGTTCCACGATATTGGCAAGCTCAAAATCCCAGACGCAATTAGACGTAAACGCAAGGATTTAACCACTGTCGAAATAAACTATATGAAAACCCACCCTAATCTTGGTTATGAAATGCTAGACAGAAGTGGGCTATTTCCAGCGCCAATGTTAGACATTGTATTGCATCACCACGAGTGTCTTGATGGCAGCGGTTATCCGAATAAGCTGAATGAAGTCAAGATTCCTAAACTGACTCAAATAGCGGCACTGGCAAATGACTATGCAGGCTTGTTGCTTAAAACAGGCTCGCCGCAAGTTGCCCTTGGTACTCTCTTTAAAACCCGTGTGGGTAAGCATGGAAAAGACCTTATTCAAGTGTTGGTAAAAGTGTTGGGCATTTACCCTCCGGGTTCGATTGTGAAATTATCAGACGGTTCTATTGCTAAAGTCATGATGACGTCAAGAGATTCAAAACAACCTCATGTTTATAGCTGTAATGATCGCGGCAGCCAAGCCGTGTTTCGTTGTTTAACTGATGAAGATGTCAGTGTTGTAGAAACGGTTAAAGCCGACTCTTTGTCAGAGAAAATTGTTAGCACCTTGCAAGTGCAAAGTCCTGTGTGTTTTTATCCAAGTCATATCATTGAGTGAGCGATTTAATGGTTTATTGAATCGCTACATATTTTTACTTTAAATTCATCGCCTCGCTCATCTCACCATTTTAAACACGGAAAAATCATGAATAAAGTTGCAATTGTCGGTTGTGGTTGGTTTGGTCTGCCTTTAGCTAAAACGTTAGTGAGTGCTGGAATACCCGTTGCTGGTACTAAAAGAAGCCCAGAGGGTTGCGATGAACTTTCCCAGAATGGCATTACGCCTTTTGAACTGGATTTGAGCCTGATTAACCAACAAACTCTTGCTCAAAATTGTATTCGCTTAACCCCTTTATTGGACGCAGAAGTGCTGATTGTGAATATTCCACCAGGCCTTAGGCGAGGTGAGAATCAATACCTAAATCATATTGAGCGCCTACATCAACTCATTGATGGCCGAAATTATAAGCGGGTAATATTTATCAGTACGACGGGGGTGTACCCTGCTAGCGATCAACATATGCATGAAAACGATGCTCAAGCTTATGACGATAAAAGTGCAGTTTTGCTCAAGGCTGAGTCTTATTTTACTGCGATGAATAATAGCTGCATTATTCGCTTTTCAGGTTTAATAGGCCCTAAAAGGCATCCTGGTAAGTTTTTTGCTGGAAGGCAAGATATTGCAGGTGGGAATGTAGCGGTAAACCTTGTTCATCTTGATGATTGTATTCAGGCTATTAAAGCCATTCTATCTGCAACTGAGCAAGGTAAACCAGTCGCGAGCATCTATAATTTAGCTGCACCTCATCACCCAACAAGAGCGGAGTTTTATCGGGCTGCAGCGATTCATTTAGGTTTGAGCGCTCCTGAATTCAATCAACAAACATTACCGAGTAAAACAATAATCGGCGATTTAATTTGCAAGCAGCTTGGTTTCAACTATATTCATCCAGATCCTGTCAGTATGCTCGACGCCTGCTAATAGGAATTGAGTTAGCCTTTACATGAGTCGGTGGGTTTTAAGATTGGTATTAATTCATGTTCAGGTATAATAGCCGACATATTTATGAGCAAAGGCCAATATCCAATGAGCAGCGAAGTTGCAGAATTCCCACTATTAAGTGGTGATGAGTTTGTAGAGTTATATAAAGTATTAAAAGTACAAGGTTTAGTAGATGGCGGCGGCGCAGCTAAGCACGTTATCTCTGAAGGTTTCGTTAAAGTAAATAACGAAGTTGATACTCGCAAGCGTAAGAAATGTGTTGTGGGCGATGTCATTGAATTCAATGGCGAGTTCATTAAAATTGTTGCTAGTGCATAAGGACAGAATAATGCAATTCCCTGATGATGATAATGGTAAAATGTTAGCCGCAATGGCTGAGTCTGGCATCGATTTATCGGTAGCCTTGGATGTTGACTTCTTTCTTATTTTTGATGACCAACGCGATGCAGAGTCTGCACTTGAAGCGTTAGCTCAAAAAGATGTTAACGGTGAGCTTGAGCTCAACTTCAGTGAAGAAATCGAAAAGTGGGAGCTGATTGTTTGTTTAAACATGGTGCCTACTTATGATGATTTAGTCGCAAAAGAAATAGAGCTAAACACGTTTGCACAAGAGTTTGATGGCATGACTGACGGGTGGGGCGTAATGCAACATCAAGAAGGTGATGATGAGTTTGCTGACGATGATCATGAAAGTGGTCATTGTTCACACACTCATTAATATCGTCAAACTAACAGATGGTAATATCATTTTCTGCAGAAAATACTGCAAGAAATATGAAGATTATTCAGTTAGATAATTGATTCATCATTTAACCAATTAATGACTGTTAAGTTAATGAAAACAAAAACCACCTTTTAGGTGGTTTTTTTGTGTCTTTCTATTATAGGATGTAGCCATATGCAGAAGATAGATAACAATAATTATTAATGGAGTCGCATTCTCAATGGCAAGACATATTAGTTTTGGTACCCCAGTCAACGACGCCGAACGTTGGGCATTTTCTCTTTTATCCGACGAACTCCCAGAAGATTATTTACTCCTAACCAATGTAGAGATCCCTACTCATACCGGTCAAGCTATGGAAGTCGATGCGCTTGTTGTCGGTGAATTTGGCGTGTATGTTGTCGATGTGAAAGGCTATATTGGCCGCTTAAATGCCGGACTTCACGCGTGGTCTTTAGATGGTCGCCATGTGGACAATAGCTTGTCGAAAGCCAATTATGTTGCACGGGTTTTAGCCGGAAAATTAAAGAACAAAATTCCTGTTGGTGTATATGCGCCTTGGTGTCAGGGCATGGTATTTGTCACTGGCCGAAAAGGCGAAGAAATCCTTGTAGAGAAAGACACTGGTAAACTGAGTATTTACACCCCTGCAAAAATTATCGCTGCGCTAACCAAAGAATGGGGCTTAACAGCGCCTCATATTCATCCTGTTACCGAAACCCAAAAAGAAATGGTGTTAGATACCATAGGCCAGGTGGCATTAGTTGAGCAGCGAAATAATAAAATTCAGGACTTTATTAAACTCAAATGTTTATTCTTACAGCAAGGCTTAGAGGTCTGGCAGTCAGAATATAATCCAGGTGGTTGGACTGCGCCCTGGTTATTGAAGATATTAGTAACAAGCCAGTTTGAAGATGCTATTGAAGCAAACTCCCATGAGCAAAAATTGCGTGATGAATTTAAGCGCATTCAGTCGTTGTCAGGCTGTAGCTGTGTGCCATTTTGTGCGCCATTAATTCAAGACGGTGAGCAAGTGGTGCTACCGATTAGAATGCCGCGAGGCGTACCACTTAATATTTTCGATATTGAGCAACAAACCACTTATCAATTATTAGAAATCTTACGACGCAGTGTCACGGGACTTCAGCAAATCCATCGCCGTGGATACACCATTGGTGGTTGGGCTGAAAACTGTATTTTTATCTCAGAAGATGCAGATGTAGAATTTATTGATATTAAAGACTCTCTTAATACCAGTGAAGATATTAAAGCTTATGCCAAAGCATTTCTGGAACTGGCCGAGAAAACGCTCCAACCACGTATTTATCAATGGTATCGCGCAGCTGCCAAAGGCAGCACAATCGATTTAGATGCAATTCGTTGCGATTTATCTGCCCTAATTGATTTAGGTGTGTGTGATACTTTGCCGCAAAAAATCGACGTTGAACAAGGCGCAGTGGTTGACCATCATTACCGCTTAGACAAATTCATTTCAGCAACATCACGAAGCCAACTCTGGCGTGCTATGCACCTTCAAGGTAATTATCCATGTTGTGTGAGCGTTTACCAAGATGTTGATAATCAATGGCACACTTTAAGTAATATGTACCGCAGTTTAGCTAAAATCTATCACCCGCATGTTGAGCGTGTTTTAGCTTTTGGACAGTTACCGCAATCAGATGATTTATTTATTGCAAGGGATTGGGTACAAGGTGTCGGTCTTGATGAAGTACCATCGATTGAAGTTGGCCAACCACGTTTGTGGTTCGTACAACTACTTACGGCATTACAGTACCTTCACAGTCTTGATATCCACCACGGAGCAATTTGTCCTAAGAATATAATCTGCCGTGATGAAAAAGCCACTTTGGTGAATTTTGGTATTGGTTCTGATATTGCTGCAAGCCATTATGCTGCTCAATACGCGGATCCTAATTTATGGTCGGTGGAAGGTGATGCAGAAAAAGATTTGTATGGTTTAGTGGCAAGTTTTATTGATGCTATGGCGCCAGACTCGATTAAGCAAGGCTCTGGGGCTGATGCGATATTAAGGGCGCTGGAACAATATGATAAGCAATGGCTTGGTGAAGCGTTTTATGAGGCTTGCCATAAGATTTTGAGATTTGAGCTCAGAATTGTGCCTAACATGAGTTATGCCAAGCAGTTAGGGTTAGATGAATTAGAACTAGAGAACTCAGGTTTATAACACTTAAATTTATAACATGCCTTATTCAGTGCGGCTGATAAACAATGATGTGGTTAGAGTCTTAAGGATAAATACTAACCACAATCAAAAGGCAATAACGTAAAACAATCAACGAGGGAAACGATGATTATTAACCGTATAACTTTGACCGACTTTAATGATATTTTGCCTTTATTTAGCCAATATATGGCGTTTTACAGTGTTAATTCGCCAGAAAGTGAGTATGTAGGTTATTTATCAGATCGTTTAAAAAATCAGGATGCATTCATCTTTGCAGCTTATAACGATAAAAACCAAGTTGTTGGCTTTGTACTTAATTATCAGACGTTTTCTTCAGTAGAGTTAGGAAAGGTATTAGTGCTAAATGATTTGTTTGTTGATGTTGATTCAAGAAATCAAGGCGTTGCGAACAAACTGATTGAATGTTCAATTGAACTTGCCAGAGGTATAGGTGCTGTGCGGGTGGACTTAGGGACTGCTAAAGTTAACTTTCCTGCTCAGTCAGTGTATGAAAAAATAGGATTTGTTAAAGACACGCGCTTTTTTTCTTACAGCTTATCAGTCAAGGATCATTCTCCCGTTGCCTAAGTTCTTGTAACAGGGGCTTGTTAAGTGATAAAGCCTTTGTTTAATGAGCTAGGGTAAACTAGCAAAACGGTTAATTACATCAAAATAAAAACAATACTAGGATGGATATGCAAACTAACGAGCCTTATAGCATTGGTGTCACTGGCCAAAAATGGTCTGATGAACATAAGCAGCAATGGTTGTCACAGCAACAGGTTAAACGCAGTTATCAGCAAGAGGTCATCAACAAGATTGATGCTTTGCGTGAACAATTTAGCGTTTCTCAATATGGCGCACTGTCATATGATGCTAACAAGTATCCTTTACTCTTGATCCGAAGTGCATGGGACGAGAGTAAACCAGTGGTTTTAATCACAGGGGGTGTGCATGGTTACGAGACCAGCGGCGTTCAAGGCGCTATTCGCTTTGTAGAAACCAAAGCAAAGCAGTATGCAGAGCAATTTAATATTATCGTAGCACCTTGTGTCAGTCCTTGGGGATACGAAACCATTAACCGCTGGAACCCAAATGCAGTCGATCCTAATCGCTCGTTCTATACTAATAGTCCTGCAGAAGAGTCCGCAGCCTTGCTCAAAGTGATGGCAGAGCTCAATGTCGATGTGCTTGCTCATATTGACTTGCATGAAACTACTGACACTGATAATTCAGAATTTAGACCAGCTTTAGCTGCCAGAGATGGCATCGTGAATCATAACTGGAATATTCCTGATGGTTTTTATTTAGTGGGCGATACTGAAAACCCTCAAGCAGAGTTTCAACGAGCTATTATTAAAGGCGTAGAGGAAGTTACTCATATCGCCCCCGCTGACGATGACGGCAAATTAATCGGCGTTGAATTAGCTCAATTTGGAGTAATAAACTATCCATGTGGTGAACTAGGTCTATGTGCAGGCTTAACTCAAGCCCAGTATAAAACCACGACAGAAGTATACCCTGATAGTCCTTTATCTGATGCTGAAAACTGTATTTTGGCGCAAGTCGCAGCGATTTGTAGTGGCTTGGAATATTTGATTCAAGCTTAGCCTAGACTAAACGTAAACCTTGTTGCCATAAGCGCTAGGTACTGACTTCTGATTAAAATAAAACCTGCCATTTGGCAGGTTTTTTATTAAATCGATATCCATCCTTAACAATGCTCTTTCTATCATTAGCACCGTTAATCTGATAATCCGAGTAATTCATCACCTTCGACAATATGAGTATTGGTCGTGTAGTAAGCCAAGCTATATTCAATATTTAAAGAGAAATAAACGCTTTGCTTAAGATGAGCCTTAATGGCTTGTTCAATGTCGACACTGAGCTGATGCGTAAAGGCACTATCTCGGTGAGGTTTGGTTAATAGAGACACGGTTATCAGCATGTGGGAGTATTTATACTGTGAGCAGGGATAAGCCCTAGACTTACATACGCCAGCACTCGCATCATGGCCGTTAATTATTTTCTCTACGACATCAAATACCTTATCGGTATCAATATCGACATTATCTGAATATTTGATTTCTATATGAGGCATGTAATTGAGCTCCGGAGGAGGTAAACGCCTCACTATGGAGACGTTATTTATGGGGCACATGTTACATGAGTTTAGCGACTTTATATCTCAATTTTCATATCAGAGTTTATTTCTGTGTTTATTAAAACTTATAGCCAAAATTTAATGTAATAGAGGTTGATGTGTCAGTGTCGCCTTTATCTGCATATAAGCCACCTTCATCTTCTCGTGTAACACCAATACCGGTACCAATGACAAAGCCTTTTTGTGCAAAGCCATCAAAATGGTAATCATAGGTGATGAAGGCAAAGCCATCTTCACTTTGTAATTCCTCTCTACCTACAACAATTCCGTAAGTATGCTTTGAGTTTTCACTAAAAGTGGTTTGCAAGCCAGCAGCAAAGCCGACTAAGCCTACAGAAGCATAATATTTGGTTGATGCGGTTTTATAGGCAAATTGTCCCCCTAAAACACCACCAAATTGATGACCTAAGCCAACGGCGGGCTCAAATTCGCCTGCAGAACTTAATCCTGGGGAGCACATTAAGGTAACAAACGATAGAGCAAGTAAAGATGTTTTCATGAAAATCCTTTTTCGGGTTTTAACTAGATTAGAACTTCTTGCAAGTAGCTGTTCATTGTAAAAGCACTTCATTGATTAAGCACTTCATTAATTTAGTACTGCATTGACTTAGTACTTTATTGAATGTGCACTCTAGTGAACAACTCATTAAAGTTTCAATAACCTAACATAATTATATTTTAATTCAATAGGTTAAGAGAGAATGAAAGGTAAGTATGAGCAATTATGTTGTCCAATGTTTAACTCAGGAAACGGTGTTAGGAATTTATTCAATATTTTCAATGAATTAATAGGTAATTTCTGTGTAGGTATATTGCTGTTGTGGACTTTCGCCACAGAACTAAAACTCTAATTGAACTGAGATATGCTAATTTTCTAAGCTTGTTTGGGTTCACGTAAATGTTGTTAACTTTGCTCTACACCCAATTCTCTAGCGGCTATTTAGATCTACATCACAAATTTGGATGCTAATAAACATTCACAATAATCACATTATATGAATAGATTTGCTGTTTTGACACTTAATAACCACATATTTAGTCATATGGTTGTACGGTTGAGTCACAAATGAGTTGTTGCTTGTTGCTTGTATCACACAAATGGTTCTTTGGGGTGTAATAAAGCAACCATAAAACAGAACTTTATCTTAGTCATCGGTGTGCTTTACATTGTTCTCCATAAAAAACAAAAGGAGGGCGCTTTAATGGAAAACATACCAAATAAGTCATCAACAACAGCGAAGAACAAAAAAGATTTTATTATCTTGTTTAGCAACATTGCATTATTCGCTTTGCTTTATCACTTTTTACCATTTGAACCTGGGGTCAATACAGGCTTGTCGCTGCTAATTTTTGCGGCAGTTCTGTGGTTAACCGAAGCCATTCATATCAGTATTACAGCGATTTTAATTCCTATTATCGCGGTTTTTTTAGGGGTGTTTGATACTCAAACGGCAATGAGTAACTTTGCCAACCCGATCATTTATTTATTTTTTGGTGGCTTTGTTTTAGCTGCAGCGCTAAATCATCAGGGTATAGATAAATTGATTGCTCAGAAGGTATTACAACTTTCTAAAGGTAAGCTCAGTATCGCGTGTTTTTTACTTTTTGCAGTAACTGCCGTCTTATCAATGTGGATCAGTAATACTGCCACCGCAGCAATGATGTTGCCGCTTGCCTTAGGGATATTGCATCAACTTGAATTTAAAGATCATAAAACCACTTACTTGTTTGTGCTTCTGGGTATCGCTTATTCGGCTAATATCGGTGGCATAGGAACATTAGTCGGTAGTCCACCCAATGCCATCGCAGCTGCGCAAGTCGGACTGACTTTCAGTGACTGGTTAGCGTTTGGTTTGCCTACTGTGGCGTTAATGTTGCCAGCCATGTTGATTGCATTGTACTTGTATTTAAAGCCAGACTTATCTGCGAAATGTGAAATAAAGGCTGAAACAGAATCACTGTCTCTGAGTGGCAAACTGACCTTAGTCATCTTTTTAGCCACAGTATGTTGCTGGATATTCAGTAAACCTCTAGCTCAGGCATTAGGCGGGATCAGTAAGTTTGATACTATTGTCGCACTTGGCGCAGTGGTTGTACTTGCGGGCCTTAAGTTAGTTGATTGGAAGAAGATTGAATCAACTACAGACTGGGGCGTACTCATCTTATTTGGTGGTGGCTTAACACTAAGTGCAGTACTAAAAGCGACTGGCACCAGTGTATTTTTAGCTCACTTTGTTACCGACATTTTTGGTAACGCACATATGGCTTTATTTGTGATTGCCGTGATTGCTTTTGTCGTGATGCTGACTGAGTTTGCAAGTAATACCGCGAGTGCCGCATTACTCGTACCCGTTTTTGCCGCAATTGCTGAACCTTTAGGTTTATCCCCTGTGATGATTTCTGTGGTGATTGGTATCGCGGCATCGTGTGCGTTTATGCTGCCGGTTGCCACACCGCCAAATGCCATTGTCTTCGGCTCTGGCTATATCAAACAATCTGAAATGATGCGAGCAGGCTTGATTATTAACTTTATTAGTATGTTGATACTGTTTTTAATAACCAACTTCTTTTGGGGTTTTTAAACGAGTAAGTCACAAGATACTCGGATAGCAAGAAAGGCAACTTAGGTTGCCTTTTTTATTATCTTTTTCATCGAAAAAGAACAATTTAACAGCATAAACGTTAAAGGTTTTATACAAGTTCGAGCTTTCAAAACACAAAAACACATTTGTTTTAGATAGCTTTTGAAATTTATATGTAAAGCAGGTCTAATGGCCTATAAATAATAATTAAAGACACACCTCATGTTCGAACTGACCCTACAACTCGCCATCATATTATTTTTTGTTGCCATTCTTGCAGGTTTTATTGATGCCATAGCTGGTGGTGGAGGTCTTTTGACCATCCCAGCATTGATGTGGGCTGGATTGCCCCCGGCTGCAGCATTAGGAACCAATAAGCTTCAAGCTTGTGGTGGCAGCTTTTTTGCCAGTTTATATTTTATTCGCAAAGGGATGATTAATCTAAAACAGGCAAAGCTATCTATCATTTGCGCATTCGTTGGCGCTGCAGTGGGCACCATCATAGTACAAATGATTGATGTCAGTATTTTACAGCTGGTTTTGCCATTTCTGATATTAGCGATTGGTTGTTACTTTTTATTTTCAAAAAAGATATCTGAAGAAGATAAACAACAAGTATTAACCCCTACCATGTTTGCTTTTACCGCAGCGCTTGGGGTAGGTTTTTATGATGGTTTCTTTGGTCCAGGTACAGGAAGCTTTTTTGCATTAGCGTTTGTATCACTAGCAGGATACGGGCTTGCTAAAGCAACGGCCCATGCAAAAATCCTGAATTTTGCCACTAACATATCGTCATTGATTTTCTTTCTGATTGGCGGGCAAGTCTTCATTGTTTTAGGTTTGATTATGCTGGTTGGCCAAGCCATTGGCGCGACGTTAGGTTCACGTTTAGTGATGTCAAAAGGTGTGAAGATTATTAAGCCTCTTGTTGTAACAATGTCGTTTTTAATGAGCTTTAAATTATTATGGGCCCAATACGGTTAACGATTACGGTAAAATTAGTATGGTTGGCGTTGTCCAAATACATTAACTCAGCTCATTTGTGCTGAGGTTAACTACCACATTCAGTTTTATAGGTTGCTATGCGCATTATTCATACATCAGATTGGCATTTAGGGCAGAATTTTTACGGAAAAAACCGTGCCAACGAACATCAATTATTCATGCAGTGGTTGCTTGAGCAGATCAAATTACATGATGTTGATGCGTTAATTGTTGCGGGTGATATTTTCGATACTGGAACGCCGCCAAGTTATGCTCGTAGCCTTTACAATCAATTTATTGTCGATATTCAACAGACAGGTTGTCAGCTCATCGTATTGGGCGGAAACCATGATTCTGTAGCCACCTTAGGTGAGTCCAAGCAATTGCTTGCATGTCTTAATGCCACTGTTATACCAGGGGCACTCGACAATGTTGATGAGCATGTATTAGTGATAAAGGATAAACATCAACAACCTTGTGCCATTATCTGCGCATTGCCATATTTGCGCCCTAGGGATTTGGTGCTAAGCCAATCTGGTGAGTCTAGTACTGATAAACAACGCAAGCTGGGTAATGAAATCGCCTCTTTGTATGAACAATGTTTTGAGCGTGCACAACTGCTTAATCAGCAACAGGATAAGCCATTACCTATTATTGCTACAGGGCACTTAACCACGGTTGGAGCTAGCACCAGTGAATCTGTCAGGGATATTTACATCGGCAGTCTTGATGCATTTAATGCATCTCTGTTTCCCGCAGCGAACTACATTGCCTTAGGTCATATTCACAGGCCGCAAAAAATCGCTAAGACTGAGCACATTCGTTATAGCGGTTCACCAATCCCATTAAGCTTTGATGAATTAACTGGGCAAAAAAGTGTTTTTTTGGTTGAATTTAAGCAAGATAAATTAGCTGAAGTAAACGCTATTGACGTGCCTCGATTTCAGGCTATGGCAAGCTTAAAAGGCAGTTTAGTTGATATTGAAGCAAGCTTGGCTGAATTTACAGTGAAATCGGCTGATGCCGAGCCAGAAACGACTTGGCTTAGTATTGAAGTTGCACAGCAAGACTTTTTGAGTGATTTACAGAGTCGTATTGCTGATATCACAGAACCTTTAGCGGTTGAGGTGTTGCAACTTAAGCGTGCTCGCAGTCAACGTCAGCAACAAATAGCGCAGCTTGATAATGAAACTTTATCAGAGCTTTCTGTTAATGATGTGTTTGAGCGGCGTTTAGCCCAAGAGGATTTTTCAGAGCTCGCACAGCAACAAAGGCTAGAAAGGATCAAACTGCAATTCAATCAAGTCGTTGAACAGGTTGTTGAGCAAGGTGCCCAAGTTGAAACAAGTACAACTGAGGAGGCTAAAGCATGAAAATCCTCAGCTTACGTTTTAAAAACATCAACTCGTTAAAAAATGAATGGAAAATCGATTTCACCCAATCGCCGTTTAAAGAAAATGGTTTATTCGCGATTACTGGCCCGACAGGATCAGGTAAAACCACCATCTTAGATGCCATTTGTTTAGCCCTATATCATCGAACGCCGCGATTAAAGGTTATCTCGAAAACCACTAATGAGTTAATGACTCGTGGCACCAGTGATTGTTTGGCTGAAGTTGAGTTTGAAGTAAAAGGTAAAGGCTATCGCGCTTTTTGGAGCCAACGTCGCTCACGGGGTCAAATTGATGGCAATTTGCAAGATGCGCAAGTAGAACTTGCCGAACTTGATTCAGGTAAAATTCTCGCCAGCCAAGTGAAACAAAAAACCGAGTTAACCGAAGCGGTTACTGGCCTAGACTTTGCGCGTTTTACTAAATCAATGATGCTATCTCAAGGGCAATTCGCGGCTTTTTTAAATGCAGATGCCAATGATCGCGCAGAGTTACTCGAAGAACTAACAGGTACAGAAATTTATGGTTTGATCTCAGAGCAAGTCCATCTGAATTTTAGTGAAGCCAAGCAAGCATTAAAACTGTTAGAGGCCAAAACAGACAGTGTTGAGCTGCTAACGGACGAAGCGATAGTAGATAAGCGTGCTGAAGCATTACAATTAGAGCAGCAAGAGACGCAATTACAAGCTAAAACGCAACAATTTCAGCAGCACTTAACTTGGGCGCAGCAATGCGTTAAAACCAGCCAGCAACTTATTGATAGCCAGCAAACGTTAGCGGAGGCTGAAGCTGATATTTCAGCACAAGCCCCAGCATTAGCAAAATTAAATGCCAGCGAGCCTGCGCAAATCATTGCGCCTTTATTCACTTCGCTTAATAAGTTAACACTGCAGAAATGCCAGCTTGATAAGCAACAAGAAGAGCTAAAACAAGCTGGGCAAGATGCGCAAGTGACTTTTAATGATGCTGTAGCTGAGCATGAGAATAAACAACAAGAAAATTTACAACTTAAGCAAAGTCATCAACAGTTAATCGAGTTAGTCGAGCAGCAGGTTGAACCGTTAGATAAGCAAATTGAAAAGTTAAATTTTCAATTGTCCGAGCAGCAAAAATCCAAGCAGCAACAGCAAACGCAATTACAACAAATAGAGCGTGAGCAGCATCAACTCAATCAACAGTTAACTGAAAATAATCAAGCTAAGTTAACCAACCAGCAGTTAATTGAACGTTTCCCACAAGGCCAGTTGATCCAAAGTCATATTGCCGTGTGGAAACAACAAGCAAGCAACTATGCCAGGTTAAGTCAAAAAGATGCTGAGCTGGTTAAGGCTATCGAAGCTCAATCGGTGCAAGGTATACAGCATACAGAGCAGCTTGAGCAGTACCAGAAAAGCGTTGAATTGCAGCAAGTTGAAGTGCAGCAAAAATTAGCTGCGCTCAATGCTAGCGAGCATCAACTTGCCCAATTACTTGCTGGCAGCACAGAAGGGCAACTGCAGGCCCAGTATCAACAATTAATTGATCAGCAGGTTTCTCGCAGCCGATTACAGCAATTGCAACAACTGCATCTTGAAAGTCAGCAAGAACTGAATAATGAGCTAAAACAGGCACAGCAATTGTCTGAGCAGCTAGGGCAAATTGACCAGCAGCTTCACCAAGTGCGCACGGAATGGCAATCAAAGAACCAACAGGTTAAAGATTTACAATCGTTACTTAAACAAGAACAGCAAATTGTAAACTTAACCGCTGAGCGGGCTAAATTGATCCAGGGTGAACCTTGTGCTTTATGCGGCGCTAAAGAGCACCCTTTAGTTGACCATTATCAAGCCATTGATGTGAGTGACACTGAAGTGCGTTTTCAAAGCGAGTCTGACGCATTGCAGCTGATTAAAACTCAAGGTGAGCAGTTAAGCCTTGAAAAGAAACAGCGCCAGCATCAACTCGAATTATTAACTGCGCAGCAAGAAAAAAGCCAACATCAAATTACTCAATATTTATCAGAGTATCAACAGATTACTGAGCAATTGTTGATTGGGCATTTAGCACCAAACGAGGGCGAGATTGATGCGCTATCGCTAGCTGAATTTATTCAACATGCAACGCAGCAGCAACAGCAATTACACCAGCAACTTGCAACTATTAGGCAGCACTCTACTTCGCACCAGCAATGTATTGAGCAATACCAGCAAGCACAGGCTCATGCTGAGCAGCTGCAAAATCAACTGATGTTAACGAAGCAGCAATCGCAAACTCAGATGCAAAAATTACAAGAGCTTAAGCAACATCAGGCTGAAACTCAGCAGCAGATTGCTGACTTATTGGGTGATAGCCAAACCAGTGTCTCTCAAGCAGGCTTAACCATGCCTGAAATGAGCCTATTTGAGTCGTGGTTGGTTGAATTAGACATTCAAATTACCCAATGGCAAAAAGCGTTTGAGCAGCAAGGGGTGTTAGAGCAAGAGCATCAGTTATGCTCACAAAAGATAGCAGCGTTAATGACCCAGCATCAAGACATGACTGCTAAAAACAGTGTCCTTGACTCTCAGCTCGAACAATTGACAGCTGAGCAGAACAACACCAGCAAGCAGCGTTTTGCGCTATTTGCCGACAAACAATGTCCTCAAGAGAAACAAGCCAGTCACCAGTCAATGCAGCAAGCTGAACTTAGGTTAAACCAAGCAAATGATGTTCGAGTCAATATGCAGCAGCAACTGGACAAGTTAGTTGTGCAGCGTCAAGCCAATGAGCAACAAGTTCAGCGATTAACCATTGAGTTAAACGAGGCTGGTAGCGCATTTAAACAGGCGCTATCAACCAGTCCATTTACCAGCCAAGCTGAGTTTGAACAAGCTGTGATGCCAAGCGAGCAACGAGAAGCACTTAAGCAACTCAAGCAGCAATTAGATCAAAGCATGGTTAAAGCCAGCACCTTAGTTGAACAAGCGAAAACACAACTGGCGCAATTGATTATCCAAGCTAAGGAACTCGGCTTTAGCCAAAACGACTCGGAGAAGTTAACTGAGCAAACAATTGCAAGTCATAGTGAACAGGTAATTACAGAAGTCAGTGAATTGAGCAAACAAGCTGAAACGGAATTGGCGGAAGTGAAACAACAGCTTTGGCAAATTGCGCATTTGCTTAAAGAAGATGAAAGTAAACGTCAAGGTCAGCAACAGCTGGTTGAGCAGCTCAACCAAGCAAAACAAGATTATGATGACATCGCTTATTTGCATTCGCTGATTGGCTCGCAAAAAGGCGATAAATTCAGAAAGTTTGCTCAAGGACTGACATTAGATCATTTAGTGACCCTTGCGAATCGTCAGTTAGATAGGCTTCAAGGTCGTTATTTGCTGGAAAGAAAACAATCGGAAGCGCTTGAGTTACAAGTTTTAGATACCTGGCAGGGCGATGCAGTGCGTGACACGCGGACTTTATCAGGCGGTGAAAGCTTTTTAGTGAGTTTAGCTTTAGCACTGGCACTATCGGATTTAGTCAGTCATAAAACCAGTATTGATTCATTATTCTTAGATGAAGGATTTGGCACCTTAGATAGCCAAACATTAGACACTGCGTTAGATGCATTAGATAACTTAAATGCATCAGGTAAAATGATTGGCGTCATTAGTCATATTGAAGCGATGAAAGAGCGGATAAGCGTGCAAATCAAAGTGAATAAAATGAACGGGCTTGGGGTGAGCCGTTTACAAGCTGAATACAAAGTTGAGACTGCTGCTGAGTAAAATCAAATTTGCAGCTTAGAAGGGCGGTTCAGTGTGAAACTTCCCGCCCTTGTATGTCGAGAGTACTTTTTGTTTAACTGGGTGTACTGTATTGTAAGTCGTTTTCTCAATGGCTAACGCATTTATCTTCACTGTTTAACCGATGCTGATTTTTAATAAATAATATAGCATTATAGCGGTATTAATTATTTGTTTTAAAAGAATAAAAGAGGGTTTGTTCTCCCTCTCTGTTCTAGTAATTTTGAAACTTAATAAATTCATAGCATTGTACATTAGACTCATATGCCATTATGAATCTTTATTCAATTACATCTTAATTTTGTTTGTTCTTTACATACTAGCTGAGATTGTGCTTCAGATTCTTCCCCAAAACAGAAATCTAACCGTAGAGTTCTTTTTTCTGTAGCAGGTTCTGAACTTTTTGCAGTTGGTATCCATTTCCATTTTTTTAACATTTTACGTGAATATTTACCAATATGCTTACTCGGTACTGAATTGATGATTTCAACATCTTCAGCTTTACCTGATTCGGAAACAACAAAAGAAAGAACAGAACAGCCTTTTATTCCTGCTCTAGCGAGTTCTATCGGGTATTGAGGTGTATTCGTGTTTTCACGCTTCCAAATAAAGTTGTTTGTTGGATTAATGTTGGTTACCTGAACATCTGCATAAATATTTTTTGCTTCGCTATTAAAAGACAGACTTATGATGCTTAATGTTGCTAGGCCTAATAAAAATTTCATATACATTCCTTTGTTTTATTGGTGTGCTTTGAGCTGGTACTAATATCATTTTCAATTGTAGGAGACTGAAAAAGTGATGTACTTAAATCCGTTTTTCTGTACTTAGTAAATATAAGGTGAGTCAAGTTTAGAATGGTCTAATTCAGTCTTAAAATCAATACTTAAGCGATAATAGTTCAGGGAGTTGATTAAGATATACAGAGAACATAAGTACAAGTGGTGAGATCATCGTAACTATATCTACTCTTGCGATTGTACTTGCACATATGCCTGCTGCAGACAATAGAGCCGCTTGAGAACACTGCAATGGAGAGATTGCCAATATTAATCATGCCAAGAATTTCTGGTTTGTACTTTTGCATTGAACAGATTAACGTTTTAATTAAAACGTGCCAAAGAAACACAACCCTAAATAGAACCGTTAAATCTTGATAACAGAGTTAACTCAAGCTGATTACGTTCAGTTATCGAGTGCTGCTAGAGTGACCAATAGGTTTATACTGAGTTCAAATTTATGCAGTTCAAATGATAGATTATATTTTTTTTAGGCTATTTATTTGGTATAACGGGTCGCTACTATATCTTCTAGTGCTTAAGTACGCATTCTTTAGGTCATCTTATTGTTGACTCGACTTAGCTAAAAGGTATTACTTTTTTACGTATTTATGGCGGTACCCAGATTGCTTTCAGTTAAAAGGGGTCAGTTACAAGCGCGCTTGAATAAAGTGCCTAACTTACCTGTATTACATCGAAAATTATTACTTGCCAGCGTATTTGTTGTTGCTGCGGCTTTGCTATGGCCAACGCCGCAAGAGTTTTCATCGCAGCGCATCCCTGTGGCTTTGGACATTGAGTCCTTTTTACCCAATGGGACGAGTGCTTCAACATTTGAAATTGTAGAACCTATAAAACCTAACTTTGAACGTGTGATTCAAAATGGCGATACCTTAGGTCATTTATTCGAGTTAGCGGGTATTGGTCAGCAAACCATGTATAAAGTGCTTGAAGCTGATTTGAACGTGCTTGCATTAGATACATTGTCTTTGGGTAACAGAATTCAGTTCTTCCAGGACGAACGACAAAATCTCACTAAACTTGAATTGTACTTTAACCCCGCTTATCAGGTCATTTTTACTCGCTTTGATGATGGTAGTTATGGCGTTGAAGAAATTAATATCGAAGGCATTTGGCAAAATCGTATTATTAGCGGTGAGATTAATGGTTCATTCTATTTATCGGCGCAACGAGCTGGTCTTAGTGCGGCAAATATTCAAACCATTGAAACGCTACTTTCGAGCAAATTAGATTTTTCTCGCGATTTACGCGCTGGTGATACCTTTAACGTATTGATGAATGATCAATATATTGAAGGTGAGTCAACTGGGATCTCGCAACTACAAGCCGTTAGGATTAATTCCCGTAGAAATAACGTCAATGCATTTCAAAATGTTGATGGCAATTATTATGATGATCGTGGCCAAGGCTTAGCCAGTGCATTCCAACGTATTCCGTTAGAACGTCAGTTCCGCTTATCGTCGCATTTTAACCCTCATCGTAAGCACCCTGTAACAGGTCGAGTATCGCCCCATAACGGCACTGACTTTGCGACACCAATTGGTACTCGTGTTGTGGCACCTGGTGATGGTGTAGTGTCGATGATCACTAACCATCGCTTTGCAGGGAAATATATTGTTATTGAGCATGACAATAATATTAGAACCCGTTACTTACACTTGTCTAAATTCTTAGTACGAAAAGGTCAGCGAGTTAAGCGTGGTCAAGTGATCGGTTTAACTGGCAATACTGGCCGAGTGACAGGGCCGCATTTGCATTATGAATTCCATGTAAATGGTCGCCCAGCTAACCCAATGAAAGTTAGCATTGTGGAGGCTTCCGTTTTGCCTAAGAAGCAAATGGCAGAATTCAAACAGTTAGTCAGTAGTAAACAAATGATGATGGATTTGGGTTAACCAGCCATTATATTGAACAAGGCCACGTTGTTAAAACGTGGCTTTTTTGTTTATACGAGTTTTTTATTCACGCCATTGTGTTTCGAACTTATCGGATTTACCGATATTACAAATATCGCAAAGGATTTGAAGGTTGTTAATGTCTAAAGCGAGTGCTGGGTATTTTGAGCGTGGTTTAATATGATCAACATGCATGATGACATTATGTAATGGACTACGCCCACAACATGCACACTTGTTTCCATACTTTTCAAATGCTTCAGCCTTTAAATTGCTCCATTCTTTACTAGAGTAGAAGGAAGCAGCTTTTGGCTCTTCAAATGGGATCAGTTCCCAGTCATTGTATTCAGTAGGAGGAATGTCTGGCCCCATTAATCCTACAGAGTAACCTTTATCTAGGTTATCTTTTAGCCAATTGCGAATAGACTTTAAAGCGGCTTTTTCTGATTTATAATGTTTGGTTCTACGCCCTTCGCCTCTATAGGTTGCTACGTACATGATAAGGCTCCAATACTTTATGATTCATTCAGACTAATACGGCGATTTACCTAATTCAATACAAGTCAGTAATAAGCGTAAATCTAACTCGAGTTGGTGATAATCAGCCGTCATATAGGTGCACAATTGATAAAAGGCTTTGTTGTGGTCCTTTTCTCTAAGGTGAGCGAGCTCGTGTATCACCACCATTCTTAATAATGGTTCTGGCACATATTTAAGTCTTGATGAAATTCGTATTTCATTCTTGGCTTTAACCTTGTTACCTTGAACGCGATTTGCATAGGTGTGAAGTCCCAAAGCTTGATGACTTAAACTAATTTTTTCATCAAAAATGACTTTCGATATAGGGTCAGACTGCTTTAAAAATTGCTGTTTAAACTCCATAGCATAGTCATATAAGGCTTTATCGGTACGTATGTCATGGATAGTTGGATATCGACTTAGTAGCAGGTTTTCGAGGGTGTCATTTTCAATATGACGTTTAACTTGTTCAATGGTGCTGGCTGAATAACCATTAAGGTATTTTAACTGGGCTTGCTGTTTTTGCTTTGCTTGCACATCTTTACTGGTTACAAGGCCTGCTAAGGTATCTTTTGCGGCTGCAACTTTAGCCGAGCTGGTTTTTACAGCCATTTTAGGCGGCGCTTTACGAGCGGGTTTGTCTGCTAGATTTTTGGGTGCTTTTTTTGAGCTCATAGCTTGTTAGTTTGCCCAATGGAATATGGTTAATTAGCGGATAAAACTAAGCCTACCAATTCATCTTAATGTTTTCATCAAATTGATGATTAAGGAAATCGATAGGCTTATTGTTTACGTAAGCTTAAGTCGGTATTTGACTTAAACTTTACCGTACATACGACGGTTTTGCTGTGCGTATGCAGCATCAAATGCAGCCATTTGCACGCGCTTAAGACCAAGAGTTTCTAAATCCGCTTGAGGCGGGTTACGTTTTAACTCTTCTTTAATAATAACAGGGCTAATAATGCTCACTGGTAAATCAGTGATTTGAATCGCTGATTCTAATTTAAAGCTGGTAGCAGAACCTGCAAATTTACCTTTTTGTTCACGTTCAATGATGACGATTTCGTCAACTTTGTAGTCTTCCATTAACTTGTGGAAAGCAAAGTGAAACTCACGAATAGATTCTGTTTCAGCAGATTTAGAAATGCTGAAAGAGATTTGACGACATTCAGGTACATTGAATGTTTCAACTTCGTAAGTTAATAAGCTAATGATGGCTTCGCCACCTTTTAATTCCACGCCACAAATTTTCATGTTTCACCTTACTTTTGAACTAGTTTGTTTTGCCTAACAGAGCATATGCTTCATTAGGCTTAAATGGGTTTAATCTTCGCCAAGCTCTTGTTCATCATCTTGAACAATTGAGTTATCGTTTTCTAAAATTTTGGCTGGCTTTGCCTTACGGCGCATTGGCGCGTCACCAATATCAACACCTGTAATAAAACGCTTATCGCGTTTGGGTGCTGTTTTAGGTTTATTCGCTGTGCTACGCTTTTTGTTCGATGCTTTAACATCGGCAGTTTTCGCATTGTTACTGCCAGCTTTTGGCTTGTCTTTTAAGCCTTTGAATTTGCCTTGTAGACCTTCAATGGTCGAGAAGTCAAAGTTCTTACGTAAGAATACTTGGATCTTTTTAAAGCTTTCCCAGTCTTTAGGGCCAACTAATGAGATCGCATCACCTTTAGCGCCAGCTCGGCCAGTTCGGCCAATGCGGTGAACATACTCTTCGGCAAATTTTGGCATGTCAAAGTTAATCACTAATGACACGTTTAATAAATCTAACCCGCGCGATGCAACGTCAGTGGTCACCAAAATTTTTTGTTGGCCACGGCTGAATTTATCCATAATCTGATTACGGGCAGATTGATTTAAGTCACCACTTAATGCCGCCGTTTCTAAACCTTCTTCTGCAAGCAGTTTAGCTAATCTATCGGTATCAGAGCGGGTCGCAGTGAAAATTATCACCTGCTTGTGTTGTTCATTTTTCAACACATGTTGTAGTAGCGCTTGTTTATGATCTAAGTGATCAACCAAGAACACGCGCTGGTTAATGTCTTTATGTTCGTTATGTGATGCACCAATAGCGACATGACTTGGTGTTTTCAATAAGGTTGCCGCGATATCATTGATATGATCGTGATCAAGCGTTGCTGAAAACATCAGTGTTTGTCTGCGTTTGTGGTCGGCTGCTTCATTGATGGCTTTTAATTGCGGCGCAAAACCTAAATCAAGCATGCGATCGGCTTCATCAAGAATTAGCAATTCTAGTCCATTAAGGTACAGGTGACGTTGTGCTAGATGATCTGCAATACGACCAGGCGTTGCCACAATAAAATGTGGGTCACGAGATAATGACTTTGCTTGATCGTTAAAGTTTTCGCCGCCTAAAATGCTCACTGCTTTATATTGTGTGTTTGCCACCAATAAACGCAGTTGACCATAAACTTGTTGGGCAAGTTCTCGAGTCGGCAGTAATATGAGCACACGCGGATCTTTTTTAGATAAGGCCTTTGTTGATATTACGCGCTGCAAAGCAGGTAATAAAAATGCCAGGGTTTTACCTGAACCGGTTTTTGAAGATGCCATTAAATCTTTACCCGCTAGGGCAATCGGCAGGGCTTGCTGCTGAATTTCAGTTGGCTCAGAAATGCCCATATGCTTTAGACTTTCAAGTAAGCGTTTGTCTAAAGAAAAATCGGTAAATAACAAAGGTAAATCCCCTAAAAAATGATAGCCAGATATTATAACGTGTAAGCCTGAGATAGCCAACAGCTTAAGCCTCAGTTATGCTGAGTATTAGCATTTTAATTTCAATGTATTTTTAAGGATGTAAACAAACATGTCAGATGTACCCAAGGATCAGCCTAACACTAAACAATTACGAATTGGTGTAGCGTTAGGCAGTGGTGCGGCTAAAGGTTGGGCCCACATTGGGGTATTAAAAGAACTTGCTGAAATGGGTGTGCATCCAGATAAAGTGGCCGGTTGTTCAGTAGGGGCATTGGTCGGTGCAGCGTACGCCAATGATCATCTCGATGAGTTAGAAGGTTGGGTTCGAGGTTTTTCAAGCTGGGATGTACTTGGTCTAATGGATTTAAGCTGGCGCAAAGGCGGTTTAATTAGTGGTGAGAAGGTGTTTGATGTTTTGGCTGGTCGTATTGGTGAGCTAAGTATTGAGCAACTGAAAAAACCTTTTTCGGCGGTAGCGACTGATTTATATTCAGGTCAAGAAATTTGGTTTAAAGAAGGTGATTTACGCCATGCTGTCAGAGCTTCTTGCTCAATGCCAGGCTTTTTACCGCCAGTGCAATTACAAGATCGTTGGTTAGTTGATGGTGCTGTGGTGAATCCTGTTCCTGTATCAATGTGCCGTGCAATGGATGTTGATGTGGTGATTGCCGTTGATTTAAATGGTCACCGCCGTAATAGCATGCACATGTTGCCACAGCAGATGAAAAGCCGAGCTCCGACTGCACTAGAAAAGCAGCAGCAAGAAGGCGCTGAACCAGAGTCCGCTTTTATGGATATTTTAGGTAAGGGTAAAGAGTACATCGCAGGTTTGTCTGAAAAGTTTTCTATGTCGACTAAATCACACCCTGGGATGATTGCTGTGATGTCTCAGTCAATGGACATTTTAGAACAACGCCATAAACGCGCACGGTTAATGGGCGATCCCCCCGATGTGTGTTTAGTGCCACAGTTAGCAGATATCGGTACGATGGAGTTTCACCGTGCAGCTGAAGCGATAGAAGCTGGCAGACAATCTGTTCGTCAAACTGCGCATTTAATCAACTCTGCATTAGGCCGATAACGGTTTTCAATTCCATGGTCAAGCTTTGTCTGTCTAAACAGTGCAGAGCTTGGCAGTAATATTTTTCATTTCTCACCTCGTCAGTTAAATATGATCTAGATCATAGATTTCTAGTCTCCATTATTGCTTAATACACCATATCTAGTGTTTATTGGTTTTTTGTTGTGGATATATAGTGTTTATATCCTGTGCATAAATGGAGTAAAAGTAATGCCTGTAGTAATTAAAAGGGACGGTTGTCGGACTTTATTTGATGAGTCTAGAATTAAGGATGCCATTGTTGCTGCGATGGAAACTGCTACAGGTAGTGCTGATAGTGATTACGCTGAAACTGTTGCTTGTGTGATTAGAGATCAAGTCTCAGACAAGCAAGAAGTTGACATTCACCACCTACAAGGTCTGGTAGAAAACTTATTAATGGAAGGGCCTCACAAAGAAGTGGCTCGTCATTATATTGAGTATCGCCATGATCGCGATATTTGTCGTGAAGCAAAAAGTAAACTTAACTGCGAAATTCGTGGTTTAGTTGAACAAAGCGACAGCTCTATTCTAAATGAAAATGCCAATAAAGACGCGAAAGTGATTCCAACACAACGTGACTTATTAGCCGGTATTGTGGCTAAGCATTATGCTAAATCGCACCTATTACCAAAAGATATTGTGGCTGCTCATGAATCAGGCCAACTGCATTACCATGATTTAGATTACGCACCTTTTTTCCCAATGTTTAACTGCATGCTGATTGATTTAGCGGGCATGATGACCCATGGCTTTAAAATGGGTAATGCTGAGATTGATACACCAAAATCAATTTCAACAGCGACCGCTGTGACAGCGCAGATTATTGCTCAAGTGGCTAGCCACATCTATGGCGGCACCACGATTAACCGCATTGACGAAGTGTTAGCTGAGTTTGTGCAAAAAAGTTACCAAAAGCAATTAGTGATTGGTAAAGAGTGGGGCGTAAGCGATGTTGAAGCTTTTGCCATGGCGCAAACTGAAAAAGAATGTCATGACGCATTCCAGTCTTTAGAGTATGAAGTGAACACATTGCATACTGCAAATGGTCAAACGCCATTTGTAACTTTTGGATTTGGTTTAGGCACAAGCTGGGAATCACGTTTAATTCAAAAGTCGATTCTTACTGTGCGTATGGCAGGTTTAGGTAAAAACCGTAAAACTGCTGTATTCCCTAAGCTTGTGTTCGCCATTCGTGATGGTGTTAACCATAAAGCGACTGATAGTAATTACGATGTGAAGAAGCTGGCTTTAGAATGCGCAACAATGCGCATGTATCCAGACATTCTTAACTATGAACAAGTTGAGCGTGTTACGGGTTCATTCAAAACTCCTATGGGTTGTCGTTCTTTCTTAGGCACTTACGAAGAAAATGGCGAGCTTATCCATGAAGGCCGTAACAACTTAGGTGTGGTTAGTCTTAACCTACCAAGAATTGCCATAGAAGCTAAAGGCGATGAAAAAGCATTCTTCGCCTTACTTGATGAAAGAATGACATTGGCTCGTAAAGCATTAGATACCCGCATTGCTCGTCTTGTTGGAGTTAAAGCACGTGTTGCGCCAATTCTTTATATGGAAGGTGCTTGTGGTGTTCGCTTAAAAGCGGATGATGATATTTCTGAAATTTTCAAAAATGGCCGTGCGTCTATTTCATTAGGCTACATCGGTCTTCATGAAACGATTAATGCATTATATGGCACAGAAGAGCATGTATTCGACAGTGAGCTTTTACGCACTAAAGCTGTTGAAATTATCAATGTGATGAAGCGTGCTACAGAATCATGGAAAGCAGAAACGGGTTATGGCTTTAGCTTATACAGTACACCAAGTGAGAACTTGTGTAGCCGTTTCTGTCAGTTAGATGCAAAACAGTTTGGTGTGGTTGAAGGTGTGACTGATAAAGGTTATTACACCAATAGCTTCCATTTAGATGTTGAAAAGAAAGTTAACCCATACGATAAAATTGATTTTGAATTACCGTACCCAGAAATCACTAACGGTGGCTTTATTTGTTACGGTGAGTTCCCTAACATGCAACACAACATTGAAGCATTAGAGAACGTTTGGGATTACAGCTATAGCCGTGTGCCATATTACGGCACTAACACACCGATTGATGAGTGTTATGACTGTGGTTTTGTAGGCGAGTTTAACTGTACTAGTAAAGGGTTTGTGTGTCCTAAATGTGGCAACCATGAACCAAGCCGTGTATCTGTAACACGTCGTGTATGTGGTTATTTAGGTAGCCCTGATGCAAGACCGTTTAACTATGGTAAACAAGAAGAAGTGAAGCGCCGCGTTAAGCATATCTAGTCGCGTCATTGAGTTAACATAGAATCAAATAAGGCGCTGATTAGCGCCTTATTTATTTGAAAGGTAAGTGTTATGAATTTTCATCAGTATTATCCAGTCGATGTGATAAACGGTCCCGGAACGCGCTGCACTTTGTTTGTATCGGGTTGCGAACATCAATGTCGCGGTTGTTATAACCAATCGACTTGGGATCCGCGTTCAGGTCATGAAGTGGATAAGCCAATGGAAGATCAAATCATTGCTGATTTAAATGACACTAGAATCAAACGTCGTGGATTATCTTTGTCAGGCGGCGACCCATTATTCCCTGCAAACTTAACCGCTATCTTGTCTTTGGTTAAACGAGTTAAAGCTGAATGCCCTGATAAAGATATTTGGCTTTGGAGTGGTTATAAACTGGATGAGATGTCACTGAAACAGCAACAAATATTGTCGTATGTTGACGTATTGGTTGATGGAAAATTTGAACAAGATTTAGCTGATCCAAGCCTTAAATGGCGGGGTAGTTCAAACCAAGTTATCCATGACATGAGTTCGCTTATTGCTGTTGGTTAACTTTTGGTATTGGCTTGTTAATTGTCATGAGCGAGCTTTTAAAACTCATTTTTAATGCTCTTATTTAACAACTTCAATAACTGCGACACGAACAATCAGAGTTGTCCTCGCCAATAATTACGTTGTTGTTTTAGCCTCGCTTCAACTTGAATGTTATAAAAACAGTATAGTAATCAAAGTTCAATTTATAGCCATCAGACAATGAAACTCCCATAGCAGTGATGAAATGATAAATTTATGCGCTGTAACAAGTTTTCAAGTTAGCTAATTTAACCCCTTTAGGTATATAATTTGCGTTCGAAAAAGTGTTGTTCGATATCAAAACAACTCATTGCTATCGATAACATGAAAGAATTTAAGGTAAAGAAATGAATTTAAAAGAAGAACTGCAAGCATTAAATGATAAAGCAGAGAAGTTTCGTCGTAAGCTTGCTGCCGCAGAAGCGCGTGAAGACAAAGTCATTATCATGCAGTTTAAGAAAGAAATTGCCACAGTCACTAAACGTATTGCGAGCTTGAAAAATCAGCAATCACGTCAATTGAATAAGCAAGGTCAAGAAGTTAAAGGCTTAAAATTCAACCGTGCACTGACTAAAGCTGAACAAGCTGATATGGGCAAGCTTAAAAAATCAGTAAAAGGACTTGTAGTTGTTCACCCAATGACTGCTATGGGCCGTGAAATGAATATCACTGTTGTCACAGGATTTGCTCCAGCAAAATTCTAGTCCAGTATTCGAAATAGTCATGACATAAAAGTCAGTTCAAGGATGAAAAGTCTCAAGGATTGAGCGTTGTCTTAAAGGTTTATCCATGTCGATTAAATATATCGCCACTTCTAAGTTACCTACGCCTTGGGGCGTATTTGCTATGCATGGTTTTGAAGATACAGAAACTGGCAAAGAGCATGTGGCGTTAACTTATGGTGAGCTTAATGCCACCGAGCCTATGTTAGGCCGAATTCATTCAGAATGTCTAACTGGTGATGCTTTATTTAGTTTACGTTGCGATTGTGGTTTCCAACTGCAAACAGCAATGCAAAATATCGCTGAAAATGGTCAAGGGTTTATTCTTTACCTACGTCAAGAAGGACGTGGTATTGGGTTACTTAACAAAATCCGTGCTTATGAGTTACAAGACCAAGGTGCTAACACGGTTGAAGCGAATGAGCGTTTAGGCTTTGAAGCTGACATGCGTAAGTACGATATGGTCGAGCCTATGTTAGCGCAAATTAGCGTAAGCAAGGTTAAGCTTATGACGAATAATCCACGTAAAGTCAAAGCGATGCAATCGATGGGCATTGAAGTTGCTGAAAGAGTGCCTTTGCAAGTGGGTAAAAACCGTTACAATGAAGATTATTTAAAAACTAAATCAACCCAGTTAGGTCATATGATGACAGAACATCATTTTATCGAAGAAGATAAATAACGGTTGATGCTTTAGCCTAGACCTCTTTCGTCGCTTATTAGAGACATGATAAGAGTTGCTTAAAACATATGGGTTATCAATATTGAAAGCGTGTCGCTTTATTCATCTTAAAAGCGTTGCAACTATTCTTGCAGCGCTTTTTGTTAGTTTTTTTACCCCGTCTCAAAGCTATGCTGGTGAGTCGAAAAATCCCGATCTCTCTCATTATGCTTTTGCAAATTACATTGGCAGCGGTATATATCGCACCTCTGGGCAGAATGCTGCTGTAGTGAACATTCCGTTTGCGTTTGATATTGAAGAGTCAGACGATCATATTCTCACCTTAAGATTACCCATTTCATTAGGTTTCTTTGATTACTCGTTTAGTGACTTACCAGAAGGTGATATTCCAGATAATGTTGGCACTATGACCATCACACCTGGAATTGAATACAAATGGCTTTATGATGAACAACTGACTTTTGAAAGCTATTTAGATTTAGGCTACGGTCACAATTTTTCTAATAGTAGTAACGTGGGAATTGTCTCTACGGGTATCTCTGCGTTATACGAGTTAGCGCAACCTAAATATACACCCATTTGGGTTAATCGAGTTTACTACGCAGGTTATAAAAGCAGTATAAACGACAGCTCAGAAAGCTATTCAGTACTGCAATCTGGCATTGATTTCGGTGTTGGCCAGCAGTGGGATTGGGGCGATTATACTATTGAACCCAGATTGTTTGTGGCTGGGCGTTGGTACTTTAACAAGCTTAAGTTTATTACACCGTTAGAAGATGATATCCATACTTCGAGTACTTATGAAGTGGGTGCAACCTTAGCTTTATCCAAGCCATTAGGTTGGGGCTGGTTCAGTACCGATAGATTTGGGGTGAGTTATCAAACTGATGGTGAACTGCAAGTGTGGCGTTTGATATTTGAGTTTCCAATGTAATTAACCCTGATGGTTATAAACATTGATGGATATAGCATTGATTAACGAGTATGCATTGCTAAGATGTTGAATCAAATTTTATCAATAAAAAAGGCATGAATATTCATGCCTGTTTTGTTTAGCTTTAATTTTAAAGCTTACTTTCCCCAAATACTCGCGTTGACGCCTTCAGTACTTTTGTTACTGTGGGCTGACTTTGCGCTGCTCGTTGAAGGTTCTTGCTCTTTTTCAACATAAGGCTTTGGTGCAGGCAAGGGAAGTTTATTCATTTTAAGCCACAAGTATTCGACCTTGTCTCTCGCCCACTCGGTTTTACGTAAAAACTTTAAGCTCGACTTAACGCTAGGGTTATCGTTAAAACAGCGAATATTAATACGGCTACCTAACTCTTCCCAGCCATACTTATCGACGAGATCATTAACGATGGTTTCAAGTTTTATACCATGTAGCGGGTTGTTTGCTTGTGTCATTACTCAGGCTTGATTAACTAATTTGCGGTTATTATAACAAATGTTATCAGAAAAGCTGAAATCTAAAGAACGGAATTAAGTATTCCATTGAGTTTCCTTTTGATGAGAGATTAAAAGTAGGCTGTTCTGCCCATAAAAAGGCCCATAAAAAGGCCCATAAAAAAGCCGATAACAGGGTTATCGGCCTTTGGATATTCTGATTTATTTGCTCTATCTACATTGTTTTCATTTTGAAATACAACCAATGCCAGTGATTAAGCTTCAGTAGAGGCTTTATTGGCTAATTCAACATTTAACTCAGCTTCATCTTCGACTGCTTTACCCTTAGTTTTAACCATAATCAAAGCGGTAATCACTAGAGTAGAAACCAGACCTGCGATGGTTGATACCGTCATGTTCAAACCTGCACCTAAAGTTGGCGAGCTGAGTAAGAAGCTAATCACAACACAGGTCATAAACATCGCTGGTAGGGTACAAATCCAATGCAGTTTATTATGACGTAGCAAATAAGCTGATGCCGTCCATAACATTAATACAGCCGTTGTTTGGTTGGCTACGCCGAAATAGCGCCAGATAATACCGAAATCAACTTGAGTCAATATTGCGCCAATAGCGAATAATGGAATCGCTAATAGTAAGCGTTTAGATATTTGAGTTTGCGGCATCTTGAAAAACTCTGACAAGATTAAACGTGCAGAACGAAATGCAGTGTCACCAGATGTAATCGGTAAAACAATCACACCTAAGATAGCTAAGAAACCACCTACAGCACCTAATAAACCGTTTGAAGCAGCATAAACCACATTAGCTGGGTTGCCGTCCATACCTGCGTTAAGACCTTCGATACCACCAAAGAATGATAATGCGATAGCACACCAAATTAGGGCGATAACACCTTCACCAATCATAGCGCCAAAAAATACAAAGCGACCATTTGACTCATTTTCAACACAACGTGCCATAAGTGGTGATTGTGTTGCATGGAAACCCGATACCGCACCACATGCAATGGTAATAAATAAGGCAGGCCATAATGGCATGTCATTTGGATTCAAGTTAGTTAAGAAGTCCTTAGCTTCAAAGCCAGGCAATAAAGTGTGCTCACTTGATATAATAATCGCTAAGGTTAAGCCAACTGACATGAACATCAGTAGCGCGCCAAAAAATGGGTATAGGCGGCCGATGATTTTATCAACAGGAACCAATGTTGCGATAAGATAGTAGCTGAAGATGATGCCAACAAAAATTGCCATGTCGTAGCCTGTTAGCTTACTTAATAAGCCTGCAGGGGCTGAAATGAATACCACACCAACTAACAGTAATAAGACTATGGCAAACACATTCATAAAGTGTTTAGCAGGTTTACCTAAGTATTTGCCGGCAAGGTTAGGCACTGATTGACCGTTATTTCTTACTGATAACATGCCAGAAAAATAATCGTGGACGGCACCCGCAAAAATACACCCAAATACAATCCATAGCATGGCAGCAGGACCATAAAGGGCACCTAAAATTGGACCGAAGATAGGGCCGACACCAGCAATATTCAATAGCTGGATTAAGTACACCTTACCTTTAGACATTGGCACGTAATCCACGCCGTCAGTTTTAGTGAATGCTGGGGTTTGTCTTTGGGCATTAATCCCAAATACCTTTTCAACAAACGCACCGTAAATAAAGTAGCCACCAATTAGCAAGCCTACACAAAGTAAAAACCAAGTCATTTTAAACATCTCCCATTTTCAATGGTGCGACTTTATCGCGCTGAAGACATTAAAAAAGCCTAAACTGACTGATAGGTCGATTTAGGAGGGTAAGCGGTAATATCTGGGATTAAGCGGCGCTAGCTCAACACTCAGTATTCACCAGATTTACCTTTAAGAGGCTTAATTACTCAATGTTGCAGGTGTCGCGAGCGTTGGGAGACGGCTATTGAAAGCCTAAGACTTGTTTTAATGGCTTAAGATAGCGACGAGAAACGGGTACTTTTTTACCACTATGGGTGGTCACTTCAGCGCCTGTGTCGAGCAATTCAATTTCTGAAATCGCACGAGGAGCAAGTAGATATTGTTTATGACAGCGCACGAGAGGGGTTTTTTCTTCTAAAACTTTTAGCGTGAGCTGGGTATGGCAGTAGCTGTTAGTCGCATTAACATGTATTCCGCCTACATCACTAAAAATGTATTCAACATCTTCTGTCGCCACCACTTTTAATTTATTGCCGCAATAACAAGGTAAATGCTCAATATGCTCTGGGGCAATGGTTTCAATTGCTTGTGGAGCTAAATCGTTTCTGACTTTTTCAATTGTTCGTTTAAATCGGTTGTCTTCAATTGGTTTAAGTAAGTAATCAAAGGCATTATTATCAAAGGCCTTGACTGCATACTCATCAAACGCTGTGACAAACACCACTCTTGGCATGTGTTCAGGGTTTAGCATACTGATAAGCTCAAGACCGGTAATTCTTGGCATTTGAATATCAAGGAAGATCACCTGAGGTTGATGTTTATTAATCGCATGCAGAGCATCGATAGCATTACTGCATTCTTGAGTAACAATAAAGTCGGTTTCTGAGCTTAAAAGATCAGCTAATTGTTGACGAGCAAAAGGCTCATCATCAATGATTAAACAGTTAATCATGCCAGATCTCCAGAATAAGGTAGATGAATAGAGATACAGGTAAATTGATCCTTTTCACTGTCAACCTTGACCCCATAATGATTGCCAAATTGATTTTGGATACGTTTATGTACTATGTTCATCCCCAGTCCTTCCGAGTGCTTTGGTGGGTTATATAAGCCGGCGTTATCAGCTACCTTTAATATTAACTCTTCCTCTATCACTTCTGCAGTGACAGTAATCACCCCTTGCTCGATAAGATGTGAGGTTCCATGTTTTACCGCATTTTCAATAATAGGCTGAAGGGTAAATGCGGGTAAGCGGCAATGATGCAAGTTTTCTGGGATATTGATATCCAGCTTTAACTTATCTATGAACCTTGCCCGTTCAATAGAAAGGTAAGCTTCGATATGTTCTAGTTCATCGTTCAGACTAACAAGACCTGTGGTGCGCTTTAAGTTGATGCGTAAAAATTGCGATAACTGCTGTAATAATTGTTTAGCCATTTGTGGGTCGCGTTTGATAATGGCACTGATAGTGTTTAACGCATTAAATAGAAAGTGAGGGTTTACCTGAGCCTGCAGCAATTTAAGTTCTGATTGAGTGAGCAAGTTTTGTTGCTGCTCGTAACGGCCAAATAGTATCTGATTTGACAGTAATTTTGCGATGCCTTCACCTAAAGTACGATTGATATTGAGGAATAATTTGTTTTTTGGCTCATACAATTTAATCGTACCGATAACTTCATTATCGCTGCGGAGCGGTATCACTAAACTAGAACCTAAGCGGCAGTTTTTATGGTCTATTGAGCAGCAATAACTGCTTTCAACACCATCAGCAAACATGACTTTGTTTTGAGCAATGGCATCTAAGGTAATTTGCGACGAAATAGGTGTATTTGGAATATGATGATCATCACCTATACCAATAAAAGCTAATAACTTTTCTCTGTCAGTAATTGCCACAGCGCCCACCTGGGTTTCTTCGATAATAATTTGCGCTACTTTGCTGGTGGATTGTTGATTGAACCCTTTGGAAAGTAGCCCGACACTGCGTTCTGCAATTTTGAGGGCTTTAGTCGAGAAGGCGGAAGAAAGTTTATCGAACATGGTTTTTTGATCCAGAATCATGCTCATAAACAATGCAGCGCCAATGGCGTTGACCAATAGCATCGGCATAGCGATTTCTGAGACTAATTCAAAGGAATGATCAAATGGTTTTGCTACTAGCAAGATGATGCTCATCTGCATTAACTCGGCGCAAAAAGTCACTAAAAATACCAGTAAAGGATTAAAAATCAGTTCTAGATTACCGCTGCGTTTGAGGTAATAACTGACCATGCCCGCCGATAGCCCCTCTAGGGTGGTTGAAATGGCGCAAGCTAAATCAGTAAACCCACCTAAACTGTAGCGGTGTAACCCTCCCGTTAATCCGATAAAGAATCCTGTTACTGGCCCACCTAACAATCCGCCAAGTACAGCTCCCATTGCTCGAGTATTAGCAATGGCGCCTGTGGTTTGTTCACCAAAGTAGGTCGCCATAATGCAAAAACCTGAAAAAACCACATAAATAAAAACCTTATGAGGCAAGCGAGTTGATGTTTCGGCAAACATTTTGAATAAGGGCGTTTTGCTGAACAGATAAACGATGACGAGGTAAAGGCACATCTGTTGGGTTAAGAGGAGGATTAGTGCCATAGAGGTTAACCTATTGGATAAAGAGCTGTTATCTCAGCGAAGGGTAATTTAGTGCACGGTTAAATGCTGCAGTGATCTTGGCGCACCAAACTGAATTGGGCAACGATTTTTAGTTCATTTATGAGTCATGATCACATTTTGCGTTACTGATTGCCGTTATTGCTAATATGCGAGTATGAATTTGAGTTTAAAATTCAAAACTGTCATCGGGCGGTATCGCAAATAACTCTTCAGCAATATTTGTGATTTCTTGGGCGGCTTTACCTTGAGGATCTATTTCTAGTACTGATGAACCACTTTCTTCACTGTCATCATAAATATTGCGATTAAAAGTGACAGCATTCAAAGCGGTGAGTCCAAACGATTTGACGACATCTTTGGCTTCAAGTATGCGTTTAAATTGCGAGGGAAGGGCTGGGCATTGACTGATAACCACAGTAGCGACCATTTTAGGATTCACCATTTTACAGGTACTGAGCATATCTTCCATGTGGGGGAGTGTTTTTAAGTCGCGGCGTTTTGGTCTTAAAGGAATAACAACGTAACTGGCAACAGACATCGCTGCGCGCATCGCTAAGTTATCCTGACCACCACAATCTACAATGACATAGTCAAAGCGCTCACCCAAACTTAATAGGTCATTACGAATTTTACCGTAAAGTTGGATGCAATTAATCGGTTTTAGATTGGTTTGGTTATTGCGCGCTTGGATCCAATCAGATGTGGTGCGTTGTGGATCGCAGTCCACCATTAATACATTGGCTTTGAAGGTTTCGGTAACATATACAGCAAGGTTTTGAGCTAAACAACTTTTACCACTGCCACCTTTTTCACCACCGACCAGTATTATCATAGCGCAACCTTATTTTATGAGATTTCTACCACCTTAAATTAATCATAGTTCAAAATAACTCATTAAATCATAAGTTTTGAAATCAATTTCTATTCAAGGCTGCTATCCATTAAATATGTTTACTGTGTGAGAATTTATACGGTATTAAACAAGCTGTAAGGCAATATGAAAGCTTTGCGGGTTAGCTTCAGTACAGCGGCAGACTTGTCCTTTAATCGTGTTTTGTTTTTCAGTATTGTGATTAAAAGTGATAGCGACTAAATCTCCAAGATTGAACGCTCTCTTATAGTCAATCAGGATACCTTTGCGCGCCAAATCAATACATACCCCATAATCTTCACAAGGCTCGCCTGATGAATCTATCCAATGCAATAAAATGCGCTCGGCTTCCATATCCACTCGTAATGAGTTTCTTTTTTCTTCAAATCCTGTGGGTTCGTTAGACATAACCGCCTTACTCCGTATTTACTTTTATTAATGAGCATAATTTATCCGCTAATTCATACTAATCAACATCTATAAAAAAAGCGATAAGTTAGTCACTTATCGCTTAATTATTCAAATTAAAATATCAATTCTTAAGAATAGTTACTCATCAATTTTTAATGTTCCATATCTTTATTTTTTGGATATGGGAGTTTTAGTTGGCCCCATCGAATGACAATGACCGTTGCTGCTAGCACGATTGTTGATAGTGATATAGCCAGTATGCGCCAATCATCCATATCCTTCATATCAAGAATTAAGTAACGGGCGAGTGCCACAATCGCGATATATAAAGGCATACGGATGGGCAATTTACCTGACTCAAGGTAATTGACCACCATGGCTAAGACTTCGAGATAAATAAACAGTAATAGCAAATCAGCAAGTTCTACCGTTTTGATGTGAAACATGTGCAACACTTCCTCGCCAATGGCGAAGACCGTCGCAAGAGAAATAATGAATAAAACGACATGTTCGACGCTTTTTAGGCTTTTAACACCTATTTGACGGAGTATAGGAAGCGGCATGATTATTACATCTCTTATTATTAATTTAATTGATAATTCAGTATATTCTGCTAGGTCGTGTTTTACTGAGTGATCTAGGTCAAAAATTATAAATTTATTCTAATATCATCACTTTCTAGCGCCTTAATAGACGGTTTAGGAATTTCAGGCATAAAAAAACCGCCAATGACGTTTAAGTCAGGCGGTTTTAATTGTTCTAACCGTTATTGGTCAGATTAATGATTAGCGCTTAAGGCCATCATTGAGTAAAGGACGCATAATTTTAACTAATTCTGAAGTCACTTTAGGCGAACCAGCAACAACGTTACCTGAAGTTAGGTAATTATGGTTACCAGTGAAATCTGTTACGGTACCGCCTGCTTCACGACAGATTAAGTCGCCTGCTGCGATATCCCAAGGCTTAAGACCGATTTCGAAGAAACCGTCTAAACGGCCTGCAGCAACATAAGCTAAGTCAAGTGCCGCTGAACCTGCGCGACGTATGTCAGCACATACAGGGAATACTTCACCTAAGATGTTCATGTAAGTTTCAGTGTGTTGACGAGATTTGAACGGGAAACCAGTACCAATCATGGTATGAGCGAGTTCATTTACACCAGTTACACGTAGGCGGAAGTCATTTACTTTAGCACCTTGACCGCGAACAGCAGAGAATAATTCTTCACGAACAGGATCGTAAATAACGGCAACTTCAATTTTGCCTTTATATTGAACTGCGATAGATACTGCGAAATGAGGGATACCACGAACGAAATTGTTGGTACCATCCAAAGGATCGACTATCCATACATAATCTTTATTTGAACCACGGTTCTCACCGTCTTCTTCGCCAACAATCGTATGATCTGGGTAAGATTTACGAATTTGGTATGTAATGGTAGCTTCTGCTTCCTTGTCTACACTTGTAACAAAGTCATTTAGACCTTTTGAATCAACTTCAACTTTGTCGAGTTCAGTATAGGCGCGCATAATAGTTTGGCCCGCAGCGCGTGCAGCGCGCGTGGCAATAGTCAGCATCGGATGCATAGCAATCCCCTGGATGTTAAAGAACGAATAAATCAGCCGCGTAATTATACGCATTTTGACAGGTTTATCAAATGCAGATTTTCATATAAGGAATTATTTGCAGCTTGTGTTACTATCCGCAAATAGATTTTTAGACGATTAAAGTAGTTTCATGCTGAGTAATATACGTGTTGTTTTAGTTGGGACATCGCATCCCGGAAATATCGGTTCTACCGCTAGAGCCATGAAAACCATGGGCTTATCAAACTTATACCTTGCTGAACCTAGAGTGCAGCCTGATGGACAGTCTATTGCACTTGCTGCAGGTGCAGCCGATTTGATTAGAGACGTGACGATTGTTGACTCACTTTCAGAAGCGATTGCTGGCTGTAGCTTAGTGATTGCAACGAGTGCACGTAGCAGAACACTAGATTGGCCTATGTTAGTCCCGAAAGAAGCGGGCGAAAAGCTGGCTCTGGAAAGTATTAAAGGGCCTGTAGCTATTGTATTTGGTCGTGAAAACCACGGTTTAAGTAATGAAGAGCTGCAAGAGTGTACATATCACGTGTCTATTCCTGCAAACCCTGAATATAGCTCGCTTAATTTAGCGCAAGCGGTGCAGATCATTTGTTATGAAACTCGTATGGCGCACTTAGCATTAGATGAAAAGGCGACTTTTGAAGAAGAATACCCACTCTCAGAAGACTTACAACGCTTTTATGTGCATCTAGAGTCGACACTAACTAAGACAAATTTCATTATTAAAAATCACCCAGGTCAGATCATGACCAAGCTTAAACGCTTATTTAGCCGTGCTCGTGTTGAAACGGCTGAAATGAATATTCTTCGTGGTATTTTGACCTCAATAGATAAAAAAATGCCGAAACAAGAAAGCAGCAACGATAAAGAGTCATAACTTATTTTTTAGTAAAAAGTCATAATTTTATAGTGGTAGAAAGAAGGACTGTGACATGGGCGTGATAGCGCGAATAAAGGAAGATATTGAATCTATTTATCACCGAGATCCTGCGGCGAATAGTAGCTTTGAGATTTTAGTCAATTATCCAGGCATGCATGCGATTTGGATTCATCGCATCAGTAATAAGCTTTGGAATGCTAAATGGCATCTGTTAGCGCGATGTTTGTCTACTTTTTCTCGTTGGTTCACTGGGGTTGAGATCCACCCAGGGGCTACAATAGGTCGCCGATTTTTTATCGACCATGGCATGGGCATTGTTATTGGTGAAACTGCTGAAATTGGTGATGATTGTACTCTTTACCACGGCGTGACCTTAGGTGGCACAACATGGCAAGCAGGTAAGCGTCACCCAACATTAGAAAATAATGTGGTTATTGGCGCAGGCGCTCAAATTCTTGGTCCAATCACCATGCATGATGGTGCTAGAGTCGGTTCAAATTCTGTTGTGGTTAAAGATGTCGCCAAAGAAACGACTGTTGTGGGTATTCCTGCAAGGGTAGTTGCTAAACCTTCGGCGCAATCGAAAGAACAAACTGAACGTCGCAGTGCGATGGCGAAGAAATATGGGTTTGATGCTTATGCAGTATCTCCTGATAATCCAGATCCAGTTGCCAGTGCGATTGGTCAAATGCTTGATCATATGCATTTGATGGATTCTAAAGTGCAAGAGATTTGCCAAGCTGTACAAACTATGGGCGGTGAAGTTTGCACTGAAAAGTTACCAGAGTTGAATGTGGGTGACTTTAATGAAGCTGAGCAAGAAGCTGCAGAAAAGCGAATTCAAGAAATTGATAAGTTTGATCCGATAATTTAATCATTAGACTTGAAAAATATCCAGTCGATACCCACTTAAAGGTATCGACTTTTTTATTTTTGAGTCGTGAGCTTTTCTCATTAACCTGTTTTTTTTGACTTACTGCAGTTTTATCACATATTCGCTCAATTAATGCCGTACTAGCATTGAATCTTGTAGTATAAAAAGGTTAAATACCTGTGCAAAATTGTAGACCTAAATTGTTAGCAGCGAACGAGATATAATACTTGAGTAATTTACTAGGTTAAATACTTGACTAATTTACTCGGGTATGGTGAAATTGCCCTATAGTATATGGGAGCAAATAACGTTATGAAACTGACATCAAAAGGTCGCTACGCAGTGACAGCTATGCTGGACGTTGCTATTCACTCAGCCACCGGGCCAGTTCCCTTAGCGGATATCTCTGAAAGACAGGGAATATCGCTTTCCTATCTTGAGCAACTCTTCGCTAAGCTTCGTAAACATGGTCTTGTATCTAGTGTTCGTGGTCCTGGAGGCGGATATCGTCTTGGACAAGAAGCGAATGACATCTCTGTTGGCATGGTCGTGCATGCTGTAGACGAGTCAGTTGATGCGACTCGTTGTCAGGGAAAAGGGAATTGCCAAAGTGGCTCCCGTTGTCTCACCCATTCATTATGGGGAGATTTAAGTAAACAAATTTCAGAATTTTTAGATGGCATTACGCTTGCTGGATTAATGGATAAAAGAGATGTTCAATTTATCTCGTTAAAGCAAGACGAAATGCAGAACGAGCATAGAGTTACATTGTAATTTTATGTAGTTGTATCGATAACAATTATATGTACGTTGTAAGTGGTCACAAAGATGGCTGCTCAGTACGGAGTGTATGATGAAGCTTCCTATCTATTTAGATTATGCCGCAACAACCCCAGTCGACAAACGTGTTGCCGACAAAATGGTCCAATTTATGACAATGGACGGTGTGTTTGGTAACCCTGCATCTCGTTCTCACCGTTATGGTTGGCAAGCCGAAGAAGCAGTTGATATTGCTCGTAATCAAGTGGCTGATTTAATCAACGCGGATCACCGCGAAATCGTATTCACATCGGGTGCGACTGAATCAAGCAACCTTGCTATTAAAGGTATTGCGCATTTCTATAACAAGAAAGGCAAGCATGTCATCACGAGCAAGACAGAACATAAAGCCACACTTGATGCTTGTCGCCAATTAGAGCGTGAAGGCTTTGAAGTGACTTACCTTGAACCAAGTGACAATGGACTTATTCCATTATCAGTGATTGAAGGTGCAATGCGCGATGACACAATTTTAGTGAGCATCATGCATGTGAACAATGAAATTGGTGTTATTCAAGACATTAATGCAATTGGTGAGTTATGTCGCTCAAAAGGTATTTTCTTCCATATGGATGCTGCACAAAGTGCAGGTAAATTACCGATTGACGTGAAAACCACTAAAGTTGATCTGATTTCTATCTCTGGCCATAAAATGTATGGACCAAAAGGGATTGGTGCATTATACGTGCGTCGTAAACCACGTATTCGTTTAGAGTCGCAAATGCACGGTGGTGGCCATGAACGTGGTATGCGTAGTGGTACATTAGCAACTCATCAAATTGTTGGCTTAGGCGAAGCAGCTGCTATCGCTAAGCAAGATATGATTGAAGATAATGCTCGCATACTTCGTCTACGTGACAAATTATGGGCTGGCATTAAGCATATCGAAGAAACCTATATCAATGGCGATATGGAACAACGCTACTGCGGTATCTTTAATGTGAGCTTCAATTTTGTTGAAGGTGAGTCATTAATGATGGCCCTTAAAGATTTAGCCGTATCATCAGGTTCAGCTTGTACTTCTGCAAGTTTAGAGCCTAGCTATGTACTTCGTGCATTAGGCTTAAATGATGAAATGGCACACAGCTCAATTCGCTTCTCAATTGGTCGTTTTACCACTGATGAAGATATCGAGCATGCAATTAAAGTAATTGATGATTCTATCGGTAAGTTACGTGAAATGTCTCCACTTTGGGAGATGTTCAAAGATGGTATCGATCTGGACCAAGTTCAGTGGGCACATCACTAATACATTATTATCGATAGCGATAAACGGAGCAGAATTGTTATGGCTTACAGCGAAAAAGTAATCGAACATTATGAAAATCCACGTAACGTAGGTTCATTTGATAAGAATGACCCTTCAGTGGTAACAGGTATGGTTGGCGCACCAGCATGTGGTGACGTGATGAAGCTTCAACTAAAAATTGGCGAAGACGGTATCATTGAAGATGCTAAATTCAAAACTTATGGTTGTGGCAGCGCAATCGCTTCTAGCTCACTGGTAACAGAGTGGGTTAAAGGTAAAAGTGTTGATGAAGCAGCAACGATTAAGAATGCTGACATTGCTGAAGAGCTTGCATTACCACCAGTTAAAATCCATTGCTCTATTTTAGCCGAAGACGCTATTAAAGCAGCATTAGATGAGTACAAATCAAAGCAAGACAAGTAATACCGGAGTTAAGATGGCAATAACAATGACCCCAGCTGCGGCTGAACGAGTGAAATCTTTCCTAGTTAATCGAGGAAAAGGCTTGGGTTTACGCCTAGGGTTAAGAACATCTGGCTGTTCTGGTATGGCTTACGTGCTTGAGTTTGTTGATGAAGCAAATGATGATGATGACGTTTTCGAGATTGAAGGCGTTAATATCATCATTGATGCTAAAAGCTTTATCTATCTTCAAGGCATTGAATTAGATTTTGTTAAAGAAGGCCTCAATGAAGGTTTTCAATTTAACAATCCTAATGCCAAAGGTGAATGTGGTTGTGGTGAAAGCTTTACTGTTTAATTGTGAAGCTTCACTCTAATTTACCAACTAAGAGCATGATATCTGCCAATGAATTACTTTGAATTATTTCAAATAACACCTTCCTTTGATATCGACACCGCCAACCTTGCAGAGCGCTACCGCGAGCTGCAAAGGGCGGTTCATCCCGATAAATTTGCTAACGAGTCAGAACAACAAAAGTTGTTGTCTGTGCAACGCACTGCGCAGGTAAATGACGGTTATCAAACGCTAAAAAATCCATTAAGACGTGCAGAGCACATGTTAAGTTTACGTGGCATTGATATAAGCCATGAAACGACGACAGTCAAAGATACTGCTTTTTTGATGCAGCAAATGGAATGGCGTGAATCCCTAGAAGATATTAAAGATAGTCAACAAGCTGATGAATTAATCGATGATTTATATCAGTCATTTGCTGGCTTTGAAAAGACACTTTCGCAATTACTTGCCACATTTTTAGCAACCGAATCAGATGAAAATAATTTATCTGCAGCGGATCAAATAAGAAAGCTAAAATTTATGGCAAAATTGCAGGATGAACTCGCAAGAGTCGAAGATTCATTATTAGATTAATTTCGCGCTGTTAATATAACAGCGCCTTTATATTGTCTCTAATTGAGTCCAGACTAATAAATAATTGGAATACTATGGCCCTCTTTCAAATCGCTGAGCCCGGTCAAAGCGCCGCGCCTCATCAGCACCGCCTTGCTGTGGGTATCGATCTAGGTACAACAAATTCATTAGTTGCGGCTGTCAGAAGTGGTGAAGCACTGACTTTACCTGATGACAGTAATCAACATTCTTTACCTTCAGTTGTACATTACAGTGTCGACAGCATCGAAACAGGTTTAGCAGCTCAAGCACTATCTGTAAAAGATCCGCAAAATACCATCGTTTCTGTTAAACGCTTTATGGGGCGCAGTCTTGCTGATATTCAATCTGGCGAGCAACAACTCCCATATTCGCTGACTGCTAGTGATAATGGTCTACCTATTTTTAATACTGCTCAGGGCGCTGTTAACCCTGTGCAAGTTTCTGCTGAAATACTTAGACCTCTTATTAGCCGCGCTGAAAAAACATTAGGCGGAGATTTAGAAGGGGTTGTCATTACCGTACCGGCTTATTTTGACGATGCTCAGCGTCAAGGTACTAAAGATGCAGCAGAGCTTTTGGGTGTAAAAGTATTACGCTTATTAAATGAGCCTACTGCAGCAGCGATTGCTTATGGCTTAGACACCAAACAAGAAGGTGTGATTGCTATCTATGATTTAGGTGGCGGTACGTTTGATATTTCAATTTTACGTCTGAATCGTGGTGTATTTGAAGTATTAGCCACAGGTGGCGACTCTGCGCTAGGCGGTGATGATTTTGACCACCTGTTGCAAGCGCACTTACAACGAGCTTTTGGACTGACTGAGCTTTCAGCTTCTTTGTCTCGTCAGCTTTTAATTGAGTCTCGTCGTGTCAAAGAGCGGTTAACCAATGCAGATACTTGTATTGCATCTGTTACGCTAGAAAATGGCGATACAGTTAATGCGGAAGTATCGAAAGCTGAATTTGAATCGTTAATTGCATCGCTTGTTAAAAAGACGATTGCAAGTTGTCGCCGTACATTACGTGATGCCGATGTGACTGCAGATGACATCATTGAGACAGTCATGGTAGGTGGTTCGACTCGTGTACCATTAGTGCGTGAGCAAGTAGAAACCTTCTTTAAAAAGACTCCACTAACGTCAATTGACCCTGATCGTGTCGTTGCCATTGGCGCGGCAATCCAAGCTGATATTTTGGTAGGTAATAAGCCTGAGTCAGATTTATTATTATTGGATGTTATTCCACTTTCCCTTGGTATAGAAACCATGGGTGGCTTAATTGAAAAAGTGGTGACGCGCAATACCACAATTCCTGTGGCTCGTGCGCAAGAGTTCACAACATTTAAAGATGGCCAAACGGCAATGGCATTTCATGTAGTGCAGGGCGAACGTGAGCTAGTTGATGATTGTCGTTCATTAGCTCGCTTTACCTTAAATGGTATTCCTGCATTAGCGGCTGGCGCTGCGCACATTCGAGTCACATTCCAGGTCGATGCGGATGGGTTACTGAGTGTGACAGCAATGGAAAAGTCCACTGAAGTGAAAACAACGATTCAGGTTAAACCGTCATTCGGTTTATCTGATACTGAAATTGCTACAATGCTAAAAGACTCAATGAAGCATGCGAAAGATGATATTACTCGTCGCATGTTAGCTGAGCAGCAAGTAGAGGCTTCAAGAGTTGTTGAAACCTTAAGTGCAGCACTTGCTAAAGATGCTGATTTATTAAACCCACAAGAACTTGCTGATATCAACGCTGCAATTGAACAGTTACAATTGACTGCTCAAGGTGATGATACCGACGCCATTGAAAAAGCGATTGAAGCATTAGATGCACAAACTCAAGAGTTTGCTAATCGTCGTATGGATAATTCAATTCGAGCAGCACTGAAAGGTCAGTCTGTTGAAAATATATAGGTGATGAAATGCCACAGTTAGTTTTTTTACCACATGAAGAGCTGTGTCCAGATGGCGCAGTTGTTGAAGCCGAAGTCGGTGAAACCATTTTAGACGTCGCGCTAAAAAATGGCATCCACATTGAGCATGCATGTGAAAAGTCGAATGCATGTACTACTTGTCACTGTATTGTGCGTGAAGGCTTCGACCAACTTGAAGAAAGTGATGAGTTAGAAGATGACATGCTAGATAAAGCATGGGGCTTAGAGCCTGAAAGCCGTCTTTCTTGTCAGGCTAAAGTAGTTGATTGTGATTTAGTGATTGATATCCCTAAGTACACTGTCAACATGGTGTCAGAAGGGCACTAGACTAGTTTCAGATACTGGCAATGTCCTATCGTTATTCAATAGGACAGTTTCATTGAGCAACGGTGTATGTGTTTTCATAGTCGTTGCTTTTTTTTGGAAATTTTTTACTATTCTTTACGTCATTATTCATAACCGCCTTCATTCAAAACCGCCTTCATTCAAAACCGCCTTCATTCAAAACCACCTTAATTCATAGTCTCCCTTCATTCATAACCCCTTCGAACGTTATTTTTAAGCTGTGTATTCTATTTATCTTCAAGTAATTTACTTATTGATTCATTGACACGATTTTAAGTTGCAATGTTGAATTAATGTAACTATCTTATTTGTGAATTTGTATTCGCAAATCAAGTCAGCTTCATTTTATCTAGAGGACTATATGAACATCACCGGACATTGCCATTGTGGTGAGTTAGTTTTTACTGCCAAGGTTTTACCAGAAAAAGTTGTCATCTGTCATTGCACTGATTGCCAATTACTATCGGCCAGCGCCTTTAGGACGGTAGTGATGTCAGAAGTTGACGGTATGAATTTTATCAAAGGCACGCCAAAGGAATACATCAAAATTGCCGAAAGTGGCAATCAACGAGCCCAAGGTTTTTGTCAGCAATGTGGCTCTGCAATGTACGCCACTTCCGTTGGTGATAAGTCGAGGGTGTATGGAATTCGTTTAGGCGTTGTGGATCAAAGAAATGAATTAACGCCGGTTATGCAAATCTGGCATCGTTCAGCACAACCTTGGTTGAATACTTTACATGGCATAAGCACATTTTCAACAACACCATAATATTAAGGGATGACAATGAAATTGATCGTCAGTTTATCTATTTTAGCGAGTTTTTATGTTAATGCTGTGCAGAGTTCTGAACAGAAAGTGCTGCCAGTAAATCTTGGTAGCTATTCAGAGGGTGAAGTTAGTTTTTTAAATACCCAGGAAGGTGACATGACCTTGCCATTTTCTGAAGGGGTGAAAGTCGGCGGGACTGTCTATTTATCTGGTCAAATAGGATTTAACCCTGAGACTAAGACCTTAGTTAAAGGTGGCATCGTTGCGGAAACTCAATCGACATTATTAGGCATTAAAGGGTCTTTAGGTCGAATGGGTTATGAAATGAAAGATGTGGTTAAGTGCACTGTGATGCTTACGGATATTGAAGATTTCTCAGCATTTAATCAGGTATATAAGCAGCATTTTAGTTCCCCTTATCCCGCAAGAAGTACTATGGCAGTCAAAGGTCTCGCTCTTGGTGCCAGCATTGAAATTGAATGTATTGCTGCAAAATAACATTAAAAATCACCCTTAATGTGAATCTAGATTTACATAAATCTGTTTGCACTATATCATCTTGTTCAAAATATATTTGAATAAGGTTAAGGATGAATCAATCTAAATTGTTTTGCACACTAGGTATGCTGCTTTACAGTATTTCTTTAAGTGCTGTGGCGAGTGGTTATATATCTTATGATCAACCTAAAATTGCAATTACCAATGTCAATATCATCGATGGAACTGGCAGTAAAATTAAGGAAGCGCAAACTGTTGTTATTGAGGCTGGGAAAATTAAAACGATAATGGCTTCTGCTTCGACAACGATTGCAGAGGACGTCACTATCATCGATGGTAAGGGGAAAACCTTAATTCCAGGCCTGATAATGATGCATGAGCATATGTTTTATCCCACCGGAAAAGCCCATTACACCGAAATGCTCCATAGCTTTCCCAAACTATACCTAGCTGGCGGTGCAACCACGGTAAGGACTGCTGGCACCACTTCACCTTACGGGGATTTAAATGTAAGAGATGCCATTAACTCAGGTGATACTATTGGGCCTGCTATGGATGTTACTGCACCGTATTTAAATGGTCCTGGGCTGCCAATTCTAAAACTCAAAGCGCTTCGGGATGCAGAAAATGCTAAGGCAATGATAGATTACTGGGTTTCTGAAGGGGTAACGTCATATAAAGCCTATATTAATATTCGTACAAAAGAGCTTGAAACAGTCATAGAGCAAGCGCATTTGCGGGATCATAAAGTGACAGCACATCTTTGCTCTATAACTTATCGAGAAGCCGCTGAGATGGGAATCGATAACCTTGAACATGGTTTCTTTGCCGCTACTGATTTTGTTAAAGACAAACAGAAAGATATGTGCCCAGAAGGGGCACATCAGTCATTAGTTGATTTAGATATTGATTCACCTGAGGTCAATGATCTCATTGCCTATTTAGTCGAAAAGAAAGTCGCCATTACTTCTACGCTAACTATTTATGAAACGTTCACAAAAGGGCGACCACAAGCCTACCCTTTAGCATTAGAAGCGCTCATTCCACAAGTTAGAGAGCAGTATCAAAATCGTTGGCTCACTATTTCTCAGCAAGAAGACGCTACTTGGCCAGTCGTGTTTAATAAAATGATGCAATTAGAAAAGAAGTTTGTTGCAGCTGGCGGCTTGTTGATGGCCGGAACGGATCCTACCGGCTATGGCGGGGTCGTTGCTGGATTTTCAAATCAACGTATGATTGAGCTACTTTATGAAGCAGGCTTTAGTGTAGAAGAAGTGATTAAAATCGCCACCTTGAATGCAGCAAACTATCTTAATAAGCAGCAAACTATTGGCTCAGTTGAGGTCGGTAAGAATGCTGATCTAGTATTAATAAATGGTGATTTGAGTGTTGATATTAGTCGAATTCAAGATATGCCAGTGGTATTTAAAAATGGCATTGGCTATGACACTAAAAAAATCGTTGCTGATAATAAAGCGATAGTAGGGTTACATTAACTTAACAGCGCAGTAAATGACCTGTTGAATTAGAGTTTAGCCAGTAGAAATTGTATGATGCTTAAGGTGACAATACACTGGAATTGTTACCTTGGTTTCCTCCCTGATTCGAACTGGAAAAATGCATGTCAGCCATAGATTTACGCCCAAAACAAAAACGTAGCCAAGTGACTCATGATAAATTTCTGCAGTCTTTACAAGATGCATTAAAGGTTAAGTACTTTGAACATATCAGTATTAAAGAATTAGCTGAAGGCGCAGGGGTGTCGGTAGGGACGTTTTATCGTCGATTTGAGAACAAAGAAGCATTACTACCACTTCTATATGATGCATTTGGAAAAGAGCTTGGGCAGTGGATTGAGGAAATGGAAGCAATTGAGTGCGACACGCTCGAGGATCGAGTGATATCACTATGTGAGTCCACTTATACATTCCTTGACGATAGAAAAAGTGTATTTAGGACCATTCACCTAAATGCGCGGTTACATCCTGACACCATGTTTGCAAATCCTACTTTAGACAGAAATGAAGCGTATAGCCGCTTGTCTCATTTGCTATTACAATTTGTTGATAGTAACGAGGCTGCTAATATTACATCAATAAAGCAGCAAGCTGCAGATATGGCGATATATATGATGATCAATGGCCTGCTTGATAAAATTCTGTATCCAAACCTGACACCAGCAATCGCTTGCTCAATGACACAGATGCAATTCGTGCAGCAATTACCTAAGATGTTACTTAACTACTTACAGCCAATTGTTAATCCAGGTTAAAGATTAATCTGCTGTTTTCCTCGTTTTCGATAAAGCGGTGCTGCAGCTACTTTTGTATAGTTGATTTGCTTGAGTTGAATCACAATTTGACTAGAAGCTAAGTCACATGATGACATTTTGATTATGTGACACCATTAGCCCTATGCATCTAGGCGTAAATTTCGTATAATCCGCGCGAATTTAAAAACCCTATATTAAGAAGGAAGCTTTTCATGGCTATCGAACGTACTTTTTCTATCATTAAGCCTGATGCTGTTGCAAAAAACCACATTGGCGCTATCTACAACCGTTTTGAAACTGCTGGCCTGAAAATCATCGCTTCTAAAATGGTTCACCTAAGCAAAGAACAAGCTGAAGGCTTCTACGCTGAGCACAGCGAACGTCCTTTCTTTGGTGCTTTAGTTGCATTCATGACTTCTGGTCCTATCATGGTTCAAACGCTTGAAGGCGAAAACGCTGTTCTAGCTCACCGTGAAATCTTAGGTGCTACTAACCCAGCTGAAGCTGCTGAAGGAACTATCCGTGCAGATTTCGCAGAAAGCATCGATGAGAACGCTGCTCACGGTTCTGATTCTGTAGCATCTGCTGAACGTGAAGTTGCTTACTTCTTCAGTGCTGAAGAGTTATGTGCACGTACTCGTTAATTCTTAATTGAATTAGATTAAAAGGAGCCATATGGCTCCTTTTTTGTGTCTAAAAATTGCTGATAACTTTTCGATCTTCTACTCTAGCCCCAGTTCCGAGCTTGTAGGTGATTTATAGATTGGTTTTCTTTGTGCTTCCAATCGACACCGAGGCTTTCTTATTGCCAAATATGTGAATAAGTATTGCTTTTCTACCTGCTAAAAATTCAATTGCTGCAATCCTATTCTAATCAGCTTGAGTAATTACTCTTTTTTAATCTGGCTGAATGTCGCTTATTTGTTAAATAATAAGCAAATTAAACTTCTAATTATAAATTTTATTGTGATTTTAAAATTATTTTTTTAATAATAATTGTTACTTAAGTTAAATTTTTGTTAATTAAGTCGTAGTTTTAAGATCTGTAATTTAACTTATTAATATTGGGGTTAGTTTAATTGTTCAATATTTGATCTGATTTAATCTTTTTAATAACTTAAGGTTAACAAAAAACAACATTATATTTAACTTAGTGAGCTTGAAATTCTCTAAGTGCTTGTTATATAGTGATTTAACAATAATTTAACACATGTTAATATTGAGTCTGTATCAATGTGATGATACTTGGTTATTAATTTGTAATAGATGTTGACTATTGTCATTTTATTTAACAATAATGCTCTCGGTTGATTAAATAATTAACCTAAAAATAAAAAATATAACGTCGTGACTTTATGTTTGATTATGACGAAGGGAGTTTAATAATGAGTTCATTATCTTTGACAGCTAAGGCAATCCGCCGTGGCTTTTTGACAATAGCAGCAACAACCGTTGCAACAGGTTCAGTTTTTTCAGGCAGTGTAATTGCTGAAGAAGCACAAGCTGAAAAAGTAGAAAGAATTGCGGTAACTGGTTCACGTATTAAACGTACCGATATGGAAACGGCTAGCCCAGTTACAGTGATCGATGCGTCAGCAATTATAGCATCAGGCGCTACATCTATTGATGATGTATTACAGAAGATGACTTCTTCTGGTGGCGCTATGACAAATGCTGGTATTAACAATGGTTCTGGTGGTAACACTAACGTAAACCTACGTGGTTTGGGTGCGGAGCGTACTCTAGTACTTGTTAACGGTCGTCGTATGATCGCTTCAGGTACAGGCGCTGCATCTTCAGTTGATTTGAACACTATTCCTGTTTCAATGATCCAACGTGTAGAAGTACTTAAAGATGGCGCTTCAGCTGTTTATGGTACTGATGCAATTGCTGGTGTTGTTAACGTCATTTTAAAGCGTGATTTTGATGGTTTTGAACTAAATGTTCAAACAGGTATGTCAGGTCAAGGCGACGCTGACGAATCAAGCATTGATTTCACTATGGGTAATACCTTCGATAAAGGTAACGTTGTCATCAACGCGCAGTACACCAAACGTGGTGACGCGAGCCAAGCAGATCGTGATTTCTCAGAATGTCCTATCGCTGAAGGTGCTGACGGCCTATATTGTGCCGGTTCTTCATACTCACAAGGTGGACACGTTTGGGGTGATAAAAACTTTAACATCGTAGGCACTGGTGTTGATGGCGCTTATGCTATCGGTGATTCTGGATTTTACGGTGAATATGTTGATGATGGTGAAGGCAAGGCTAAATTCCAGTATTTTGATGGAAAATCAGCAGCTGACTTAAGTGGTCGTGATGGTGAATACCATGACTTCACAAATGATGACCGTTATAACTATTCTGCAGACAGCTTCCTTTCAACGCCAATGGAGCGTTTGAATCTAAGCATGGCAGGTACTTACGAACTGTCAGACAACATTATGTTCTTCTCTGAAGCGATGTACTCTAAGCGTTGGTCTGATCAACAAATGGCACCTCAGCCTATTTGGAACGCAGCAGCTTGGGAATACAAGCCAATGTCAGCTGGCGGTTTCATGACTGACGATTTATTACCTTGGGTTCAAGCTGGCGAAGAAGTAAGCTATGGTCGTCGTATGGTTGAATCTGGTACTCGTAACTTTTCTCAGGTTGTTGACACTATTCGTTTAGTTGTTGGCCTTGAAGGAGAGTTCGAAAATGGTTGGACTTGGGATGCTTCTTACAACAAAGGTAAGAATGATTCAGTTGACACATTAGCAAACCTACACAACATCGGCTCTATCAATGATGCTGTTCAAGCTGGTGATTTTGACCCATTCCTACAGTCTTCTTGGATGGGTGATAGTATCTCTCCATTTGTTTATACAGAAGTTAACGCAGGTGGTAGTGAACTGGATATCGCAGCTTTGTCACTTTCAGGCGACATCGTAGATTTACCAGCTGGTACCATGGGTTTTGCTGCGGGTTATGAATTCCGTAAAGAATCTGCATACTTCACTCCTGATTCATTAACTGCTCAAGGTCTTGCTAATGACCCACGTGTAGAAGCTACATCGGGTTCATTTGATGTTAGTGAGTTTTACGCTGAATTAGCGATTCCTTTATTAAGTGACTTACCACTAGCTCAACAAGTTGATATGAGCGCTGCAATTCGTTACTTCGATTACAGCACATTCGGTGATGACAGCACTTGGAAATTAGGTCTAACTTGGCGTTTATTTGATGACTTGATGGTTCGTGGTGTTCAATCTACCGCTTTCCGTGCACCAACTGTAGATGAATTATACGGTGGTAAGTCTCCATCTTTCGATCAAATTGTTCATCCAGCTACAGAGCAAACTCAGGCAGAAGTCACAGTAGGTGGTAATCCTAACCTTACTCCTGAAGAAGCTGATATCACAACTCTTGGTTTAGTTTATTCTCCAAGCTATGTTGAAGGCTTATCGTTAACTGTTGATTACTACGATATTGCTATTACAAATACAATTACTTCAGTTGATTCAAACTATGTTGCTAACCAGTGTTTAGATGCTAATGGTAATAAGATCAATGAAGGTACTGCTCTTTGTCAGTCAGCGAATATCTCGATTGATAACACAGGTCGTATTGCATTTGATAATGGTTTGCAAAACATTGGTGAAACCAACACTTCTGGTTTTGATATCAACCTTGCTTATACTTTCGAAGGCTTAGGTTTAGATTGGAAAGCAGGTCTTGATACTTCTATCTTAGATACATACGAAGAATTTGACCAAGATGGCAATGCCGTTGATTACACTGGCTACATCACTGGTGGTGTAGGTGCATATGCTGAGTTAAAAACTAACTTTAACTTAACTGCATCAGGTGACGATTGGTCAGCGACTTATGAAGCTCGTTACATTGACGGTATGGATTCATTCGCTTGTAAAGATGATCCAAGTGAGTGTTACGCGCCTTCTGTTGACTCAATTGTTTACCACGATATCTCAGCATCTTACGACATCAACGAAACAGTTAGATTGTCAGGTGGTGTGAATAACGTATTAGATGAAGAGCCTCCTTACTACACAGGTAATAACGATTCGAATACCGATCCGTACACTTATGATGTATTAGGTCGTTACTTCTTCGTTCGTGCTAGCGTGAAGTTCTAATCAAGAAGTCTTAATTTTTAAGAAATCTTGTTAATAAAATCCCAGTCGAGATATCGGCTGGGATTTTTTGTTTTTAAAACAAAATAAACAGTTAACTTTCCCTAAACATATGTAAGGTGTATCTGTCGATTTTATTCTTATTATTTACAGTTGTATCAGTGTGTTAAGTTGTTTTTACTTCCATATATCAGGTGTTTCTTTTTGTATCTCCTACCTCAGCTTTTGAGGTTTAATATCTTAGTGAAAATCAACCACATGTTTTTCAAGGTTATTTGCTGACCTATGGTGATTTAGCTCACTGTTTCGTGTATCAATTTGTACCCAATTCGTTAAATTAATGTATCCCTCATTGAATGATTTACGTTGTTTTAACAGTATCGAGCTGAGGTTATAACCTCGGTTTAACTAAATAAAACAATAAAAAGTCAATGTGTTAGTAAAACTAACATCCAGGGAGATTTACATGAGTTCATTAACGTTAACAGCTAAGGCGATTCGTCGCAGTATTCTAGCTGCGACAGCAGCATCAGTTGCTTTCTCAGGTGTTGCATTTGCTGAAGATGCACCAGAGAAAGTGGAAAGAATTGAAGTAACAGGTTCACGTATTAAGCAAGTCGATATGGAGACATCTTCGCCAGTTACAGTACTAAGTGCTGCAGATATAGCACTTACTGGTGAAAAAACCGTTGCTGATGTCTTAAATAACTCATCTATTAATGCATTTGGATCATGGCGTGGAACTTCTGGTTATGGTTCAGGTGCGAGTGCGACAAGTAGTGTTAATATGCGCGGTCTGGGCTCACAAGCAACTTTAGTGTTGTTAGATGGTCGTCGCATGCCAGGCACAAGTTCAAGTTCTGGAGCAACAGCTGATACTTCCCAAATACCAATTGCGATAGTAGAGCGTATTGAAATTTTACGTGACGGTGCATCGGCTGTATATGGCTCTGATGCAGTCGCTGGTGTAATTAACATTATTACCAAGAAAGAATTTGAAGGTTTTCAGTTAGACTTCAGTACAGAGCAACCTTCGGTAGAAGGTGGCGATGCCAATCGCTTCTCCATTGCAACTGGCTTTAATACAGATCAAGGTAATGTGACATTTACCTACGAATATTATGATACTAAAGCTGTTATGGATCGTGATATTTGGAATGTGAATGATCCTTCTTATGATGCTAATAGTGTTTTTAGTTCAGTGCCAAATGGCTATTACAATACAAACATCCAGAAAGTTGATGACGATGGAAATTTAGTTTTTGATGAAGATGGTAAAGAAGTTTGGGTATATGATTTTTATTCCAACTCAGATTTGTGCGATCAAACTGAAAATACAGTTGATAAAGTTGATGATAATAACAGTGGTCAATGCCGATATGATTATGGCGCAGTAACTAAGTTATTTGGTGATATGACGCGAAACTCATTCATGACTAACTTCAATTATAACATCACTGATGATATTCAATTTAGAGGACGTGGCTCTGCATCCTTAAGTGAAACAAATACTCGTTATGCAGGAACACCTGTTTCTACAAACTATCCAGTACTTTCTGCAGATAGCCAATATAACCCGACTGATTCTGACATGACACTTTATATGCGCTCTGTACAAATTGGCGAGCGTGATACATTAACAGAAACAAATAATTTCGATATTTTAGGTGGGTTTGTTGGTTTTTCTGATGTTGGAAATGGGATCGACTGGGAAATAAATGGGCAATATTCAGGCTCAACAACTAACTCATTTAACTATAACTTGGTTAATGACAACATCATTCAAAGTGAACTTGATACCGATCAATACGATATTTTTAATACATCAGGTATGAGTTATGAGGATTGGAATAACCAGATGACAGCATTATATAGTGCTGCTAATCATACTGGTGTATATCAAGGTAAATTCGACAGCACTCAAATAGATGGTCTTGCATCAACATTATTATTTGAAAACGATATGGTTTCAATGGCGATGTTAGTGGGTGCTGAATATGAAATGATTAACTTCAAACAAACGTCTGACCCTGAGTCTGCTGCTGGTATTATTTCTGGTGGCTCTGGTGGTGATGATGTTGATGCAGAACGAGACCGCACTGCAGCATATACTGAAATCCAAGTAGGTTTGCCAGCTAATGTAGACTTATCTGTTGCTGTTAGGTATGAAAAGTATGAGCAATCTGGAACACTTACTGGTGCGACAGGCGAAATTGTAAACTCTTCTACTTTTGATGCCGTTGTGCCTAAGTTTGGTTTGAGCTGGAGACCAGTCGATTCTTTACTTTTACGAGCTAGTTATGGTGATTCTTTCCGAGCGCCAAACATGGGCGAAATGTTTTCTTCTCAATCTTTAAGCTTTGAAACGGCTTATGATTCTGTGTGGTGTGAAACTAACGCAAGCCTAGATCCTGGTTACTGTGCTAATAATAATCAACACAAGACTTGGTTCGGTGGTAATCCGAACTTAGAAGCAGAAGAGGGGAATTCTTTAACCTTAGGCGGAGTATGGAATGTAACGGATGCTTGGAGTGTTGAGCTTTCTTACTATGACATTAAGTACGATAATAAAATCGAAGCAGTAAGTGCGACTGATGTTATTCGTGATGAAAAAATCAATGGTGGCTCTAGTTTAGTCACTCGTAATGATGACGGTAAAATTGATTACTTAGAGAGTGGCTATATCAATATGTCCTCTTTAAATACAAGCGGATTCGATTTTGCTACATCTTATAATCTAGAAACTAGCTTTGGTGATTTCAACTTTAAAGTTGATTTAACTCATATTTTGGAATTTGAAGAGCAAGCTAGTGCAGAGTCTGAAGCTATCGACCTTGCTGGTATTCAAGATTATCCGGAGTGGCGTGGTAATCTAGCCGCAGCTTGGTATTACAACGACTTCAGTGCTGCTTGGACAACAGTATACATTGGTAGCCAATCGGGTGATTACTGGCGTGATTTAGGTTATAGCTATATCACTGATACCCCTGATTACTTTAAGCATAACTTGCAAGTTGGCTACACCCATGACTGGAATGGCACTGTAACAGTAGGCGTAAACAATTTGTTTGATGAAGAAGCACCGACTTGGTACGACTTTGCTGACTACCGTGACGTTAATACGGGTCTGTACGATGTGTTAGGGCGTACTTATTACCTTAGAATCAACCAAAAGTTCTAAAGATTTTATAGTTTAAAACTAAAAACCTCCGCGATTCGGAGGTTTTTTTATGGTCCAAATTCTCTTAAAAAAGAAATAAAAACAGTAATAAACGGTTTGTTTAGCTGAATTTTTGAGGTGAGATTTAGTGACTTAAACGAAGTTCTTGGCGGTGTTCTTGACGGTGTTTTGCATCACAATGAGCGCAGCGCTGCTCAGTAGGATCGATTGCTAATCTATCTGGTTCTATTTCAGATTCGCAATCAGAGCACAAACCATACAGACCTAATTCTAGTTGGCAAAGAGCAGCATCAAGGCGAGTCAGTTGGCTGAAAAGGGGGCTGTCTGTCAAATTTTGGCTACTCATTAACTCAATCAGCTCTGTCAAACTCATATTAAAATGAATTTGAGCTGCACTATTTACATTAACCTGCTGATTCAGGTGATGCACTAGCTCGTATTTAAGCTGTGCTTCTTTTTGCATTAATGTTTGTTGTATCTCTTGAGTACTCACAAAAGGGCCTAATTACTTAATCATTTTACTGGGTATGTAGTCTAACGCTATACAGCAGTATTGTTATGATGGAGATCAAATCAAGGCTTCATTTATGTCATCTAATATTAAGCTTTATTCATATAAAGTGCAGGTTACCAAATAACTAATTCCATTATTTATTATTTTGCTCGTATGCTTTTTCTAAAATCGCCACAATATCATCTGTTGTTTTCATCACTCTTAACTCTCTAAACAATATGTCTGCTTCTGGATATTGCTTATTAAGATAGGTGAACCATTGCTTCACCCGTGCTGGATAATAATCAGATTTTTTGCCAATAAGCTGTTTTTGGGTGTAGCTCAGCAGTAAACTTAAGGTTTGTGACCAGGTATAAGGTGCTACACCATCTTTAATGGTTGCCGCTAAGTTTGGTAGCGACATAGCCCCGCGACCAAGCATGATGTTGTCACAGCCTGTCACTTCCATACAGCGCTTGGCATCATCAGCATTCCAAATCTCACCATTAGCAATCACTGGAATCGGTAAGCGCTCACCTACTTCGGTTATGTATTCCCAATAAGCAGGTGGTTTGTAACCGTCGACTTTACTGCGTGCATGAATAGCTAACTCTGTGGCGCCAGCTTCATATACAGCTAACGCATTTTCCATAAACAAAGACTTATCTTCAAAGCCTAGACGAATTTTTGCGGTAACAGGTTGCTCAGCAGGTACAGCATCTCGCATGGCTTTTACTATATCGTGGATGGTATCTGGGTATTGCAGTAATACCGCGCCGCCATTACTGCGGTTGACCATTTTTGCAGGGCAACCAAAGTTAGCATCAACACCTTGTGAGCCTAACTCAACGGCTCGTTGGGCATTTTCAGCCATTACACTTGGATGTTGCCCCAATAATTGGATTCGAACAGGGGTACCTGATGCGGTAAACCCGCCGTTATGGAGTTCAGGGCAAAGTTTGTAATACACTTTTTCAGGAAGCAATTGGCTGATTACTCGCACAAACTCAGTGACCACTAAGTCATAAGGATTAATTTCAGACAATATTTCTCGCATCAAATCATCAATGACGCCTTCCATCGGAGCTAATACTACGCGCACGGTTCAACCTGTTGTCAATTAAAGGAGCGCCATTCTAGCGACTTTAGCTTTTTATACAAATTCATTTCAATACAGTGAAAAAATACAAATAAGTTGAAAAAGTAATATTAATCTTAAATATCAGGTTGATACATCATAAATTTACACTATGATTACAAATAGCCTTGGCTTTCTAGCAAGAATTTTTGAAAATAATTATGATTTAGATCAATTTTTGTGAAATAAAAGTAAACGGTTGTAGGTCTATTAAAGTGTAAGCCAGCACTGTTAGTTGTTGGTCACCATTATAAAGTTTGAATATAAGGAAGATTATTATGAACTCAGTAAAACAAACTACAGTAGCAATGGCTTTAGGCGCAGTGGTATTAACTGCAGGTGTATCAACTTCTGTTGAAGCTAACCCATTTGGTTTTGAGCAAATGAATGCCGGTTACCAACTTGATGGTGGCGAAAGCAAATCTAAAGAAGGTAAGTGCGGTGAAGGCAAATGTGGCGGCGACATGAAAAAAGCCACAGAAGGTAAATGTGGTGAAGGTAAGTGTGGCGGCGATATGAAAAAAGCTGCAGAAGGTAAATGCGGTGAAGGTAAGTGCGGCGGTGACATGAAAAAAGCCAAAGAAGGTAAATGCGGTGAAGGTAAGTGCGGCGGCGACATGAAAAAAGCCAAAGAAGGCAAATGTGGTGAAGGTAAATGCGGCGGCGATATGAAAAAAGCTGCTGAAGGTAAAGCTAAAGAAGGTAAGTGTGGTGAAGGTAAATGTGGCGGTGCTAAGTAATTAGTTTGCTTATTTATTTACTTTAGCGGATAAACATTTTTTTACCCCATTGAGTGTTTATTGTCAGCGTAAAGTACGTCATGATAAGGCCTGTTATGCAGGCCTTTTTAATTGATAAAAAGTCATAAATGGAGTGTTGTAATGGCAAAGCAAGCAACAGTGGGACTGGGTTTACGCCGAGAGATGCTTGATGAGTTTTGTCAGCAAGTACCTGATGAAATCAACTTCTTTGAAGTCGCACCTGAAAATTGGATGACTCTAGGTGGCAAATTTGGCAAACAGTTTAGGCAGTTAACTGAACAGCACGAGTTTTTTTGTCATGGACTTTCTTTATCAATTGGTAGCCCTGAAAAGCTTGATACTGATTTCGTTAAAAACATCAAAGCCTTTCTCGACTTACATCAAATCAATATTTACTCAGAACATCTTAGCTACTGTTCTGGTACGGGCCATATGTATGATTTGATGCCAATCCCGTTTACAGAAGAAGCGGTCAGTTACGTAGCCAAAAGAATTAAGCAAGTTGAAGATATTTTAGAACGGCCTTTTATTCTTGAAAATGTTTCTTTTTACGCAGCACCTGGTGCGCAGATGAATGAACAAGAGTTTGTTAATGCGGTGCTTACTGAGGCGGACTGTAAATTACTACTCGATGTCAATAACATCTATGTGAACTCCATTAATCACCAATATGACGCTGCACAATTTTTAGCGTCAATGCCAACTGATCGTATCGAATACATGCACATTGCAGGTCATTATGAAGAAACACCTGAATTGATGGTGGATACTCACGGCGCAGATGTTATCGATCCTGTATGGGCCCTTTTACAACAAAGTTACCAGTTGCATGGGGTATTTCCGACATTATTAGAGCGAGACTTTAACATCCCTAAAACACCAGAGTTATTGCTTGAGATTAATCAAATCCATCAATATCAGCAGCAAGCGTTAACTGCAACAAAGATCAGGAGTGCATAATGAACTTTATTGACACTCAACAATCCTTTATGGATTACATTCGCGACCCTAGTAACCCATTACCAGATGGGATGACGTTAGAGCGGATGACAGTATACAGAGAACTTTTTTTCAATAATGTTGATGGCTTTGTCTCTGGTGCGTTTCCAGTTTTAAAGTCACTTTATACTGATGACGCATGGCGTAAGCTTATACAGGCATTTTTTGTTAGTTTTGATTGTAAAACACCGATATTCATCGAAATATCTCAAGAGTTTATTGCGTTTCTACAAACCAGTTATCAAACGGTAGATTACGATCCACCTTTTATGGTGGAGTTGGCGCATTATGAATGGTTAGAGTTATACATTGCCACCGTATTTGATAATGAAAACGAGCAGCCTCTATCAGCTGAAATGATAACGGAGTTGCCCCTAAGCTTATCTTCTAAGGCTACTGTGACTCAGTATCACTATGAAGTGCAGCATATTAGTGTTGATTACCAACCAACAGAGCCCAGTGAACAAGCATACAGTTTTTGCGTATACCGAGATGTTGATGATGAAGTGGTGTTTTTACAATTAAACCCGCTTACGGCCCAAGTCCTCGGTTTTATCAGTCAAACCGATAATTGCTATTTGAGTGATATTATTGGTTGGTTACAAACTTCCTACCCGCAAATGAGCAGTGAAGCCTTATCAAATGGTTGCTTGCAGATGCTGCAGCAATTGGCAGAAAAGGGCATTATTTGCACGATAAATAATCTAGATAAAGCAGAATAAATGGCACAGTTATTTTGTGGTTTTTATTGACGACCTTTTTACTTACAATAGCGCGAATTTTGTGATCCAGTTCACGCTGCCAGAAGGTGGTTAACAATACTCTTAGGAATCTAATAACATGAGTCAGCCGTTTAAAGACCCATTTAACATTTTGTATTTTATTGGTTTTATCCTTGTTTTGCTATTACCAACATTACCAGCTTCTATTTCAGCTTTGAGACTTGCAGGCTTAATTTAACTGCCAATCTCAGTTATTATACCGGACTATTTTTGATAGTATCGGTTACCCAAAAACCATTCTATTGAATGGTTTTTTTGATTTGGCCCTGGAGAGATATGTCGTTAAAGCGCGGCTTTTTTGTGATTGTTGGTTTAACCAGCGTAACGCTAGGTACAATTGGTATTGTCGTGCCATTGCTACCCACAGTGCCTTTTATCTTGCTTGCGGCATATTGTTTTGCACGCTCAAGTGACAGACTTCATCATTGGTTAATGACCCATCCATGGTTTTCTCAAGGTTTGAATGACTGGCAAAACAAACGATCAATAAATAAAAAGTTAAAGCGCAAAGCCATGATTATGACAACGTTAAGTTTCGTCGTCAGTATTGCTATCGTGCCATTATTGTGGGTACAAATCATGTTGGTTTGTATGTTATGTGTGCTATTGCTTTTTATGTGGCAGATCCCAGAGTTAGATTAAAAGTTGCTGGTATTTTGCTCGTTAGTTGCAACTCTTCTCAAACATGCTTACTATCAGCCAAATCGAGTGATATGCCAGATACTATATTTGCAAATTCAGTTTAATCAGAATTGCACCATGGCTATTAATCCATTCCTTTTTAAATAGACGAATCAATATGACTATGAATCCAACCAGCTTAGCGTTAATCAAAGACAGCATTAAAGCCATTCCTGATTATCCAATTCCAGGCATTATGTTTCGCGATGTCACCAGCTTATTAGAAGATGCAGAGGCTTATAAAGCGACTATCGCATTATTTGTTGAACACTATAAGTCGCTTGGATTTACCAAAGTGGTTGGCACTGAAGCGCGTGGCTTCTTATTTGGTGCACCATTAGCATTGGAACTGGGTATTGGCTTCGTTCCTGTACGTAAGCCAGGCAAACTACCAAGAAAGACTATTTCGCAAACCTATGATCTTGAATACGGCAAAGACACATTAGAAATCCACGTTGATGCCATCAAACCAGGTGATAAAGTACTTGTAGTTGATGATTTGCTTGCAACTGGCGGCACTATCGAAGCTACTGTAAAGTTAATTCGTGAACTCGGTGGCGATGTTGCTCATGCTGCATTTGTTATCTCACTGCCTGATATTGGCGGCGAGAAGCGTATCGAAGCGTTAGGTATCGATATCCTAACCTTATGTGAGTTTGAGGGCGAGTAAACCTCTTTAGCACTCTACTGGGCAGGGCAGTGTTGAACATTGCTCTGCTTGCTCTATTTGTTACATCGGTTATGGCATTGACTATCGCAACGATTAACGAATAAGTTGAAACTCTTCAGATTAAACCCATCACGCTGTTCAAGGTTCCGATTCGATTTGATGGAATTGGTATAATACTTCGCCAAACCCACCCAGCAAATAGTGTATCAATAGCGCCAGAATCACTTGCATGTTATTGTTATTTTTATTTTCGGGTAAAATTAATCGTAATCATCCCGTTTTATTAAAGCTTGGGGAATTCCATGTCTTATCAGGTGTTAGCCCGTAAGTGGCGCCCTGCAAAATTTGAAGAAATGGTAGGACAATCACACGTCTTATTAGCTCTAACAAATGCATTAACTCAGCAGCGCTTACATCACGCATACTTATTTACCGGCACTCGAGGTGTCGGTAAAACCAGTTTAGCTCGGCTATTTGCTAAAGGATTAAACTGTGAACAAGGCGTAACATCAACGCCTTGTGGTGTATGTTCTAGTTGTGTTGAAATTGCCCAAGGGCGTTTTGTCGACTTAATTGAAGTCGATGCGGCGTCGCGTACCAAAGTGGATGACACCCGTGAATTACTGGACAATGTACAGTACAAGCCATCACGTGGTCGCTTTAAAGTGTACCTTATCGATGAAGTGCACATGCTATCTCGAAGTAGTTTTAATGCCTTGCTTAAAACGCTTGAAGAGCCGCCTGAGCATGTTAAATTCCTGCTTGCTACAACTGACCCGCAAAAACTACCAGTTACGGTATTATCTCGCTGTTTGCAGTTTAATTTAAAAAGCCTTTCTCAAGATGAAATTGCTAAGCAATTAGACTTCATATTGACTCAAGAGCAATTAGAGTACGAACCTCAAGCACTAGACTTACTGGCTAAAGCTGCGAACGGCAGTATGCGAGATGCATTAAGCCTAACGGATCAAGCAATCGCATTTGGCAGTGGCCAAGTAATGCATCAACAAGTTCAATCTATGTTGGGCAGTATTGATGCGCAGCAAGTGCTGGCACTATTAAAAGCGCTGTGTGATGCAGATGTCGCCAATTTGATGCAGACCATTCAACAGGTTCTAAGTTTTGGCGCAGATGCCGACGAAGTGTTACGCAGCTTATTAGAGCTATTGCATCAGATAACCTTGAGCCAGTTCGCCCCCGCTGCAGCGCAGCAATCATTATACAGCGAACATATTTTAGCTTTTGCTGAGCAATTAACGCCTGAGCAAGTTCAGCTCTACTATCAATTATTGTTAACTGGCCGCAAAGAACTGGCGTTTGCACCTGATCCTAAATCAGGGTTAGAAATGGCATTGTTGCGAGCAATTGCCTTTGTACCTGAAAAACCAGTAAAGCGTTGGTACACAGATGATGCCGCGCAAATAAGTTTGCCTGCAGCACCTAGCGCCGAAACAATTGCTGCATCAGCGATTAAATCAGTTGCGACAGCGGAAGTTAAGCCTGAACTGAAACCAGAGTCAGAACCAGAACTAACACCAAAACCAGAACTTAAACCAGAGCTTAAACATGAACCTGAGTTAATGGCTCAATCAGCTGATGCTCCTGCAACAGAAGATAAGTCTGATGCAGCGCTTGCGGCTGAACAAGCCATATTGTTAAGCCAAGCCAGCAGTTTAGGCTTTGAGCAACAAGCAGTCACTCAACAAAAGCTTGAGCAAAAGCCCGAGCAAGAAGTAGAGTCGAAGACTGAACAAGTAACAAATCAAGTACCGGTACAAGAGGTGCAAACACCAGAGTCGCAGCCTCAGTTACCATCAAATGACCATGATGGCATGCCGATGGATGCTTATGAGCAATTTGCGCAAGCAAGCGCTGAAGGCTCAATGGATGATTATCAGCATGATGATATGAGTGCTTTCTCTGACAGTCAGTATACCGATGCTTCATTAACAGCGAACTCGCAACAAACGCGAGCTGTTGAAACTAACGCGGCCGTTATTTCAGAAACAGCATCTGAAGCAGCACCAAACCCCACACCAGAGCCAACGGCGGAAGAAACGGCAGATTTAGATGCTTTGCTTGATGCCGTGTTGGCCACCAATGATTCATTAAAAGCTGACGTAAACTCACTGGCAACAGAAGGTGAGCAAGCAAAAAAGCAACAGGCGGCAGCGAGTCCTAGTATAAAGGTACCCGCACCACGCAGTAAAAATGCCGCAGAAGGAAATGCAACAATTGAGTCATCTGATATAGGTGACAGCAATCAGGCAAAAACGTCGGTTGATAGTGCTGTTGACTCTGTTAATAATGAAAACGATAAAGCGCCGTGGGTTAAACCAGAAGGGGCGATTGAGCCGCCTATGGCTCAAGCCTTATTAACAAAAGAAAGCATCACTGAAAATGCTCAAGATACTGAGCAAGTTGCCCTTAATAGTGATACAAGTTCGAGTGGTGAGGCACATTCTGCTACGAATCACGTCGAACCAGTAGGACATGGTCAATCTGAGACAGTTTCTGCAACGACTGCAGCACCTCAGTCATTAGCACCTCAATCATTAGTACCTACTGCCACAAAGGATACACAGCCTTCAACGGCACTGGCGGTAAACGGTGAGCACGATATATCTGGTGATGAGCTAGACTTACATTGGTATAAAGTGATGGCATCGCTGAGTATTGGCGGTCGTGTAAGACAATTAGCGGTCAATTCTGTTTGTCAGCGCTTAGATAATCCCATTCCGTTATTGTTAAAGCCTGATCAGAAGCATCTAGCAGCAGATGTGGCTATTGACCAATTACAGATTGCGTTAACAGAGCATTTTGGTGAGCCAACAACTGTTGAAGTGACAGTCGGTTTAGACAGAAAACATGAAACGCCCCTAGAATTAAGAAAAAGATTCCATCGTGAATTATTAGCTAATGCAAATTACGCTTTAATTAATGATGACAAAGTACAATGGATGTTCACACGATTGGCTGCGCAGTTAAATCCGGATACCCTGGTGTATCCCGCAGAGAAATTACAGGCCATTGGTCAACAAATTCCAGCTTTAGTTGCACATTAAATGGGCTAAAGCGGTAGCAGCTTCAAAAGTTTGATAGCAATAAACTGAGACTTATTGCCAATTTATTTTTTTTCAGTAAGATTAGCCCCACTTTGGCTGCTTGCTAATAACCTAATTAAGAGAAAAGACTATGTTTGGAAAAGGCGGTATGGGCAACTTAATGAAACAAGCCCAACAGATGCAAGACAAAATGGCTAAAATGCAAGAAGAGATCGCTCAATCAGAAATGACTGGTGAAGCGGGTGCAGGTTTAGTTAAAGTCACTATGACTGGTGCACACAACATCCGTAAAGTGGATATCGATCCAAGCTTGATGGAAGATGACAAAGAGATGTTGGAAGACCTTATTGCTGCAGCATTCAACGACGCAGCACGTCGCATCGAAGAAAATCAAAAGACTAAAATGGCAGAAGTCACCGGTGGTATGCAATTACCGCCAGGAATGAAAATGCCATTCTAAGACAACAAATTACTGGCTAAGCATTTAGCTAAGCTAGATTGTTGAATCAATTAAAAGCCCAAGTCATCGACTTGGGCTTTTTGTTAGAAGCTGATTTCAACCATCTTTTACAATGCCCCCTGTGTACGTTGAGTGCCAGCATAATGGTTGCCCATTTTAATAAGTTTAGATAATAAGTGTTTAAATAATAGGTGTTTAGATAAAAGGATAATAACTTGGGCATTTTCGCTTAAAGCGGCGTTAAGTGTTCGATGTGTTCTCAAGCGCCTGTATTTCATCTGCAATTAATTCAGCTTCAGCTGTGATCATTGAATAGGATTTAATATCTCCCTTCCTTTGGGCATGCATCGCTTGTTCAAGCTTGATTTCATAGGCTTTATTGAGCTTCTTTAATGGGTCACGTTTGAATATTGACAACATGTGGTTCACCTGATGATTCATTGTTTATTTCTAATACGTTCCCCATTGAAGTTTGGTTTAACAACTAAAGTTAAAACATAGCAGACGATTAAATTTATAATATAAAGAAACCCTTGGTTGTCTTCGAGGTGTGCAGCGGTCGGTTATATGTATAAATCTTCACAAATATCATTGTACTTTTATATACATTTTTTATATGTGCTAGTGTGCGATGACTTATAGCGAGTTGTGTTAATAATGCATTGTAAGGTACTGTACTAGCATCGGAAGTAACCAATTGGAATGTAGGGGAATATAATGACAAGTCGTGTATATGTATTGGCTCAGTTTAAGCCGAAAGCGGGTAAGGAAGCTGAATTATTTGAAATACTGAAAGCGCTTGAGCCTGACTCATATCGTGAAGAAGGTTGTATTCAATACATGCTTACTCGACAAATCGATCATTCAAGTGCAAGTCGAAATGAATACCCAATCGTTTTTAATGAAATTTGGGATAATGCAGATTCATGGTCCGCACATGGTCGTAGGAAGCAAATTCAACATTTCTTTGAAACTCAAGTTAAGGCTGAAACGGGGTTGGTTGACGATGCTATCGTTACTGCATACACCGATGAAGGCTATGAGTATGATGCCCCAATCTACGAATAATGTCGCACTAGCGTAAGTCATTTCACTCATAAAACTCGTTTAACTGATTTTATTAAGTGCTAAGTGCTAAGTGCTAAGTGCTAAGTGCTAAGTGCTAAGTGCTTGAAGCAGAGAGCCCCTGCAGCGGGACTCTCTACTTAATATGCTCTGTGATGCTAGCCCTGTGGTTTTAGCCCCTGTGATTTTGCCATCTGGGTTCTCTGTCTTCTGTGACGTAAGCCATCTCGCCACTCAATAAGATTTACTCACCATCATTCCCTTTATTCGTTTTTACCCATCTGTTTTATTTGTTTTACATTATATTTTTTAAGATATTTGTCTTAAAATTTAATGATTTAAAATGTCATTTACCGATGAAGTCTCATTGAGGTATGGCAGGCTACTGAGGTCATATGAGATCCAACTTAAGTATTCAATACTGTACCTCAGGTTAAAAATATTTGACACGACTAGAAAGTAAGCATAAATTATATGCAGGTTAAATATTTTTTACATGGAGTGGGGTATAGTTAACATGAGTAATTTGCAAAAGGTACATCAGTGGTTGCAAGAAACCAGTTTTAGAGAAGTGACGCTGTCAGTGGATTTAATTGTGACGGGTTATATTTTTTATATTTACTTAAGCAGAATGTATTATGCATCAGCTGAAGAATTGGCCTCAACCGTATGGATTTCTGGAGTGTTATTGGAGGTGATCATTTATTCGGTTGTACTGATGGTCATCAGTTATATCGCCTTAGCGTTTGTGAGCGATGATGAACTTAATCAACCTATGGATGTACGTGAAAAGCAAATTAATTTAGTCGGTTATAAATACTCTGCGATGATCTTACAAGTTGGTGTTGTACTGGCAATGGTACAATATGGTATTGAACAACAGGCTGAGACGATACTGTTTGAAACGATTCCTCATTTGCCGCTGCATATCTTACTGGTGGCTTTTTTAACCGCAGAACTCGCTCATTATGGCGTGCAATTATATAAAGGGCGTACGGGTGATATTTATGGGTAAAAATGATGCAGGGGTAGGGATATCTAACTCTATTCGCACCTTACGCTTTTTACATGATGAAATGACACAGAAACAATTAGCTGAATTAATTGGTGTTACAAGACAAACCGTGATGGCCATAGAGTCAAATAAGTATTCACCCACGCTGGAAGTCGCCTTTAAAATTGCAGAGGTGTTTAATTTGCCCTTAGAGGAGGTTTTTCGGTATCGCTCAACCGCTGATTAACAGGCTGTGAGTTTATTAATGAGTCTTATAAAGGCGAATTCTAAAGCCATTAGCCAAGATACTCTTTGCAATCTTTAACGCTTACGATAATAATTCACCCATTCTTCAGCCGATGTTTATTATCGATGCTGATACCATTTTTTAGTGCACTTGCACTGCTAAGGCAGTTTTTAGGTTATGAAATTTAGTCCTCTTGTCGATGAGTTAATTGAATCGTTACGTTGTTTACCTGGTGTTGGGCCTAAGTCTGCTCAACGTATGGCGTTTCAATTATTAGAGCGTAACCGCAAAGCTGGGCAAAAGCTTGCCACTGCGCTAGAGCGTTCGATGAGTGAAGTTGGCCATTGTCAGGCTTGTAGAACCTTTACTGAACAAGATTTATGTCCTATTTGCAGTAGCCCTAAACGCGGTACTGCAGGAACCATTTGTGTGGTAGAAACCCCTGCTGATGTGTTGGCTATCGAAGCTGGCGGCCATTTTATGGGGCGTTACTTTGTTCTGTTAGGCCATTTGTCGCCTCTTGATGGCGTCGGACCAGAAGAGTTAGGTCTGGCTTTACTTGAAAAGCATTTATCATCAGAAGATGTGACCGAACTTATTTTAGCGACTAACCCAACAGTCGAAGGCGACGCAACTGCGCACTTTATCGCTGATATTGCTCGTCGTCATAATGTGGTAATTAGCCGCATTGCCCATGGTGTTCCTGTGGGTGGAGAGCTTGAGTATGTCGACAGTACCACACTGGCTTTATCATTTAATGGTCGTATTCCGTTATAAACTGATGCTTTTGATTTAACACTTCTAAGCTGATTGTTTGAATTCAAAACTGTGAATATGTCCTGAATCTAGAGTTAATTCTTACCTAAAGAACGGTCTAATTATCATCTTCGTAGCAAAATTGAATATTAAAGGGCTAATTTAGCCCTTTTTGCGTTTTTTTTAGGCATGAGAAAAAAATCCCCTTGAAAACTCATTTTCACGCCCCATTTCCTAGGTAACAAAGAATTTTAATTGCATTGAAAACTTAACCGGTTTCAGTGCAATTGCAGTATTAACGTTAAACCAAGGGAAATTTTCATGTCTCAACAAGAAACACATGGCTTTCAAACCGAAGTAAAACAACTTCTTCATCTGATGATCCATTCTTTATATTCAAATAAAGAAATTTTCTTACGTGAACTAGTTTCAAATGCGGCCGATGCGGCTGATAAGTTGCGTTACCTTGCATTAACCGACAACACCTTATTTGAAGACGATACTGAACTGCGTGTTCGTATCAGTACCGATAAAGAAAAAGGCACCGTTACGATTGAAGATAATGGTATCGGTATGACACGTGATGGTGTGATTGAACATTTAGGGACGATTGCAAAATCAGGTACGGCTGATTTCTTCAAAAACTTGTCTGGTGAAGAATCAAAAGATTCACAACTTATTGGTCAGTTCGGTGTAGGTTTCTACTCTGCATTTATCGTTGCGGACAAAGTAACGGTTCGTACTCGTGCAGCAGGCGCCGATGTTAACCAAGGTGTTGTGTGGGAATCAGAAGGTGAAGGCGACTTTACTGTCGATACCATTACTAAAAACAGCCGTGGTACTGAAATCACTCTACATTTACGTGATGAAGAAAAAGAATACGCAGACGATACACGTTTACGTTCAATCATTACTAAGTACTCTGATCATATCTCAGTACCAGTAGAAATGTTTGAAGAAGGCACACCTGCGGTTGAAGCGACTGAAGAGGGCGGTGAAGCGATTCCTGCTACTGAAGGTCAGTGGAAGCCAATGAACAAAGCCACTGCGCTTTGGACTCGTAGCAAGTCAGACATTTCTGATGAAGAGTATCAAGAATTCTACAAGCATATTTCGCACGATTATGGTGATGCTGCTAGTTGGTCTCATAACCGCGTTGAAGGTAAGCAAGAGTACACAAGTCTACTGTATATCCCGAGCAAAGCGCCGTGGGATATGTTTAACCGTGATGCGAAAAACGGCCTTAAATTATTTGTTCAACGTGTATTCATCATGGATGACGCAGAACAATTCATGCCGACTTATTTACGTTTCGTTAAAGGGTTAATCGACTCAAACGATTTACCATTAAACGTGTCTCGTGAAATTTTACAAGACAACAGCGTAACCAAAGCACTTCGTGGTGGCGTGACTAAGCGTGTATTAGGCATGCTTGAAAAAATGGCTAAAAATGATGCTGAGAAGTATCAAACATTTTGGGCTGAATTTGGTCAAGTGTTGAAAGAAGGCCCAGCTGAAGATTTCGCTAACCGCGAACGCATCTCTGGTTTACTTCGTTTTGCGTCAACGCACAATGACACAGCAGCCACTGACGTATCGCTAGATGACTACATTAGCCGTATGAAAGAAGGTCAAGACAAGATTTATTACATCGTGGCAGACAGCCATGAAGCGGCTGCAAACAGCCCACACCTTGAATTACTGCGTAAGAAAGACATTGAAGTTCTGTTAATGTCAGAGCGCATCGATGAGTGGTTAATTAACCATTTAACTGAATTTAAAGATAAGAAACTGCATTCAGTAACCCGTGGTGATTTAGAACTTGGCGAACTTGAAGATGCAGCTGAAAAAGAAGCTCAAGAAAAATTAGCTGGTGAAGCTGAAGGGCTAGTCGAGCGTATGAAAACAGCATTGGGCGCTAAAGTTGCAGACGTTAAAGTGACGTCTCGTTTAACTGATACGCCTGCGTGTGTTGTTGCTGGTGAAGGTGAAATGTCATCGCAAATGATCAAGTTGATGCAATCAGCTGGTCAGCCAGTACCTGAGTCTAAGCCAACGTTTGAAATTAACCCGCATCATCCTCTTGTTGAGCGTTTGAACAATGAGCAAGATGAGCAGTTATTTGCTAACTGGGCTGACTTGTTGCTTCAGCAAGCACAACTTTCTGAAAAAGGCAGCTTAGCGGATCCATCTGCATTCATTAAGCTAACCAATGAAATGCTAGTCGCTAGCTTGAAGTAAACATTCTTCATTATAAAAAAGCGGACCGAGTGTCCGCTTTTTATTAGCATTCATTTATAGCCAGTGTGATACTGGTTTGAAGGATGGCTAACAAGGATCCACGATGGAACATATTATTAATTTAACCAAAGAGAACATTCAGCAGGTTGTTGATGCCTCAATGGATAACTTTGTTGTTATGTCTTTTTGGGCGCAGCAACAGCCTGAAAGTGTGCAAATGCTGCAGCTGATGGAGCAAATTGCCAACGAGCAAGCGGGTCGCTTTATTCTCGCTAAAGTGAACTGCGAAGCTGAGTTAGAAATTGCTAACTACTTTCAAATTCAAAGTTTACCGACGCACCTTGTGTTAAATAAAGGCCAACCGATAGATGGTTTTGCTGGTACTCAAAGTGCCGAGCAAGTTAATGAACTATTGAATAAGCATTTACCCGCACTATGGGTTCAAGATGTGAACGCCGCTAAAGCCATTTTAGCTGACGAAAATGTCACTAAAGAAAAGTTAGAAGAAGCGTTAGCACTACTAAAAAGCGGTTACGCCGATTCAGGTGAAAAAGCTGAGGTTGGGTTATATCTTGTTGATACCTATTTACAACTGGGGGTATTAGCAGAAGCGAAAACCCTGCTAGCAACAATAGGTCTTGCCGATCAAGACAGTTATTATCAAAATCTTAAAGCTAAGCTGACTTTGGCAGAAGATGCCGCTGACACTCCAGAAATTCGTCAGTTACAACAAGCCCTTGAGCAGCAACCGGACAATGCTGACCTTTCAATTGATTTAGCCAAAGCGCTTAATCAAGCTAATCGCGGTGAAGAAGCACTAGACAGTTTATTTGTGATTTTACAAAAAGATTTGTCGGCAGCTGATGGCAAAGTCAAACAAGTGTTTATGGAAATACTTACAGCGTTAGGCCAAGGCAACACCTTAGCGAATCAGTATCGCCGTCGTTTATATAGCTTACTGTATTAAACGCAACCCTTTTATGTACGTCATGACGTATTAGATATTGGTCTAACTCTTTCGCTTTTAACCTTCTAAACAGAGGTTAAATGTGCGAGAATCGCGGCCTAAAAATATGAAAGCAATAAAGAGGACTTTTGAGATGCGCATTATACTATTGGGTGCCCCTGGTGCCGGTAAAGGTACACAAGCTCAGTTTATTATGGAGCAGTACGGTATCCCACAGATCTCAACTGGTGACATGCTTCGTGCAGCAATTAAAGCTGGCACAGCATTAGGCTTAGAAGCCAAATCAGTGATGGATGCGGGCCAGTTAGTATCAGATGATCTAATTATTGGTTTAGTTAAAGAACGCATTGCACAAGATGATTGTGTTAAAGGTTTCTTATTAGACGGTTTCCCACGCACAATTCCTCAAGCAGATGCGATGGTTGCTAATGGTATCGAAATTGATCACGTTATCGAAATTGATGTACCAGACGAAGAAATCGTTAAACGTATGAGTGGCCGTCGTGTTCACTCTGGTTCTGGTCGTGTTTATCACCTCGTTTACAACCCACCAAAAGTGGAAGGTAAAGATGATGTGACGGGTGATGATTTAGCTATCCGTCCTGATGATGAAGAAACCACAGTACGTAAGCGTTTAGGTATTTACCACGAGCAAACTAAACCGTTAGTAGAGTACTACGGTAAAGTGGCTGCTGAAGGTAATACTCAGTACACTAAGTATGATGGAACACAAACTGTTGCCGCTGTAAGCGAGCAAGTTAAACAGTTACTAGGTTAATCGCCTACGTTATGTGTTAAACAACGGTATCCAATTGCTGTTGTTCATAAAAAAGCCTGCATTGCAGGCTTTTTTATGGCATAAATAAAATCAACATCACAAAATATAACAAAGATAGATATCTATCTTGGTGTTGATTGTTTTTGTGTTAAAATTAGCGTTTGGTAATAAGCAAAATGCCGTTTCAATCCATTATCCTTTATAGCACGGATGCCTACTCAGAGAGTTTAAGATGAAGTTTCCTGGTCAACGCAAATCTAAGCATTATTTTCCGGTAAATAACAGAGATCCGTTACTGGCTCAGTTAACCCAACAAGAGCAGTCAGTATCGACTTATATTTGTGGTATCGACCAAACCTTGGTAGATATTGAAGCTAAAGTAGAAGACGAGCTATTAAGCCGTTATGGTCTGCCAAAAGGGAATTCAACCCTGATTGATGACCAACAAGCCCATGAGCTTTATCATGAGCTAAAAAACAATGAGATGATCAGTGACGAGTTTGCTGGTGGCACCATTGGCAACACAGTTCACAACTACTCCATATTGGCTGATGATCGTTCAGTACTGTTCGGCGTGATGAGCCAAAATATCATGGTTGGTAGTTATGCATACCGTTACCTATGTAATACCTCTTCAAAAGTTGATTTAAACTACCTGCAACCCGTTGATGGCCCTATTGGCCGTTGTTTTACCCTTATCTCTGAAGATGGCGAAAGAACATTTGCGATTAGTAAAGGTTCAATGGATAAACTCACCCCTGAGTATATCGATAAGGAAGTGGTACAAAACAGTTCAGCTTTAGTGATCACGGCGTATTTAATGCGTGCAAGTGAAGGCGATGGCATGACATCAGCTGCGATGCAAGCGATCGAGTATGCTAAAGCGGCAGATGTGCCAGTAGTGCTTACATTAGGTACGCGCTTTTTAATTCAAGAAGATCCAAAATGGTGGCAGGATTTCATTCGTGACAATGTGACTATTTTGGCGATGAATGAAGATGAAGGCGAAGCGTTAACAGGCTTTAGTGACCCGTTACTAGCGAGCGATGCAGCACTAGAGTGGGCTGATATGGTACTTTGTACAGCAGGTCCGTTAGGCTTATACACTGCAGGTTATACTGAAGATTCTGAAAAACGTGCAACGAGCCATACTTTATTGCCGGGCGCCATTCCAGAATTTAACCGTTTCGAGTTCTCACGTCCTAAATTAAAAGCAGATTGTGAAACGCCGATAAAAGTATTTGCGCATATTTCTCCTTATATGGGCGGACCTGAATTAATCAGAAATACCAATGGTGCAGGCGATGGCGCATTAGCTGCATTACTGCATGATTTATCGGCGAATACCTTCCATAAAACCAATGTACCTGGTTCAAGTAAACATCAGCGTGATGGTTTGTGTTATTCGTCATTCTCGCAAGTATGTAAATACGCTAACCGTGTGGCTTATGAAGTATTAGCACAACATAGCCCAAGATTGTCTCGCGGTCTTCCAGAACGAGAAGATAGCTTAGAAGAGTCATACTGGGAAAGATAATATTTCTGCAGTTTTACAACGTTTTTAAATTTGTTTAAAAGGCGACCATAGCAGTATGGTTGCCTTTTTTATTGGCATTGATAATAAGTAAATAAGCACAAGATGTACTTGGTTGATGAGACAAAGTTCAGTAGGATGTTGAGGTAACTGGCAACTACCTCGTTGTAAGTAGAATTATTGGCCAGTGAATAACTGTTAATAAAAATGGCAACTAAATCAGATTCAAAAAGCTAATTGGAGAGCATTGTGAAGGGACAAATCTTAAGAGAGATGAAAGTACTTAAGGCTATTGAACCAGCTTATGAAGTTGAGCGCCGAGTGGCTTTTCTTAAAACTAAATTAGTTGAAGCGCACGCTCGCTGTTTAGTGTTAGGTATCAGTGGTGGTGTTGACTCATCTGTCACGGGAAGATTATGTCAATTAGCGGTTGATAGCTTAAATGAATCAAATTCAGAGCAAGTTTATCAATTCGTAGCAGTGCGCTTGCCTTATCAAGTTCAAAAAGATGAAGATGAAGCGCAATTGGCTTGTCAATTTATCCAGCCTTCAAAGCAAGTGACCGTCAATATTGCTGATGGTGTGGTTGGTGTGCATAACGCTACAGTATCTGGGCTTGAGGATGCTGGGATCGCGGTAGCTGAAAATGACAATCTCGATTTTGTTCGTGGTAACGTTAAAGCCCGTATGCGAATGATTGCTCAGTATCATATTGCTGGCCTTACTGGTGGTCTAGTGGTTGGCACCGATCATAGTGCTGAAAATATTACAGGTTTTTACACCAAGTTTGGTGACGGCGCTTGTGATTTAGCGCCATTGTTTGGGTTAAATAAACGCCAAGTACGCCAGCTAGCGAGCTTTTTAGGTGCGCCAGATGTACTTGTTAAGAAAGCACCAACAGCGGATTTAGAAGATGATAAACCGCAACTTGAAGATGAAGTCGCACTTGGGCTTTCATATGATCAAATCGATGACTTTTTAGAAGGTAAGTCGGTTGATTCGAGCGTAGAAGACAAATTAATTGGCATCTATAAACGTACTCAGCATAAACGTCAGCCGATCCCAACGATTTATGATTAATATTTGTGGCGACTGACTAAACGAGTATCCTTTAAAGCAGCTTGTTGATGTAATCTCTGACGACACTTATTTGTTGATTCGAAAATTGACGATAATCTAAATATGGCGTAATAAGTACCTGCTTATGCGCCATTATTTTTTGTTTTTCATCTATTGGCTTAGCGTGCAATATAGCTTGATTTATATCGAAATTATTTAATGACTCAGCCTTTGACAAAGCGTGCTGTTGCAATTCCTCTAACGCCTGTTGACCACAAATTATATGCACTTTTGCATCAGGATTAAGCGTGGTGTGGTTGATTAATAATTTAACGGTTAACTTTTGGGGTGATGGTAAAAATAGATCTTCTCGGCATTCTCGCCACGCATCCGCAGAATCAGAGTGGGCAATAATTTTAGCCATAATAGTGACAATTTTTCGCCAATGATTGCCGTTTAGCTCAATAATTTGTTTGATAAAGTGCGGGTTATCATAGTAAATATTGGCTGGTAGAGTCGGTGGGTTAGGTAAGTAAAATGCGATGTCAGTATTTTTATTACCGATGCAAATCGATTGGGTATTTTCTAACGAGAGGTTTGATGTCATATTATTGTCTGTTAATTCAATCATTTTTCTTAGATTATCATTAATATAAGCTAGACTATAACTCACTATTAGCCATATCAGTAAGCTCAATTTTTAGTTGTTTAATTGTAAATAGTATCAAGGACAGATTGATGAAAGCCATTGTTATAGGCTCAACAAAACATGCGTTATTTTTTGCTATTTACGGTTTTATAGGTAGTGTCATCGCTTTATTGGTTGCCATCGTTTGGTTACTGAATGCTCGCGCAGAGTTAGACCCTTGGCATACCACCCATTTAACACAAGAGTTTCATCAGCAATCTGCTATAAACACTTTTACAGAGTACCTCACACTAGAAGACAAACTCTTTGCAGAGCTTGATAGCAAAATTTATCAACAATATATTCCCGAGATACCTTCAGTAATTAATCGTTACGAGTCGGGGAGTTTGTCAGATCCTAATATTTGGGACATTAATTGGAACCGTTCTTTTGAATGGCAAAATGAACAAGCCGAGTTTGGTGTGTTATTCATTCACGGTATGTCTGACTCACCTTATGCTATATCGCATTTGGCAAAAGAGTTTAAACAATCTGCGCATGTATTAGGTTTACGCTTGCCTGGACATGGCACTATTCCTGCTGGATTGGCTGAAATCACTTGGCCAGATCTTGTGAGCGCAGTAGCACTAGCAACCAGTCATATGAAGGCTAAACTGAATGGTAAACCTTTATATGTCGTGGGCTTTTCAACGGGAGCAGCGCTGGCGTTAAACCTAGAGCTCGAACGCATTGCATCGAATAAGTCAGCCGATTACCAAGGTATGGTGTTTATCTCGCCAGCGATAGGGCTTGCACCAATTGCTGCTGGAGCAAAATGGCAAGCATTGCTTGGAAATGTATTAGGTTATGAAAAGCTATTTTGGAATAGTATATCGGTTGAATATGACCCGTTTAAATATACTTCATTTGCAGTTAATGCGGGTGATGTGGTTTATCAATTAGCCCAGCGTAACCTTGATATTGTCCAATTACTAACGCAAGAACAGAAGCAACATATCCCGCCTGTATTGACCTTTCAATCTATCGCTGATGATACGGTTTCTTCAGCTGCAGTGATCCAGAATTTATATCAGTACCTGCCAGAAAACAAACATCGTTTAGTTGTATTTGATATTAACCGTAACCCCAATAACCATCAGTTAATCACTAATGATCCACTTAATGAAATGGCATCACTTTGGGCTGATTTGCCGATGAATTATCAGCTGAATATGATTGAGAATGATCGTGAACGCGATCATTATGTTCAGGAGCGGATCTTCGTAGGAGGAGAAGTTAAAGCTGAAAATGGGATGCCTTTAGCATGGCCATTAGGCGTTTATTCATTATCACATGTGGCTTTGCCGTTTCCTGAATTAGATCCTTTATATGGACCACATTATCAAAAGCAAAACCCTCATATTCAAATTGGCCAAGCCATATTTAAGGGGGAGCGAGGCCTATTTGGGATCCCCGCAGCTGAAATGTTAAGGCAAAAATGGAACCCTTTTTACCCTTATATGATTGAACAAATGGAACAGTTTATTAAACCTTCTGCTCAATAGTGTCATCATTCACGACATTAATGATTACTTTATTCCTGCCTTGCTCTTTAGCTGCATAAAGGTTGTCATCGGCAACTTTTATCCAGACATCGATGTCAGCGGAAAAACTCGCATTAGCTGTAATCGCACCAATACTGGTCGTGACTGAAAATTGCTGATTATCTGTAGGAGAGGTAATAACCAACTCTGATAATTTTTGTTTGAAATTATTTAAATGTTGCTCAATTTTAAGTGCGTTAGACAGTGGCAAGATAAGCATAAACTCTTCTCCACCGTAACGGGATACAATATCAGTATCACGCTTAAATTCATTTTTAAGTAATGTAGAGACGACACGTAAACACTCATCACCAGCAAGGTGACCATAAGTATCATTCACTTTTTTGAAGAAGTCTAAATCAAGAATAACGATAGTTATTGCATGCTCGCCGCGTAAACAAAAGTCCAATAATGCATCAAATTTATCTTCAGCATAACGGCGGTTTTTCAAACCTGTTAGTGGATCTTCCTCAACTAAAGCGAGTAACTTTTGATTGGCTTGTTCTAATTCATCGGTGCGGATAGCAACGGTTTCTTCAAGCTCAAGTTGATGCTTTAATAAGGCTCGTTTACTTGAGGTTAAGCGTTGATATAAATTAAACACTTCTTTCGATGAGTTTTCATCGACAACTTGGCTTTTTAATTCCTCATTACTCATTTCACCAAATTGATTGGCAACGATTTCTAATGGGGCTGTCAGTAGCTTACATACCTTTCTCGAAATGAGTGAAGTTAAAATGATTGAGATGATGAGCAGGATAAATGTCCCCAGCATTTGGGTTTCTGCTGTTTTTAACAGTGGAGATAAAGGTTGAAGTACATAAAGCTGCCAGCCATTATTTAACTGCTTTTTAGCATAGACATGATCGGGTGATGTCGATTCGAAATTACTAATTTTTATCACGTCTAAGGCTATGTGATAGTTGCCTTTATCATCAGAATACTGAAACTCTTGATGTTCTGTTAATCCCAGTTCTGGAGTAGCATAAATAATGTGATTATTTTCATCCACCAATATCAACATCTCTTTATCTCCAAAAGTATTCTTATTATCAATACTGGAAAAGAAACGTAAATCTAATGAGCCTTCGATAATACCTGTAACATTGATTTTATTATTATCGCTATAAAACGGTGCGCTAATTGCGACAATGGAATCGTTACCAAATCCGCGCCCTTGAAAAACTGATGAGACAAACAAACGACGATTGTGGAATGATTCAATAAAGTAATCTCTATCCTTTATCGACATATCTTTGAGTTGGTTATTTTCGTCCAACATCATCGCACCAGGACTGCCTGCAACGACCTTTGCATCATTATTTGCAATCAACATGGTGATAAAGCTCGGATAATTACTGTGTAACTTACTTATCATTGGCTGCCAAGAGTCGGCATTGCTATTAGCCAAACTAAGGAAGTTTGCCGCGTTTTCAATGACCTTCTTGTGATTTTCAATATACTGTTCGGTAGCAGAGCTTAGATGCACTGTGGTATCGGTTAAGTTACGCTGCAATAAGGTTTGCTGCTTTGCTAAAAATAAATAGTTAAAGGTTAACGCAGAAATAAGTAAACATAAGGTCAACATCAAAGTCATGAAGTAGGTGACTTGGCCATTAAAAGAGCGACGTGCTTTGGGAGTGCCTTGACCGTTAATTGACCAAAGCTTAGGGATTAACACAATCAATAACGAACCTAAACTCGCGTAGATGAGCCCATTAATACTTTGTTTGATTATGGCAAACAACATATGACTGTCGGGAAGGTCACTGAAGGTTGTCATATAAAGATATGTCAATGGCATGCCAATGGTCAGCCAATATAAAGCGCTACCATATAATGGATATACCCCTCTTCTGCGGGAATAGCCGATAAACAGGGCTTCGACACCAAAAATTAAATAGACGTGCGGGCTGTCCCAGGTGAACATTAACCCTGAAGCACTCAAGAGTGCGGTAATTAGGGCGTATCCAGGACCTAAAATTACAGCAGAGATAATTGTAAAGGTGTTACCAAGCACCAATTGGACATTGGCAAAAATAGGAATGGGGTAACAATTGATAATAAAACCAATCACACCTAAAACAAGTGCAAATACGAGGTGTTGAGAGTTGAGGCTTTTGTTATTCAATGAGTCATCCTTTTCATTATTCTAAAAAATATTACCTGCCTTATTCAGCATGTACAAGCCTTTGAAGTATTTGAGGATGATTTAGTTTGTGATGCTATTTATGTACCTGATGCTGTCGATTGATTATTGACCACGCCAAAGCAGCTCGCCACTTTTATTTAATTGATAACCCGATAGTAAATTTGCAAGTTGTGCAGTTTGTGGCTGGTTTAGTAATCCCAGCAAGGCTTGTAGCTGTCGTCTAAAAAAGATGCTTTGCGACATAACAAAATCAAATGATTCAGTGAGCTTGGGAATAAAGTGTAAACCACTTTCTGCTGCTACAGCCTGACAGCCAAAACCGATATCGGCATTCTCTCGAGCAATATATCCCGCTAATTCACGTTCAGATTGCGCGGTGGCGGTATATAACAAGGTCTCGACATTCACATTTTGCTGCGTTAACCAATGCTCTAAATGACGTTGACTGCCAGCACCTTTTTGACGAGAAACCCATCTAAGTGGCTGCTCAGGCACGGCAATATTGCTGTCAAAAAGTGATGCCATTTCTTTACGAACCATCAAACCTTGATGTCTTTCATAACCACTGACGAGTATCCATTGCTGATGATTTGGGTAACTTTTTAATAGTTTGAATAAACTGTCTCGGTTTCCCTGTTGGCTTTCCCAATGAATACTGCACACATCGGCATATCCGCGAGAAAGTAACTCTAAACCTGATTTAGAACCTGTGGAGCTGTAACTGATGATTTCTTGGTGGTCGCCCTCAGACATTAACTGCGCAACTAACATCGACAGTAGAGGATCATCACTGCCAGTGATATGCATTCTATCTGACAACATACCGCTATGGCATGAGTCCATTAACCATCTATCGATTAATACTTTAGGAAATAACCACTTACCGGTGACTTTTGTCGCTGGTAAAATACGATGATTTGCCATCGAGTAAACTTTTTTCTCGTTTAAATCCAAATATTCAGCAACTTGCTTAGTGCTCATATAAATGATGTTGGAATCAATCGGCATAATATTCCTAGGAAGTTAGGCATGGGGTCGACATAAGTTAGTGTAATTATTGCCGTTTAACTTGCAAATGAACTTATCAGCAAAAGTTAATATTTGTGGGCAATGTTGGATTTTTGCTACTTGTATTTAGCCTATGCTTTGAGATGATACTTGCATAAACTTTTTTTGATAATAGATCTCATTTAATGACTTATGCTTATGGTACCAGCTAATGAATAAGGCAAACTTAACTGACCATAGCTTTGGTGCTAATGTTTCAGATGTGATAAGTGCAAAGTTAGATGCAGCAGTCTTAGTGATAGAGCCGGATTTAAGTGTATGGCAAAAAATGGCCCCTACCTTGTCTCAGTATTTTGGCTTAGTTCAACATGCTAGAACGGTAGAATTAGCGGTAGTCTGTTATAGACGATTTAATTTTCATTTAACTATTATTGATATTAAGCAAGTTGACACATTTGCTAAAGTGTTAGCAAGTAGACATCAACCACCATATGTTGCTTATTCAAGCGAACCAGATTTTATAGAACCAGAGTTTTTAGAACCAAAGTCTATAGAACCAGCTCCTATCGAACTAGAGCCTATCTATCCCCAAAACTTCATGGTATTAAGCCGTACATTTGAAGCAGAGAACTTGCTGGCAATGATGCAGGTTGGTGCAAGAGATTGGATTAATAAACCCGTTCAGACGTCGCAACTTGAGGGGGTGTTATCACGTTGGGCGCTTACTCAGCCTAATACCTTATCAAATTCAGGTTGTTTTACCTCGAAGCAAACTAGCGCAAGTCTGCCTAATGTTGAACTGTCTTTATACATCGGTGACAGCAAAGCGGCGCAAGATTTAAAGGCAAACTTGTACCATGCAAGCTTAAGTCGCAGTCATTTATTGATTGAAGGTCAATCAGGTACAGGTAAAAAATTGGCTGTTAGGCAGCTACTGTTATTATCTCAAACCCCAAGCAGGCGAGTGAATATAGATTGTCGAGGTGAGTTATTACATAAGTTAGATAATGAACTTATCTGCGGCAATAATGAGATTACTTTCATTGTACTGGGCCATTTAGACGAGATTTCAATTGAAGGCCAAATTGCCTTGATGCAATGGTTAGACACGATACCGCTGAATCAATCCAAAGTAAGATTGGTGAGTTTAAGCTGTACTTCCTTGTTAAAGCGCGTTCAAGATGGTGCCTTTTCATCAGAGTTGTATTTTAAACTTGCAGGGTTAACCATAGAAATCCCATTACTACACCAGCGTAGTGAAGATATTGTCCTATTGGTCAAGTTATTTGCTAATCAATTGATGACAAATCGTGAAAGCTGTCGAGTAGATTTACTCAATCGTTATCAAAGCTGGCGAGTGACAGATTTCCAAAGCCTGACGGAATATGGCTGGCCGGGAAACATTCAACAACTTAAGAATGCGGTAGAACAATGCTTATTGATGGATTTATTACCCAATGAATATTTTAAGCAAAGCGCCCAAACGGATTGTCAGCAAACAGAAGCTAAAGCCAGTGATGGACCGAATAATGCGAATCAACACTTTTTCCCTATTGAATGGGACGTTAAGCAAATAGAAAAAGCCCATATATTACGTGTTATGAAACTTTACCAGGGTAATAGACAACTTGCGGCAAAACATTTAAACATATCCCGTAAAACCATCGATAGAAAGATAACGGAATGGACTGATGAAGTGATGCATTAGTTTGGGTTACATTATCTTTATTTAAGCATTTGTTATTTTTTGAACATGATTAAAGGACATTTTGTCCTTTTTTTGTTTTTTAATTTCCATTTTATTAGCTTTTGTCGTGTCTGTAGTAGTTTTAATGCCTCTTTGTTGAGCTTTATCTGAGTGGACGTAACAATGTTCGCAATCAAATGAGATTGCACAATTAGGACGTTGTTACACAATGAATATGATCAAGTCTGCGCATAAACCACTGCACTTTTCGATACTTTCCCTAGCTGTTTTAGCGAGCTTTACCCTTCATGCTGAAAGCTTTGAAAGAGATCCTTTATTAAAAATCCAAGAAGTGATTGTTGTGAAAGGAGAAGGACCAACAGCTGCTGAAGCATCTATGACTCACTGGAATATTTCCCGAGAAGAGATTAAAGCATCTGGTGTGCAAAGTCTTGATTTGCTGTTAGCTAATGTACCCGGAATATACGTACGAGTTGGCGGTCAAGGCACCCCGAGAGTAGATATTCGTGGATTTAAAGCGCGTCATGTTATTTATCTTATCAACGGAGTTCCTGCAAATGATGCTGAAGATGGTCAGTTTGATCCCAGTGTCATTCCTGCCTCACAAATAGAGTCTGTTGAAGTTTCAGTCGGCCCTTCATCAGTCTTGTATGGTCCTGGTGGCGCAGGAGGTGTGATCAACATTATCACCAGACAAGGTGATAGTGCGCCGAGTGTGTCTGGCAATATTGAGTTTGCTGAAAATGACACCTTTAATGGCAACATCAATTTAGCGGGCAGCGGCGAAAAGTGGCAAGGATTTATGAGTTACAACCGTCAGCAAACAGATGGTTTCCCTGTGTCATCAGATTTAGAAGACACAGATGAACAATCTGGTGATACTCGCTTAAATTCAGATAAAACCTTGGATAATTTTTATGCCCAAGGCAGCTATTTTGTCTCTGACGATACTATGTTTACCGCTAATCTAAACTATAAATCTGGAAGCTGGGGCAAACCGAGTGTCGATGGCTCAGGTACGAATAAATCAAAATATGAACGTGTTGATGACTTTGAAAGCACTATCATGCAGTTAGGTTTCGCCCATAAATTTTCGGATACTTTAGCGTTACGTGGCTACGGCTACCACAATGAGAGTCAGGTCTTTGAAACCGCATATACCAGCAGTGATTACAGCGATATTTCTTCAACTCAAGACGGCATATCCACAGTTCAAGGTGGTAATTTACAACTGATTGCCGATTTTGACACTGAGGGTTTATTAACAGGCTCAATTATCAGTGAAAAACAAAGCTGGGAGTCGGTAAACTTTGAAGCTGAAAGCGACACTAATACAGCATCTAGTGGTTCTGGTTCTGGTTCAGGATCGGGTTCAGGCTCGGGTTCGGGAGGTGGCTCTGGTGGCGGTTCAGGTTCTGGCTCAAGTGATGACTTTAATAAAGATGGCTGGCTGAATACTTTAGCTGTTGAGTATCAGTATCAACATAATGATCACTATGGTGTGACTATTGGTGGTGCTGCTCATAGTCAGGAACGTGACGAAGGTGACGACACCAACTACTCAGCCCAAATCTCTAGTTATTGGCGAGTAGCAGAAGATAGCAAATTACACGCAGGTATTGCCCGTAAAGTACGTTTCGCTTCATTGAGAAACCTCTATTCTCAATCATCTGGTAATAGCGACCTTGAACCAGAAGAATCAGCCCATTTTGAATTAGGCCTAAATCAAGGTTTTGCCTATAACACCAGTATGGATATCACCGGTTACTATACTGACGCTGAGAATTACATTGCTAAAGATGCTGATGGCGTTTATCAAAACATCAGTAACTACGCTTTTAAAGGGGTGGATTTTTCAGTTAAAAATGAATACTTCGATGATCTAGATCTAACGGTCTCTTATAGCTACTTAGACTCAGAAGATTCAGATAATGATGTCATGAGCGAATTAGAATACCGACCAAAACATCAGTTTAGATTTCAGGGCGCATACCAATTTGATTTTGGTTTAAATGTAAATTTGAATGTTGAGTATATTGCAGATCAAATTTACTACACCAGTGAAAAGGTCGCTGACGAAACCATATCCGTACGAAATGAAGTTGATAACTACACGTTAGTTGATATCAATATTGTGCAACCGTTGATGGTAGATAATTTAGAAGCGTATATCCGTGCGACAAACTTACTCGATGTGAACTACTACCAAAGTGAAGCCTTGCCTCAAGCAGGAAGACAGATCTTTGTTGGTATTAACTGGCAGCTGTAGCTCATGTCGCTATTGGCATTGCATGGGGTGAGTTATCGACACCACTCATCCTCAATTGACTTGTTTAACCAGCTAGACCTTACGGTCGCTGCTGGTGAGTGCCACTGTATTTTGGGCGTCACCGGAGCGGGTAAGTCGACCTTGTTACAGTTAATAGCAATGCCAAATGATGTCGACTTTGACGGTCAAATCATCCATCACCCAAACCTTCGTTTAGGTTTGGTGATGCAAGATCCCAACATTCAGCTTATTCGTGAATCTATTGGCGCTGAAGTGGCTTTTGGATTAGAAAACTTAGCATATTCAGTCAATGAAATGTTTAGCTTAGTGGAACATGCATTAGCCATTGTTGGGCTTGATTTACCATTAGATACCTTAGTTAGTCATCTGTCCTTAGGACAAAAGTATCGCTTGATGTTGGCTTCGCAATTGGTACTTAATCCTAATTTACTCTTGCTCGATGAACCTTGGGCGCAACTAGATAACTCTGGGGTTAGCGAGTTGAACCTGGTGCTTCAGCGTTTAGTCGATTCAGGAGTGAGTGTGATCATGACAGAACATCATGCTGATGCTTTTGCTGAAGTCATTCAGACTTATTGGCTATTAGCACAAGGTCAATTAACTCACGTCGAAGCTGATTCAATTAATACGGTAAGCGCATCTTCAATTCTCAAGAACCAATGTTGTGAACCTGACTTAGATTTTTCAGTTCCAAATACTAACTCCGCTGCCAATACTCAGTCTTTAATTACTGATGAAGTATGTGCAATTGAAAATAGGTTAAGTATTTTCCCCTTAAAAGTTCAGTTTGAAAACCAAACTCCAGTGGTAGAGATTAGAAAAACCTTGCATCTAAATGCAGGAGATATAGTTGGTCTGTTTGGTGAAAACGGAAGCGGTAAGTCGAGCCTGCTTAATCAGATTGCTGGCATTGATGACAGCAATCAAGCGGATATTTTGCTCTTTGGTAAGCCTGCTAAATTTGGCCGTTTTAATAAAGACTTGGGCTTACTGATGCAGCGGCCATCAAGGCAGTTGTTTGAGGTAACGGTTCGACAAGAGTTAGAGTTCAGCTTAAAACGTTTTCACCTTCCGCTATCGAGAGTGAATGAAATACTAGAACAATTAGAAATAAGCCATTTAGCGACTCAGTCTCCGCACAAACTTTCTTATGGCCAGCAACATTTAGTGGCGTTGGCTTCAGTGCTGTGTGTAAAGCCCAAAGTATTGCTACTCGATGATCCATTTGCAGGGCTAGATGAACAATATTTTACCAATATCATTAGCATGTTAACGGCTTTTGCTAGGCACGGTGGCACAATCATAATTACCAGCCATCGACCGATTTTAGAGGCGCAATTGACTCAATATTGGCAAATCAAGAACGGTCAATTAACAACAAAGGCACTGTTATGAGTAAACGGGTTTGCCTTAAAAGCGACGATTCTGATGTCAACAATCTTGATATCACAATGAACAAGAATTTAGGTAAAAAATCGATTAATACACTAAGTAATGTATCACCTAATACATCACCTAATACATCAAGCTACAAGGCTAGATTAACCGAGTCTAAAAGAAAACGCTGGCTTTGTGGCGTTGCGATTATTTTCAGTATTGTTTTGTCCAGTAGCGCTTTTTTAGTCACCACAGAGCAGCTGGGTTATTTGGCTGTGATTAATTTGGGCTTAATGGTACATGCTTGGATTTGTAAAGCGCGATTAAAGCCCCTTGTTAAATTATTTGCTATTCAATCTGTCATCACGGTCAGTTTGTATGCTTTGTTTTATGGCAGTGAAAGAGTACTTGAAGCCTTTATTGTGGTGCTAAGGATTATCCTTGTCATGCTACCAAGCTGGTGGCTTGCGAGTACACAAACAGCGCAGCATATGAGTCAAGTTTTGTGCTTATTCCTGCCAAGTAAGTGGGCATTTGTTATCACGACATCGATTAAATTATTACCGTTTATCACACAAGAAGTGAGAGATATTTATCATATTCAGTGTTTACGCGGCGCTCGAATCATGCCTAAAGAATTAATTAATCCTATTAATTGGATCGAGCTAGTTCGCTGCGTGTTATTTCCTTTACTCATTCAACTGCTGAGCTTGTCAAAACATATCGCTAAATCAGCACAACAAAGACATTTTGATAAGCACAGTAAACACACACATTGGCCATTAAGTTAATTACTACCACTCAAGAGGATTAATCAATGAAGCAAGGCTTCACGTTACACAATGCATTATTCATAGGCTTTTGCGCCACATTATTGGTGGCCATAAAAAGTATGATGCGAATGAAGCTGGGGTTAACCGGTCATTCAATGTTCTTAATCAGCCTGTTTTATCTCGTTTGCTATGGTGCGACAAATAAAGTCGGCAGCATGACCTTATGCGGCTTACTTACAGGGATGTTGGCGATGATTTTGGGTGTAGGAAAAGGTGGGCCTTTTATATTACTCAAGTTTGCATTGCCAGCATTAGCAATGGATTTAGCTTTAATCTTTATGGCCAATATGTTCACTTTGCGCTGGCGATGTATTTTACTTGCCATTATCGGCAGCATTGCATGGGCGAGCAAATCTTGGATTCAAAATTTACTGGTTGGAATGGATCCGCAAGTGGCATTTATTCAATTTGGGTTAAGTAGTGTTAAAGGCGGTGTATTTGCAATAGCAGGTGCTTTGCTGGTGCCAGTTATTATTAATCGCCTAGATGCCCATGATTTATTAACAACGAATAAGGCGGCGCATAAATGATCAAGTCTTGGTTAATTTGTATTGATGATACCGATGATATTGGTACTAAAGGCACGGGTGAAATTGCTGAAGAAATAATGGATTTACTGAACTCAAAGGCCTTAGGTGATCATGTGGAAGGTAAAGTGAGGTTAACTTCATCATCAGCATGGGTGACTCGTCATCAGTTGTTTGTGCATCCAGATATTCCTTATACATCTCATAATAGTGCGATGTGTTTTGAAATCTTATCTTCGCTAACACTGGCAGAAATAAAAGATATTTGTGTTATTCATTTAAAAGCTGAAATTGCATTAGCTGCCGATCCTGGGCTGGCTATTATAGAAAAAAGTTTATTAACTACGAGTGCAATTCAACGTTTGATGGCCTTTGGCTTTGAAACAAAGAGGCAAGTAAAAACTAAATCTGATGCTTATGAATTAGCGGCTAACCTAGGGATCGATTTATCGGAACACGGAGGAACAGGTCAAGGCGTTATCGGTGCTATTGCAGGTATTGGTCTACGTTTATCTGGTCGAGATGGACGGGTAAAAGGCCAACTTGATGTGGGGTTAACAAATTCCACCAAAGAGCTAATGTTATCAGTACATCAAATCAAAAAACTCACAGGGTTAGATGCGGTCATTGAGCTTAATGGTTTTTTGTTAAACGATGAAGAATCAGTATTGGTGAGCGGAAAAATTAAAGCTGTGCTGCAAAATAACCAGTTTGCATTGCTTGTGTATCAGCATCGAGATGAATTGACAGGCGAGCCGAGTTGGCGCAATGCATTAAAACAGCAATTGAAAAACTATTAACAGTGAGAATGTCATGTCAGAAAAAGTGGAAGGATTTTCGGATAAAGAAAACTGGTTTTATCAACAGCAGGGAAAATGGCTATTTCGATTTACCAACGAAGATAACCATCACGCTCAGCAAGCCGCAAAGTACTGCGATCAATTCATGGAAGATGATGAAGATGAGATGATTGATGATGAGCTAATAAGTTGCTTCAATTGTATGAAACGGCGCTGGCTAATAGAAGGGTTCGAGTGCAGAGGCTTAGCAAAAAAGGAGAATGTATAAGCGAGCTATAAAGCCTGGTTTTTAATCATAGATACTTAAAAGTTTGTATCTAGTAATTGCATTTAAGATTGAATATAAAATGAGTATCTGGAAATTGAGTCTCATACTCATACTCATACTCATACTCAAACAAGAAATCAGCGAAATTCGAATTCGAATAAATCGCTGATTATTTCACTGACTGACCACTCACTGACTAAGTCGTAGGTCAACGCATAGGCAAACGCTTAGGTCAACGCTTAAGTTAACACTTAGATTAACACTTAGATTAACGAATGCTTTTCTTAATTTAGCTCAAAATGAGTGAGAGTGACATGGGTTACTCCCACTTATTAATCGCTGAAAGAGACATCATGATGAGCGAGTTATTACGTTCATTTGAAATTTTCCAACTCACAGTTGTGATGACTTAACACACTCCTTTCCCATCTTTAACTATGATAACCCTAATACTAGCATCCATTTCCGTACCGTACTTTACAGTGACCTCAGGCTATAAACCTGTTTAGGCAGGGCATCTGATTCATCCAGTAGTTGGCTGTTTATCTTCTTTTTATCACTTTTCTAATTCGACCTTGGTCTAAACCGAGCTAAGTCATTACATTTGTAAAACATTGGTTAAATTGGCGTAAGCTGTTGAATGTATTGCACTATGTGAGATTCAGTTTTAAGTGGTATTTGCCTCTATAGACTAAGGTCGTGATTGTGGTCACATTTTGAGTTGTTAGATTAACTATCGACTTTAAAAATAATTAGCACAGGGGAGTCACAATGGCTTTTGAAAATGAAGACAAGGCAAATGGATATTGGAGCGAAAACTTACGACTAGTTTTAAAACTACTCGCAATTTGGGCGTTTGTATCTTTTGGGTGCGGCATTTTATTAGTGGACGTACTAAACGAAATTACCTTTATGGGGTTTAAATTAGGATTTTGGTTTGCACAACAAGGTGCCATGTACGTGTTTGTTGCACTAATTTTTGTGTATGTAGCGAAAGCGAATGCTTTAGATAAAAAATATAACGTACACGAAGACTAAGGAATAAATCATGGATGTTCAAACGTTAACTTATCTCATTGTTGGGGTCACATTTGCCCTATATATCGGTATTGCCATTTGGTCTCGTGCTGGTTCAACTAAAGAATTCTATGTTGCTGGTGGTGGGGTTCCACCAGTAATGAATGGTATGGCAACGGCAGCCGATTGGATGTCAGCGGCATCATTTATCTCGCTTGCAGGTATTGTGTCTTTTACAGGTTATGACGGCTCAGTTTATTTAATGGGTTGGACGGGGGGTTATGTTCTGCTAGCGCTATGTATGGCTCCTTATCTTCGTAAGTTTGGTAAGTTTACTGTGCCAGACTTTATCGGTGACCGTTACTACTCACAAGCTGCACGTACAGTTGCTGTCATGTGTGCCATCTTTATCTGTTTTACTTATATTGCAGGTCAAATGCGTGGCGTAGGTGTGGTGTTCTCCCGCTTCTTAGAGGTAGATGTAGAAACCGGCGTATATATTGGTATGGCTGTGGTGTTCTTCTATGCGGTATTAGGCGGCATGAAAGGAATTACCTACACGCAGGTTGCTCAATATTGTGTGTTGATTTTCGCCTTCATGGTGCCAGCAATTTTCATCTCAGTGATGATGACAGGTCATATTTTACCACAAATCGGCTTTGGTGCTGAAATGGTGGATGCCGCAGGTAATGGCACGGGGGTGTACTTACTTGATAAGCTCGACGGATTGTCGGCAGAGCTTGGATTTGCCCAGTATACCGAAGGCTCAAAGAGCATGATTGATGTGTTCTTTATCACGGGTGCATTAATGTTTGGTACGGCTGGTTTGCCTCACGTTATTGTTCGCTTCTTTACTGTACCTCGTGTGAAAGATGCACGTGTATCAGCGGGTTGGGCATTAGTCTTTATTGCTATTATGTATACTACTGTTCCTGCTCTAGCGGCTTTCTCTCGTGTAAATATGATTGAAACCATTAATGGACCAGACTCTACAGGTGTATCTTATGAGGCTGCGCCTGAGTGGATTAAGAACTGGGAAAAAACAGGTTTAATTACTTGGGATGATAAAAACGGTGACGGTAACATCTATTACACCAATGGCGATGCCAATGAAATGAAGATTGACCGCGATATCATGGTACTAGCGACGCCTGAGATTGCCTCTTTACCAGCATGGGTTATTGCACTGGTTGCAGCGGGTGGTTTAGCGGCAGCACTTTCAACTTCAGCAGGTTTGTTATTGGTTATTTCAACTTCAGTCTCACATGATTTATTGAAGAAGAATTTAATGCCAGATATTTCTGATAAAGAGGAGCTGAAATACGCCCGTATTGCCGCTGGTTTAGGTGTTGTAATGGCGGGTTATTTTGGGATTAATCCTCCAGGATTTGTGGCTGCGGTGGTGGCGATTGCATTCGGTCTTGCTGCATCATCACTGTTCCCAGCGATTATCATGGGTATCTTCTCTAAAACAGTGAATAAAGAAGGCGCGATTGCCGGTATGTTGTCTGGTCTATTTTGTACCGCGGCTTATATTATTTACTTTAAGTTTGTTAATCCAAGTGCCAACGTTAGCGATAACTGGTTCTTAGGTATCTCACCAGAAGGTTTTGGTTTGGTCGGTATGTTCATTAACTTTGGTGTTGCATTTGCAGTGACTAAAGTGACTAAGAAAATTCCTGATGATGTGGTTGCAATGGTTGAATCTATTCGTTTCCCTAAAGGATCAGGTGAAGCACAAGATCATTAATCATGATGCATGAGTTGATAATACTCACTCATTAAAAAGAGCGCCTCGGCGCTCTTTTTGTTTTTGAAAACTTGATGATTATTCATAACATCGCACTCGTTATCTCTAACCTTATCACTAACCTTATCACTAACCTTAAGTCGAATAGTGCTCAATTAAACAATTCCGTATAGTTCAATATAACAAGGTCTATCAATACCCTGACAAATTGAGTTTTCTGATGAGGCTAATATGAAAGATGATAGCGAGCTTCAACCAATACAACAGTTTATTTCCGCATTAGTGCCATTTGATTCACTCTCCGATTCAAGTTTAGTCAGGTGTTGCCAGCAATTAACCATCGGCTATTACAGTAAAACGAGCAAAGTCGTACCTTTAGATGAAAGTCACCCGCAATTATACATTGTCAGAAGTGGTGCGTTTGAAGTCAGAGATGAGCAGGGGGAATTGCTTGATAGGTTAGGCGAAGGTGATTACTTTGGCTTTCCATCATTGTTGTCAGGTGAAAAAGTCAGTAATCAGGTGCAAATTCTAGAAGATAGTCTTGTTTATCACCTTGATCCAGACACATTCAATTATTTAAGAAGTGAAAGCAGAGTCTTTGATCGGTTTTTTAATCGTGCATTTGCAAAAAGAATGCGTCACCAAGCGAGGTTTAAAGCCAAAGACTTAACCACTACCAATCGGGTTAATAGCCTGATGTCAGTTGATCCCTTAACGATTGATTGCCATGCCAGTGTAAGTGATGCGGCTAAAAAAATGCGTCTGGCAAGAGTGTCATCAGTACTAGTGATAGATAATCATAAATTAATTGGCATTTTAACTGATAGAGATTTACGTAACCGTGTATTAGCTGAAGGTTTCGATGGCAGTTTAGCAGTGCATCAAGCAATGACAACTAATCCTAAAAGGCTATCGGCAAACGCATTAGTGTTTGAAGCGATGCTTTTAATGAGTGAGCATGGAATACACCATTTACCTATCATGGCTGAAACCCCCATTGATGATAACACTGAAGCGCCTGCAGTTGGGATGCTGACCAGTACCGATATTCTGCGTGGCCAAAGCTCGCAACCTTTATTGCTCATTGGGGAAATTGAAAGACAGCAAGATATTGATAGTTTGATTAATGTCAGTAAACAAATCCCAGTATTACTGCAAAACCTGATCAGTGCCGATGCAAGGGCTGAAGAAGTTGGCCGTGTATTAACGTCGGTAACGGATGCGTTAACTCGACGTTTGATCATTCTAAACCAGCAAATACTAGGTGCAGCGCCAATGGCTTTTTGTTGGTTAGCTTTTGGTTCTCAAGGTAGACAAGATCAAGCTGCATGTAGCGACCAAGATAATGGTTTACTGCTTGCTCATGAACCCGATGAACATGCTAAAGGTTATTTCAATGCTTTATCCCATGCTGTGTGTGAAGGTCTTGATAAGTGTGGCTATATTTATTGCCCAGGCGATATTATGGCGCAAAACCCGAAATGGCGATTATCACTTGATAAATGGCAGCGTCATTTCGAAAGTTGGTTAAATGCACCTGAGCCTAAGGCATTGATGCATGCAAGTATCTTTTTTGATATGCGCGCGGTGTATGGCCCTCAAAACTTATTCGAGCAATTGCAAAACCATGTGCTTGAGCGCACTAAAGATAATGACATTTTCCTTGCTGGAATGGCGGGTAACTCTCTGGTTGAATCGCCGCCATTAGGCTTCTTTAGAAAATTCGTACTTGAGCGTGATGGTAGTGAAGTAAAAGGGATGGACTTAAAGCATAAAGGCGTAGCGTTAATTAATGATATTGCTCGCGTGTATGCATTAAGCGCTGGGATAACTGAAGTGAATACCCCAAAGCGTATTCGGGCTTTGATGGACGCGAATATTATTAATCGTAAAGATGCGTTAAACCTTGCAGATGCGCATGAATTTATTGCACATATGCGCCTTGCTAATCAGGGCGAACAATATACCAGTCAGCAAGATGTGACGAATTACTTAAAGCCTCAACAGATGTCTTCGCTTATACGGCACCAACTACGGGATGCCTTTAAAGTGGTTCATGACGCGCAATCTGGTTTGCGAATGAAATTTATGCGGAGCTATTAATCTGTGAACGAATTATGGCTAAAAGCGCGATTGTATTATGAAATGTTTGGCCAAAGTGATCTGTTATCTGAATACCAACAGGCTTACTTGAGTGTGATTAATAAGCCAATAACATCAGCACCATTAATGGCTATCGATCTTGAGATGACAGGACTCGATCCTCAACAAGACCAAATCATCAGTATTGGTATCGTTCCTATTGAACCAAGCTCAATGCCATTATCGATTCCATTAGCCAAAGCGCAGCAGATCATGATTAATATTGACGGCAGTGTCGGTCAAAGTGCTGCGGTACACGGTATTGTTGATCATCATTTATCTAGCGCGTTAACATTAACCCAAGCCATGGAATGGTTTGTTGAGAAAACTAAAGGACATATACTCGTGGCACACCATGCGCCCATGGATATTGCTTTTTTACAATCCCATTTATTTAAAACCAACGGTAGAGCTATAAAGCTTCCTTTTATCGATACGCTGGCACTAGAGAAACAGCGATTACTGCGTCAACATGATGTATTGAAAGAGGGGAGTTTGCGTTTAGATGCCTGTCGGCAGCGCTATGGTTTACCGACATATTCAGGACATGATGCACTGACAGATGCATTGGCTTGTGCTGAATTGTTTGTTGCACAAGTTAATTCCATTGGCGACATTAATACGTTGTCTGCTGCAGAATTTATATCAATATGAGTGAATTTTCTAATGCGAGGTTGAAGGTTTTTGGGTATAAAAAAACCAGCATTAAGCTGGTTTCTTATTATTGAAAACCGCTGTAGCGACTACTTACGATTAGTAAAGAAATCCACAGCAGGTTTAATCAACTCTAATGCCGACACTTCACATGGTGGAAGCTCAGCTGTTGGCGCATTGATTGGCGTTGTGCGCTCGCCCCATTTTAGCAGTAACGCAGCTGATGTAAGTCCAGCGCCAAATGCACAAGATAAAATTGTTTGACCAGAGGTCATTCGACCTTGTTCTAATGCATCACAAATCGCGATTGGAATCGTCGCTGCAGATGTGTTGCCATAATTAGCGATGTTAACAAAAGCTTTTTCTTTTGGAATTTTCATGCGGCTAATTAAGGTATCAATAATACGTTCGTTAGCTTGATGTGGAATCACAAGGTCAACATCTTCTTTGCTCATGTTGCAGTTTTCCAGCACCTTAGTACTGAGTCCGCCCATGCCGTGAATAGCACGCTTAAAGACTTCTTGACCATTTAAGTTGATAAAGAAATCTAAAGAAGATGAGTCAAATCGATCCATCTGAGTACCGAAACCCGAAGACAAAATGTCACGTGCAGCTGGGTCATTATTCAGCTCATAGCCTAATACGCCACCAGGTTCATTACTTGCTTCAATCACAACCGCGCCTGCGCCGTCGCCAAATAAGACTGCAGTTTCACGTCGAGACCAATCTAAATAAAAAGATAAGCGTTCAGCGCCAATCACCAAAATTTTCTTATTTTGGCCGCTTTTTATCATAGAGCTACCCATACCAAGGGCATATAAGAAACCACTACATGCAGCATTGATATCAAATGCGCCACAGGTTGCGCCAACATTAGCTTGGACAGTAGAGGCAATATTTGGAATAAGCGTATCAGGACTTGCAGTAGCAAGAATGATTAAATCTAATTCACTACCATCGATGCCTGCAGCTAATAATGCATTTTGCGCAGCAACAGTAGCAAGCTCAGATGTGTTCACATGACTGATATGTCTTTCACTGATGCCAGTACGAGTTTTAATCCACTCATCTGACGTTTCCATAAAGGTGGCTAAGTCGTCATTGGTCAATTTTGCTGGTGGGACACATTTTCCCCACCCGGTAATATGAGCATACTGCATGTGTTTATCTCTCAAATAAAAATTAAATTGTTTCTAAAACGACACTAAAATAGTGTTATTCATCGATTTGTTGAATAACTAATTTTTTTATCGCTTTTGCGGCATGTAAAATATGCTCTCGCAAAAGCTGGGTCGCTTTATCGATATCTTTGTTTTTGCATAACTCGAATAATTCGCGGTGTTGTTTTTCCGCAGTTGGGATCCCACCGGTTAATAATAGCTGCAAACGAATATAACGATCGCAATTAGTGTTCAATCCATGGACGACTTCGAGTGTATGAGGTTTGTTCGCGGCTTCGTATAAACAGGTATGAAACTGAGTATTGAGTTCGCTCCATGTTGCCACGGAGTCTTGTAACTTTAATGCCGACTCTAATTGAGCTAGTACTTTGTTAGCTTTATCGAAGTCTTCTTCTTGCAAGTTAGGAATAGCCTTTGCAAGTAAGTCTGTTTCAATCATAACCCTTAATTCAAATAATTCTGTGACTTGCTCTACAGAAAGTTCAGTCGCAGTTGCACCTTTATGCGCTTCAAATTTAACTAAGCCCTCGGCTTCTAGTTGAACTAATGCTTCACGTACCGGAATACGGCTTACATTGAGCTGCTCAGCAATAGCTGATTGTCTTAGAGGTTCGCCTGCTTTTATATAACCAGACAAAATGCGTTCTCTAAGTACTTCAACAACCGCCTGAGTGCGTGTTTTATGAATTATTGGTTTTATTTGACTCATTACTTCTTATATAAGTGTCACAAAATATCTACGGAAGGGTAACCTTTACTGCACGCATTATAAAGTACAACAGTAAAAAATGTTCCTTTTATAATACAAGTGCATAATTTTCTCAGTAATGGGATAATCGCAATAATAAAGAATTTTGGAGTGGTATCGTGGATAAAGCCGTTTTTTTAGATCGTGACGGAGTCATTAATGTTGATAAGGGATATGTTCACCTTGTCGATGACTTTGAGTATATAGAGGGCGTTTTCGAAGCTTGTTTAGCATTTAAAGAAATGGGCTACAAGATCGTTGTTGTCACTAATCAGTCTGGTATTGCGCGTGGAATGTATTCAGAAGATGATTTTCACCATTTAACAGAATGGATGGATTGGAACTTTGCAGATAAAGGTGTCGATTTAGATGGTATCTACTATTGTCCACATCATCCAGTTAAAGGTATAGGGGATTACAAACAAGATTGTGATTGTCGTAAACCTAAACCTGGCATGTTATTAGATGCAGCAAAGTTTTTAAAAATTGATATGGCTAACTCTATTTTGGTTGGTGATAAAGCTGACGATATTCGCGCTGCAAAAGCTGCTGGTATTAATACCGCTATATTGGTACGAAGCGGCAAAATTGTCGATGAAGCAGGAATTGAGCTTGCGACAGTAGTTGTAGATAGCATTGCGGATGTACCTAATTACCTTACTGAGCTAACCAAGTAGTAAAAGTTTGCTCTTAAACTGTCATAAAAATGCAAAATGAACGTTTAATGATGATTTTTAACTCTAAACGTTCAAAAAGTACGCTTTTGGTTGGTTTTTTTTAAATTAATTAATAAAAGCACTTGCGGGAAAAAATGTTTTCCCTATAATGCGCAACCACTGACACGGAACAAGGCGTCTAGCGCTAGTTACCGAGTCCGCTCTTTAACAATTTATCAAGTAATCTGTGTGGACACTCACAGGTGTTGAGTTAATCGAAATTGTCACTTAGGTGGCAATCAAAATTATTATCAATATTTTCTGAATCACGTAAGTGATGAGTGTTCATAGCAATATGTAACAAACAGGATGTAGATTCTTCCGAGTCTGCATAATGTAATCAGAATTCATTGAGCCGAAGCATTTTCGAATGTTTCAAAAAAACTTTAATTGAAGAGTTTGATCATGGCTCAGATTGAACGCTGGCGGCAGGCCTAA